>CAVUKT010000041.1:0-128234 GCA_963742055.1 uncultured Actinomycetes bacterium | reverse complement strand
GCCACGATCGTGATGGTGCGAGTGACGCTGCGGCGGCTCGAGCGCCGGGCGGAGGCTGCTTTCCCTGACCCGGAGCCGCCGTGCAGGCTCCGCCGCAGCCCCAGGTCATGGCCCGGTAGCTGGCGCGGGCTGGTCGGCGAAGACGCGGCTGGCGCGCACGTCGGCCTCGCTGATCTGATCGAGCGAGGTCCGGCCGATGGTGCCGCCCGCCGCGACCAGCCGCCGGGCCTGGCGCAGCCGCATCCGGTCGATGGCGTTGCGGATGCTGCGCGCGTTGGTGAACCGGGGCTGGTTCATCCGCAGCCCCACGTACTCGCGGAACGCCGCCTGGGCAGGCCGGTCAGCTCGGTACTGCTCCCGGTCCAGCATCAGCTCGGCGATCTGCATCAGCTCATCCAGGGTGAAGTCGGGGAAGTCGATGTGGTGCGCGACCCGCGAGGCCATCCCCGGGTTGGACCGGAAGAACACGTCCATCCGGTCGGCGTAGCCGGCCAGGATGACCACCAGGTCCTCCCGGTGCGCCTCCATGAACTGGAGCAGGATCTCGATGGCCTCCTGGCCGTAGTCCCGCTCGTTCTCCGGCCGGTACAGGTAGTAGGCCTCGTCGATGAGCAGCACGCCGCCCATCGCCCGCTTGAGCACCTCCTTGGTCTTGGGCGCGGTGTGCCCGACGTACTGGCCGACCAGGTCGTCGCGGGTCACGCTGACCAGCTGCCCCTTGCGCAGGTAGCCGAGCTCGCGGAGCATCCCGCCCAGGTGCGTGGCCACCGTTGTCTTGCCCGTCCCGGGCTGCCGGTGAAGCACATGTGCAGGCTGGGCCGCGACGAGGTCAGCCCGTACCGCTGCCGGAGCCGGTCGATCAGCAGCAGCGCGGCGATCTCCCGGACCCGGGCCTTGACCGGGGCCAGCCCGACGAACTCCCGGTCGAACTCTTCCAGCATCGCTGACAGGCGCTGGGCCTGCTGCTCCTCGCCCAGCTCGACGGTCTCGCCGGGGACAGCGGCGTCGCGCGGCCTCCGTCCGCCCGCGGCCGCGGCCGGCCCGGTGCGGCCGCCGGTCCGGTGCGCCGGGCCCGGCCCGGGCCGGGGCATGGCGAAACCGCTTGCGGCCGGGCCCGGCTCGCGCTCATCCGCCGGCGGTCCCGGGGTCACCGGCTCCGTGGGTCCCGTTGCGGCCGTACGCTCGCCCGCCGGGCGTGCCGCGGCGTAAGCCTGCAGCGAGTACCGGATCTGCCGGTCGCGCCCTCCTGCCGGTCCAGCCGGAAGCCCGGCTCGCTGGCCGGCCGGTTCACGATGAAGCTCAGCGCGGTGGTCTGCCGGCCGAGGCTTGCGTCGTAGGCGCACGACCCGGATGTAGTGGTCGGGGTAGGCGGCCCGGCACGCGCGGACCTCATGCATGCCCGCGGCCGCGTCGGCGATCTCGAACATCGGCAGGCCCCACATGTCCCACAGGAAGTTGCGCGGGTGCGGGTCGTCGGTGAACTCCACCGCTACCGCCCAGCCCTGGTCCACGGCGTACTGGATCTGCGCGGCGATCTCATCGTCGGTGAGGTCGGGCAGGTAGGAGAACGTGCCCTGGGTGATCCGCATAGCTGCTCCGGTGGTCAGGCGGTGGGGGTGGCCACGACGTCGGGCGTGTCCGTGGACTCGTAGTTGAACGTGATGTCACCCCAGGTATCCAGGGCCATCTGCAGCGGCTGGCAGTGTTTGGCCGCCTCGGCCAGGATCTGCTCGCCCTCGCGGACGAAGTCGCGGCCCTCGTTGCGGGCCTTGATCATGGCCTCGACCGCGACCCGGTTGGCCGTGGCGCCGGCCGCGATGCCCATCGGGTGGCCGATGGTGCCGCCGCCGAACTGCAGCACCACGTCCTCGCCCAGGTAGCCGAGCAGCTGGTGCATCTGGCCGGCGTGGATCCCGCCGGACGCGACCGGCATGGTCCCGGGCATCGTGCCCCAGTCCTGGTCGAAGTAGATGCCCTGGCCCAGGTTCAGCGGGACGTCGCCATTCGCGCAGCGTGTCGTAGTAGCCGCGGACCATGGACGGGTCGCCCTCCAGCTTGCCCACCACGGTGCCCGGCGTGGATGTGGTCCACCCCGATCAGGCGGCACCACTTGGCGATGACCCGGAAGCTGACCCCGTGGTTCTTCTGCCGGGTGTAGGTGCCGTGCCCGGCCCGGTGCAGGTGCAGGATGACCCCGTTGCGCCGGGCCCAGCGCGACATGGACTGCAGCGCGGTGTAGCCCACGGTCAGGTCGGCCATGATGATCACGCTGCCGAGTTCCTTCGCGAACTCGGCCCGCTCGTACATGTCCTCCATGGTCGCCGCGGTCACGTTCAGGTAGTGGCCCTTGATCTCGCCGGTCCGCTCCGCGGCCCGGTTGACCGCCTCCATCGTGAACAGGTAGCGGTCGCGCCAGCGCATGAACGGCTGGGAGTTGATGTTCTCGTCGTCCTTGGTGAAGTCCAGGCCGCCGCGCAGCGCCTCGTACACCACGCGGCCGTAGTTGCGGGCGGACAGCCCCAGCTTGGGCTTGGTGGTCGCGCCGAGCAGGGGCCGGCCGTACTTGTTCAGGTACTCGCGCTCCATCACGATGCCGTGCGGCGGGCCCTGGAACGTCTTCACGTAGGCCAGCGGGATCCGCATGTCCTCCAGCCGCAGGGCCTTGCAGCGCCTTGAAGCCGAACACGTTGCCGATGATGGACGAGGTGAGGTTGGCGATCGAGCCTTCCTCGAACAGGTCGATGTCGTAGGCGATGTAGGCGATGTACTCGCCCTCGCGGCCTGGCACCGGGTCCACCCGGTAGCACTTGGCCTGGTAGTGCTCATAGGCGGTGAGCCGGTCGGTCCACACCACGGTCCAGGTGGCGGTGGAGGACTCGCCGGCCACCGCCGCGCCCGCCTCCTCCGGCGGCACGCCCGGCTGCGGGGAGATCCGGAACGCGGCCAGCACGTCGGTCGGCTTGGGCACGTAGTCAGGCTCGTAGTAGCCCATCTGCGCGTACGGGAGCACGCCCGCGTTCCAGCGGCTCCTGCCGGTCGGCCATGGTTCCTCCGATGAGTGGGCGGCGCTGTCCTCCCTGCCACCCTGCCCCGCGACTCATCGACTGTCTATTGAGAGTTTCACGCGGATCTCAAGTCATTCCTTGAATGAGTCTGGCCGGTGCCTCGCATGGCGGGTTGCGGCCGGCCTGGCAAGCCGCCGTCGCGCGAGGACGTGGGGCGACGGAAGCCGCCGCGGCCGGCCGTGGGGGCAGGCGGGCCGGGCGGGCGCGGCCCGGAGGGCCACCAGATACCAGTCCCGGTGCAGCGGGGTGCCCGGCACCGGCAGCGCGACGAGCCGCCCGTCGGCCAGCTCGGCCGCGACCGCGTCGCGGGAGATCAGGGTGACCCCCAGGCCCACGCTGGCCGACTCGCGGATCGCGCCGTTGGATCCCACCATCAGGGTGAGCGGGGCGATGTCCAGCTCGGCCAGCAGCGCGTCGGTGGCGGCCCGGGTGCCCGACCGGGCTCGCGCAGCAGCCAGGCCTGGCGGGCCAGCCAGGGCAGCAGGTCGGCGGTCGCCGCGGGTCCGCGGTGGCGGCCAGGCCGGGCGCGGCCACCACGACGAGCTGGTGCGCCCGGACGGCGAGCACCTGGACGTCCCAGCCCGGCTCGGGGCGGCCGCCGAGCACCAGGTCCACCTGATGCCGGTCGAGCAGGCCCCGGACCCGGTCCCGGTTCCCCGCCTCCAGCCGGACCCCCAGCTGCGGGATACCGGGTCCGGAAGCCGCTGAGCAGCCCGGGCAGGATCTGCTCGGCCGCCGTGGTCACCGCCGCGATGCGCAGCTCGCCCGCGCTCCGGATCCGCCGCCGCCGCGGCCGCCCGCCCGGCCTCGTCCAGCAGGCCCAGGACGCGGCGGACGTAACCCGCGTACGCCTGCCCGGCCGCGGTCAGCCGCAGGCCGCGGCCGTCCGGCTCGAGCAGCGCCACGCCCAGCGACTTCTGCAGCGCGGCCAGCGAGGCGGAGACCGCCGCCTGTGTCACCACCAGGTCCTGCGCCGCGGCGCGCACCGAGCCGGTCTCGGCGACGGCGAGGAAGGTGCGAAGCTGGTTCAGCGTCACGGGCCTCCCGGCTGGTCGTTAACCTTTTGTCTAACGATGTTGCGGAATACCCTTAACCATATGCTCAGTGAATCTGCGGCCCCATCGCCCGCTGGATCGACGTGGCCCCGGAGCGCTTCCCCGGCTGGATCGCGTCCTTCGGCGACCGGCACGGCGTAGTCGGCGTGCGGCCCGGGCGGCCGGTGTCCGCCGGCCGCGGGCGGTCGGGCCCGGGGGACGCGGGGCCGCCGCCGGGGAGCCGGGCGCGGCGGTCGTGTTCGCCGCGGCGGACGGGGCGGTCGCCCGATGCCACGCCCCGTTCCCTCCGGTGCCCGGGCTGGGCGCCGGCTCAGGATCCGGACGAGGCGGCCCGGGTGATCGCGGCCCACGCGGCTGCCGACCGCACGGTGGGCGTGCTGCTGGTCCGGCTGGGCGGCTACGCGGCCGGGGTGTTCGCGGGCGCGCCGCCCCGTCTCGCCGCGTCCAAGGTCGGGTCGCGGCTGGTGCACGGGCGCAGCGCGGCCGGGGGGCAGTCACAGCAGCGGTTCGCCCGGCGCCGCGAGAAGCAGGCCGCTGAGGCGCTGGCCGCGGCGGCGGACACCGCGGCCGCGGTGTTCGGCCGCTACGGCCGGCCGCTGGATGCGCTGGTGCTGGGCGGGGACCGGCGCGCGGTGGCCGGGCTGCGCGACGACCCGCGGCTGCGCGGGTACTTCGGCGTCGCGGTGGACCGGTTCCTCACCGTGCCCGATCCCCGGCTGGCGGTGCTGCGCGAGACCCCGCGCATGTTCCGGGCCATCCGCATCCAGCTGACCGAGCCCGCTCCAGCGCCCTGACCGCCGCCCCCCGTCCCGCCCGGGCCGTCCCGCTGCCCCGCCCCGCCGGGCTCGGCTGGCCCGCCCGCGCGGCTAATTCAGGATGAGCCGTGACGGGCGGGACGGTGTGTGCCAGAGCCGGTTGGTGGCGGCCACGCCGCCGGTCTCGGTGATCATGTCCCCGCCGGTGCCCAGGTTGACCTCGTATTTGGGGAAGGCCGACGAGGCGATCTCGACCCGGAGACGGTGCCCGGCGGGCAGCCGCACGCAGGTGTCCCACATCGCGATCTCGACCTCGTACACCTGGCCAGGCACCACGGCCTGCTCGCGCTCGAATCCGTCCCGGTAGCGCAGCCGCACCATGCCGTCGCAGAGCCGCTGCGCGAAGTCCCCAGGATGCACGTCCACGAGCTTGGCCGTGATGTCGGTGTCCGCGGCCGAGGTGGCGACATGGGCGATCACCTTGACCGGCCCGATGAGCTCGAGGGGCCCGGCCAGCGGATCGCTGGTGAACACCAGCACATCGCCCCGGCTTTCGACCCCGAGATAGTCATCCGGGCCGCCGATCTGCGCGCTGCTCGCGGCGGTGATGAAAGGCACCGGCCGGCTGGGTCATGGATCCACTCGTCCGGCGGCTCGTCGGCCGTGACCGCCGCCGGAACCAGCCTGCCGTCGCCAAACCGGCTGTTGGCCTGACCGCGGCTGGAAAAGTGCAGGACCGCGGACGCCGCGCCGGGGGGCGGCCAGGCCGTGCGTCGCGCCATTCGTTGGCGCCCATGACGAAGATCCGCACCGGCGCGGGCGGCGGCTCCGGGCGGATGCCCTTGACGTGCTCATCGAGGAAGGCGTGGACGTGGCCGTCCAGGTCGATCAGCGCGTCCGGGCCGAAGTCGAGCTCGCCGAGGGTCCGGGTCGTGTTCACGGCGTGCCCCCACGGGCCCATGAGCAGCCGCTGGCCCGCCCGCCCCGCGGCGACCATGGCGGCGAAGTTGGCCGGCGTGCCGATCTCCTCGTCGTCATACCAGCCGGAGATGTGCAGCACAGGCACGTCGATCTCGCCGATGCGGTGCTGGTAGCGGACCGGCTCCCACCATTCATCCAGGGTCCGGTGCTGTATTTCCGCACGCCAGTTGGGCGAGATGAATCCGGCCGCCTCGTCCATGGTCGCAGGGACGGTGCCGGTACACCGCCATCCAGTCCACGTCGTCGCGGAACTGCGGCATCCGGCCATCGGTGAACCGCTGCCAGTTGATGTGCATCGGGGTGGGCAACCCCGTGGGGTGTTCCACGAACGGGTCGCTGGGCGTCACCAGGCACACCATGGCGCGCAGCGCGGGCGGGTGCTGCAGCGCGGTCAGCCACTGGATCCGGCCGCCGTAGCTGGCCCCCCAGGTCGCGACGTCGCCGGTGCACCATTCCTGCGCCGCGGCCCACGCGATGACCTCGGCCCCGTCCGGGCCGTCGTTGCGGTAGGGCTGGAACACGCCGTCAGAGTCACCCCGGCCCCGCACGTCGGCGAACACCGACACATAACCGGCCCGGGCGAACCCGGCCGCACGCTTCGACTGCGGGGCACCTGACTCTGCCGTACGGCGTGCGGATCACCACCGCGGGCGCGGGCAGCCTGGCCGGCAGGACCAGATCGGCCGCGAGCGTGATGCCCTCACGCAACGGGATCCCGACATTGAATCTGCGGACCACATCCGGCTCAGCCACGACACCGGATGCTACCCCGGGCACCCGTCAGCCTCCGACAGGCCGGTGCGCAGCCCGGCGCAGGCCGGTCTCGCGGGCGGAATAGGGGCGGCCGGGCCAGAAGGGCCACTCCTCGAACCAGCTGCAGCGGCCGTCCGCGCCGAGCCTGATGACCCACAGGTCGCGGTACTCCTGGCGAGGTGGGTCCCCGTAACGAACCTCGGCCCGGACCACGGCCGTGGGGCCGTCCACGGCGAGGATTTCGGTGGCCAGGGTGAAGACCTCGCCGGGCCCTTCCCTTTGCTCATCCCACATCCGGCCGATCGCGTCCAGGCCGGTTACCGGTGGCTCGTAGGGGGACTGGCGATAGGTGGCGTCGCCAGCGAACAGATCGGCGAGGCCGCCGGTGCCGGGGGCCCGCCAGGCCGCCTCGTAACCTGCCAGCCAGCGGCTCACCATCGCGCGGTCGGTCACCTCCCTATCGTGCCCGCCACAGGGTGAGGAGGCCACTCGCCTGGCACCTGCGCCGCTGCTGGCTCAATCAGGGCGGGCGGTGCCGGGCCGCGAGTCCATGCCGTCGAGCACACCGTCCCAGACCGCGTGCCAGCCGGAACGCCAACCGGCCAGGCCAGCCGGTGTGCGGTCCGCGCGGATGCGGGGCGAGCGCGGTGCCCGGACAGCGCGGCGACGGTAGCCGCGGGCCAGATGCTCGCGCTCCCGTGGTCAGCCGCTCGTCCATCCAGGCCACCAGCGCCCGCTCCGGGGCCGGTAGCCATCCAGGTCACGTGGTCCAACCAGCCCTGCACGGCTCGTGCTCGACGGCCTCCGGCGGCGTCCGTCGCCAGCGAGGTGGCCGTGCAGCAGGCGGAGCGCCCATCCGGGCGCGACGGGCGTGCGCACGGCCATTCCCGGAGCAGGTGCAGGTCCGCTCGCCGAGCCGCCTGCGGCCGGTACACGGTTCGCTGCATCGCTGGCGCAGATGGCCGCTCAGCCGGGCCACCGCCGGATGGCCCCAGGCCAGCGGCGTGCCTTCGCCGCGCCGCTGCGGCAGGGCTCCGTAAGCAGCCTCGATGAGCTGGCTGATCTGACCATTTCTGCTGCCCGGTGCGCGATCCGGAAAATGACCTTCCCGCCGTTCCAGTCCGGCCATCGGCGGAATCCTTCCGCTTGCAGATACGGGACGTGCCGGGCCGCTGCCGCCACGGACTCGTCGCGCCGTACCGCGCAACTGTACGTAGCGGCCTCACCCAGGCGCGCGTCCCCCCGCGCGGGGGAAGGGCCGCCGGGGACAGGACGCCCGCGTCTGTCCGGTCGCGCCCGGACGCCGTCCCGCCGCTGCGCGAGAGCCTGGGTACGCCTCAGGGCGTTGCGGCGCTGATACGTTGAGTTTGTGCCTGACGGGCCGGCCTTCGACGTCATCCGCAGTGGCCGTGATCCCGATCATCGCAATCCGGTCCGCGGGTGGCTGATCGCGGGCCTGGCCGTCGTGCTGATCGCCGGCGGCGTCGCTGTTCATCTGGCGCTGGGCGGGTCCAGCCACCCGCGTCACCACACGCCCCGCGGTTCACCGTCACCGGTGGCGCTGGCCGTACCGCCGATCTTTCACGGGACGCCTTTGCGGCCGGGCACCGCGCGGCCCGCGTTGCTGTTTCTTGGCGGCGACGGGCTGCAGCTGCTCAGCGTCGGCCAGCAGGCCCAGGCATCCCTGGCGGACGTATGGCCGGGCAGTATCGCCGCACGCGATCCGCTTGGTCCCGATCCCGCCGTGCAGCAGGTCGCCTCGGTCGCGGGCGGCGTGGTCACGCTCATATCCAGCCATGGCTCGGCAGGCCTGGCCGATGTCGGGGTGGTTGTCTTCATCCCGGTCACCGGGTCGGGGGCCGGCGCCCCGCGGGTAATCGGCCAGGCGAACTACCTGGCTGTGGCACCGGATCGCCGCGGCATCTGGGTTGAGCGCGCCGGCCCGCCCTGGGGTAACGGGCCGGCCGCCAGCCCGGCCTGGCTTATCGATGAGGCCGGCCACCGGATGTCCGGCGCGCTTCATCTCGGTCACCGGGTCCTGGTCGCGGCCACCGTCGCTGGCTTGCTCGTGCAGGACCCTTCCCGGGCCCTGACGCTCATCGACCCGACCGGACGGCCGCGCCCGGCCGTCCGGCATCCCGCAGGACGCGATCATCGCCGGCGCCGACGCCGGCCACGTGGCCTGGCAGCCCGCGTTCTGCACGACCCGCTGCCCGCTGCACATCACCAGCCTGCGGGGCGGCCCGGCCACCGAGATCGGCCTGCCGCCGCACACGGCCCTCAATCCCGGCGACACGCCGGACTTCGACCCGGCGGGCCAGCATCTCGCGCTTCCGCTCGACACCATCGATCAGCAGGGCGAGACCACGGGCACGAACGTCTACGTCGCCGACCTCAGCGCCCGCACGATGGTCCGGGTTCCGGGCCGGCCGATTCCGGTGGCGACGCTTCCTGCCGTGCCGGGGGCCTTCCCGGCGGGCTCCAGCGACGTCGTCTCCGCGCGCTGGGCGGCGGATGGCTCAGGACTGTGGATCGTGGCGACCGACGGGCTCTTCTTCCAGGCCGCCTACTGGACGGGCACCGGCCCGCTGCACGTACTCCAGACCCAGACCGGGCTGGCCTACAAATTTGACCTCGCCGGGGCCAGCACGCCTGATCCATGACCGTCCGCGCCGCGGCCACGTCCATATGCTGGGGCCATGATCCGGCTTGGAGTGCCTGCCGATCTTCCCGCGGCGTCGGACGTCTATCGCAACGCGTCCTTGTCCAATGCGGGCGACCGCGACAACCTGCTGGCCCATCCGGGGTACCTGATGCTGGGGCGCGGCGGACTGGCCGAGGGCCGCACTCACGTCGCGGAAGAAGATGGATCGCTCGTCGGCTTCGCCACCTGGGCCCAGGCCGGCCGCGTCTTCGAACTGGAAGACCTGTTCGTGGACCCGGGCTGGATGAGACGCGGGATTGCCACGGCCCTCGTCGGCGCGCATCGCCGATGCCGTGCGGGCGCGGGGTGCGGAGCGGCTGGAAGTGACCGCCAACGCTCACGCGCTGGGGTTCTACACCGCCGCCGGTTTCATCGACTGCGGCGTCACCGACACTGAGTTCGGCCCAGCGCGGCGCATGGTGCTGGCCATCCGCTGACTGTCCGCAGGCGACCCTCCGGAGGGGCCAGGGAGGTGCAGGGTGCGGTTGCGCGATGTTGAGCTGGGCGATGTCAGTGCCTACGTGCGGATGCGGTGCGACCCGGTCATGATGGCCGTGCTCGGCGGCCCGTTGCCCCGCGAGGGCATCGAGGCGAAGGTCGCCCGCGATGTCCAGGCAGGCGGCCGCGGATGACCGCGTGGATCAAGATGATCATTCCCGATGGGAGCGGGCCCTGAGGTCGTGGCCGGCTCGGTGGCGTTGTGGTCACACGATGAGTCCGGCGACGCCGATGTCGGAGATCGGCTGGATGGTGCGGCCAGAATTCCAGGGACACGGGATCGCCAAGTCAGCCGTCCATATGCTGCTCGCGCTGGCCCGCGACCAGGACCGCTGGGGGCTGGTGCACGCCTTTTCCGGCGGTAACGAACGCCCCCTCCAACGGCGTCTGCCGGTCGGTCGGGTTCAGATTCGTCGGAAGAAACAGAAACCACCTTCGCCGACCGCTTGCCGGACCAATCACTGGGTCATCAACCCTGCCACCGACCTGGCCGCGCGTGGCTTTCCGCGGTGAGGCTTCGGCCCAGCCACAGGAGAACGTCCGGGTGCTCCTCGACCCGGCCGGCCGACCCCTTCTGCCTCTGCCGCGACGACGGCTAACGCCAGCCTTAATCACAGGGGTGACCGCCATGGCCAGCGCTGGCATTGCCCAGGGCGAGGACGGTCACCTGCAGGAGGTAGTACACCTCGGTCTCCAGGTCCGCCGGATCCTCGCGCCAGTCGCCGTAGATCTCCCAGCGCGGGCCGGCCAGCTCCAGGCCGCGGCGGCGCACCATTGCGCCACCGCCTGATGGGCCCGCCCGAGCTCCCCGTACGGGCCGCGGTGCACGGTCATGGCCGCCTGGCCCGCGGGCAGCGCGGACCTGATGACCGGGCTGTCCAGGACACAGGGCGCGATCAGCTCAACGCCGACCTCCACATGCGGGGTGGCGTCCTGGTAGAGCATGATGTTGCAGCCCTGCCCGGCGCTGCCGTGCCTGCTCAGGCAGGCGTACACCTGGTCCAGCATGGGCTTCCACTGCGAGGGAAAGTCCTGCCAGGTGGTGACGGCCGCGACGACGGCCGTCGGGCGCTCGGGGACGGTGGTGACCGTCACAGCTGGCTCCATCTCATGCCCCCATCCGGAATGCCCGCGCCCGCCCGGAACGCCGTGCTGCAGCCTACTGCGATGCCAGCCGGCCGGGGAGGTGCGCGGCGGCCGGGGAGGGCTGCGACCGGGTCCTGGACGAGCGGGTTCGTGGCGGGCGCCAGGTACCCTGGGATACGGGCCCGCGGCCGTGCCGCTTCTTCCCCCGATCCTCGTTTGGAGTGGTGCCTGGTGATCGCCGCGACCGGCCTGGAGTTGCGCGCGGGCGCGCAGCTGCTGCTGGCTGACGCGAGCTTCCAGATCGCCCCGGGCGACAAGATCGGGCTGGTGGGCCGCAACGGCGCGGGCAAGACCACGCTGGCCAAGGTGCTCGCCGGTGAGGCGCTCCCGGCGGCGGGCAGCGTGCGGCGCACGTCGAGCATCGGCTACCTGCCGCAGGACACGCGGTCCGGGGACATGGAGGGCCTGGCCCTGGACCGGGTGCTGTCCGGCCGCGGGCTGGATGAGCTGCGCGCGGCCATGCGGGCCGCCGAAGAGCAGATGTCCGACGGCCGGCCCGCGCGGCGCGACGCCGCGGTGCGCCGCTACGGCCAGCTGGAAGAACGGCTCTCCCTGCTCGGCGGGTACGCCGCGGAGGCCGAGGCCTCGTCGATCGCCTCCAGCCTGGGACTGCCCGACCGGGTGCTGGCCCAGCCGCTGGCCACCCTGTCCGGCGGCCAGCGCCGCCGGGTCGAGCTGGCCCGGATCCTGTTCGCGGACGCGCAGACCCTGCTGCTGGACGAGCCCACCAACCACCTGGACGCCGACTCGGTGGCGTGGCTGCGCGACCACCTGAAGGCGTTCCGCGGCGGCCTGGTGGTGATCAGCCACGACACCGCGCTGCTCGAGGTGGTGGTGAACAAGGTGTTCCACCTGGACTCCGACACCACCACGCTGGACATGTACCACCTGGGCTGGTCGGCGTACCTGCAGCAGCGGGAGACGGACGCGCGGCGGCGCCGCCGGGAGAACGCCAGTGCGTCCCGGCAGGCCGCCGTGCTGTCGTCCCAGGCGGACAAGATGCGGGCCAAGGCGACCAAGGCCAAGGCCGCGCAGAGCATGCAGCGCCGGGCGGAACGGCTGATGGCCGGGGTGTCGGCCGAGCGCGCCCCGCAGCGCGTCGCGCGGCTGCGCTTCCCCGAGCCGGCGCCGTGCGGCAAGACCCCGCTGACCGCGACGGACCTGTCCAAGTCGTACGGCTCACTCGAGGTCTTCACCGACGTTGACGTGGCCGTGGACCGGGGCTCGCGGATCGTGGTGCTCGGCCTGAACGGGGCGGGCAAGACCACGCTGCTGCGCCTGCTGTCGGGCACGGAAAAACCGGACACCGGGCAGGTCAGCCCCGGGCACGGGCTGCGGCTCGGCTACTACGCCCAAGAGCACGAAACTCTCGATAACGACCGCTCGGTGCTGGAGAACATGCGCACGGCCGCGCCGCATCTGCTGGACCCGGAGCAGCGGCGCATCCTCGGCTCGTTCCTCTTCTCCGGCGACGCGGTGGACAAGCCCGCCGGGGTGCTCTCCGGCGGGGAGAAGACCAGGCTCGCGCTCGCCCTCCTGGTCGTCTCCGGTGCGAACGTGCTGCTGCTGGACGAGCCGACCAACAACCTCGACCCGGCCAGCCGGGAAGAGATCCTCGGCGCGCTGCGGCGTTATCAGGGAGCGATCGTGCTGGTCACGCACGATGAGGGGGCAGTCGAGGCGCTCGCCCCGGAGCGGGTCATCCTGCTCCCTGACGGCGTGGAAGACACCTGGAATGAGGGCCTGGCCGACCTCGTCGCCCTAGCGTGACCGGCCACCCGGGGATGGGCGAAAAAGAAGTGATCACTTACCTGGATGTGGGTAGCCGATCCCGCTCTGATGAGTGATCATGGCGGGAGACGTAACGCAGCGGTCACTTCAGTTCACGGGAGGTACGCGTGACCGAGACCCTCAAGAAAGGCACCAGGGTCACCGGTGCCGACCGCACCAAGCTGGCGTCGGATCTGAAGAAGAGGTACGACGCGGGGGAGAGCATCCGGTCGCTGGCCACAGCCACCGGCAGGTCGTACGGTTTCGTGCACCGCATCCTGTCCGAGAACGGGGTCTCGCTGCGTGGCCGCGGTGGCGCGACCCGGGGCAAGGCGCGGGCGAAGCACTGAAGGCGGATGACGGCCGGACAGCCAGATCTCGGCCGGGCCGGCCTCGCCCCGGCCGGCCTCGCGCGCGCCGGGCTGCGCTTCGAGGTCGGCGTGCCTGCTCCCGGGGCCGCCACCATCACGCTCGACCGGAGCCAGCGGCGCAACGCCATGACCCCCGGGATGTGGCATGGGCTGGCCGCGATCGGCCGGGCGCTCCCGCCTGAGGTGCGGGTGGTGGTGGTGCAGGGTGCCGGTCCCTCGTTTTCGGCCGGGATAGACCTGCGCCTGTTCACGCCCGAGGGCGTGCCCGGCGAGGATCCCCTGGTCAGCCCGGCCGATCCCGGGTTCGACGAGTGGATCGCCGGCGTGCCAGGCCGGGTACCGCTGGCTGCGGGACCCGGGCATCGTGTCGGTGGCCGCGGTCCGCGGTCACGCCATCGGAGCCGGGTTCCAGCTCGCGCTGTCCTGTGACCTGCGGGTGCTGGCCGACGACGCCCAGCTGTGCATGAAAGAACCCGCGCTGGGCCTGGTGCCCGACCTGACCGGCACCAAACCGCTGGTCAACATCGTCGGGCTGCCCCGGGCGCTCGAGCTGTGCCTGACCAGCCGCACCGTCGGGGCCGCGGAGGCGGCCGCGCTGCGCCTGGCCGAGCTGGTGGTGCCCGGGGCGGAACTGGACGGCGCGGTCGGTGACCTGGTCGCGGCGCTGCTCGCCGTCGAGCCCGCGGTGGCCCGGGCCACCAAGGAACTGCTCCAGCAGGCGCCCGGCCGTACCCTGGATGAGCAGGCCGCCGCGGAGCGCCGCACCCAGGCCGCGCTGCAGCGCGCCCGCCTGAGGCTGAGCGCGCGTCAGGGAACCAGCTGTACCCGGGCTGGCGCGCAGCGGGCCCCGACCCGGCGTTCGGCGCGTAGCGGCGAGCGGGGGGATCCGGAGGTCGTCCCCGGGCTAGCGTTCGCCCTCAGCTGACCGGGGAAGATCTGCGGCCTCGAGGAGGTTGCCCGGCTCATGAACGCGTCCAGCTGGCAGGCCATGCGCTCGTTTTACCGGGACCCCTCGGTCACCCAGCAGCGGATCAAGCCGGGCACGGTCCGCAGGATCATGTCCTACGCCCGGCCCTACCGCTGGGACCTGACCTTGTTCCTGGGCATGAACGCGCTCGCCGCCGTGGCCACGGTCGCGGTGCCGCTGCTGCTGAAGACCCTCATCGACCAGGGCATCCTGGCCGGGAACGAACGGCGTGGTCATCGCGGTGGCCGCGATCGTGGCGGGTCTCGCCCTGGTCAGCGCGCTGCTGTCCTTCGCCCAGCGGTGGTACTCGGCCCGGATCGGCGAGGGCCTGATCTACGACCTGCGCACCGAGGTGTTCTCGCACGTCCAGCGGCAGCCGATCGCCTTCTTCACCCGGGCCCAGACCGGGTCCCTGGTCAGCCGGCTGAACAGCGACGTCATCGGCGCGCAGCAGGCCATCACCTCGACCCTGTCCTCGATCGTGTCCAACGCGCTGACCCTGATCCTGGTGCTGATCGCCATGTTCAGCCTGTCCTGGCTGGTGACGGTGATCACGCTGGCGATGATCCCGGCGTTCGTGATCCCGGCCCGGCTGGTCGGCCGGCGGCTGCAGCGGCTGACCCGCGAGTCCATGCAGCTCGACGCCGCGATGGGCTCGACCATGACCGAGCGGTTCAACGTGGCCGGCGCGATGCTGGTCAAGCTGTTCGGCAAGCCCGGAGCAGGAGAGCGACGTGTTCGCCGGGCGCGCGGCCCGGGTCCGGGACATCGGCGTCGTCACCGCCATGTACGGCTCGCACCCTGTTCATCGCGCTGACCCTGCTGGCCTCGATGGCCACCGCGGTGGTCTACGGGCTGGGCGGGACGCTGGTCATCCACCACATCTTCGAGATCGGCACGCTGGTCGCGCTCACCGCGCTGCTGGCCCGGCTCTACGGGCCGATCACCGCGCTGTCCAACGTCCAGGTGGACGTGATGACCGCGCTGGTCAGCTTCGACCGGGTCTTCGAGGTGCTGGACCTCAAGCCGCTGATCCAGGAGAAGCCCGGCGCCGTCGCGCTGCGCGCCACGACCCCGGCCGCGCGGCACCTCAGCCGCGGGCGGCCCGCCTGATTCCGCGCCGGCCGTCGACTTCCGCAACGTCTCGTTCCATTACCCGGCCGCGAGCGAGGTCTCGCTGGCCTCGCTGGAGTCGATCGCGCTCCCTGCGCCCGAGCACGCGGGTGCCGCCCAGCCGGTGCTGCGCGGGGTGACCTTCACCGCGCCGCCCGGGCAGCTGACCGCGCTGGTCGGGCCGTCCGGCGCCGGCAAGACCACGATCACCCACCTGGTGTCCAGGCTCTATGACCCGGACCAGGGCGCGGTGCTCATCGGCGGGCAGGACCTGCGCGACGTGACCCTGGACTCGCTGCACGACACGGTGGGCGTGGTCACCCAGGACGCGCACATGTTCCACGACACGATCCGGGCCAACCTCAGCTACGCGCGGCCGGAGGCCACCGAGGCGGCCCTCATCGCCGCGTGCCAGGCCGCGCAGATCTGGGACCTCATCTCCGCGCTGCCGGACGGCCTCAACACGGTCGTGGGGGACCGGGGCTACCGGCTGTCCGGCGGGGAGAAGCAGCGGCTGGCCATCGCGCGGCTGCTGCTCAAGGCCCCGTCCGTGGTGGTGCTGGACGAGGCGACCGCGCACCTGGACTCCGAATCGGAGGCGGCGGTGCAGGCGGCGCTCAAGACCGCGCTGAGCGGCCGGACGTCCCTGGTCATCGCGCACCGGCTGTCCACCATCCGGGAAGCGGACCAGATCCTCGTCATCGACGAGGGCCAGGTCCGGGAGCGCGGCACGCACGCGGATCTGCTCGCGGCGGGCGGCCTGTACGCGGAGCTGTACCACACCCAGTTCGCCGGGCAGGAGCGCGGCGCCAGCCCCGCTCAGATCGCCCGCAGCGCGCCGCCGTCGACCGGGAGCATCGTCCCGGTCAGGTAGCTGGCCGCGGGGGACAGGACGAAGGCGGCGGCCCGGCCGAACTCGGCCGGCTCGCCGATCCGGCGCAGCGGGATGTCCTCCAGTCGTGCTGCGCAGTGGCCGGGCCGAGCTCACGCATCCGGTCGGTGGCGATCAAGCCAGGCAGCAGCCCGTTCACCCGGATCCCGCGCGGCCCCAGCTCGTCGGCCAGGGTCTTGGCGAACCCGGCCAGGCCGGGGCGCAGGCCGTTCGAGATGGCCAGCGAGGCGATCGGGACCCGGACCGACGAGGACAGCACGAACGCGATCGACCCGCCCTCGGTGAGGGCGGCGGCCAGCGCCCGGCTCAGCCGCACCGCCCCGAGGAAGACGCTGCCGAACGCGGCCTGCCAGGCCTCGTCCGGGGTTTGCGCGGCGGTCCCGCCGGGCGGCCCGCCCACGCTGATCAGGGCGCCGTCCAGCCGGCCGAACTCCTCCCGGGCCGCGCTGATCAGCCGGCCCGGGGTGGCGGGGTCGGCGTTGTCGGCGGCCAGCCCCACCGCCCGCCCGGACCCGAGGGCCGCGGCCGCCCGCGCCGTGGCCCCGCCGTCGCGGGCGCTCACCACGACCCGCGCCCCCTCCGCGACCAGGGCCTCGGCCGCGGCGTAGCCGAGCCCGCGGCTGCCGCCGGTTACCAGGTACACCCGGTCACGCAGGCCCAGATCCACGTCCTGTTCCTCCTAACGCCTTCTCGCTCGGTGCTGTTCTTAGCCGCCGTATCCGACCCGGCGCAGTTCCTCGCCCGCGATGGCCTCGATCTCCGCGGCCTGCGCCGGGACCAGCAGGCGGCGCCAGGAGCCCGGCTCGGCCGCGGCCGCGTGACCCGGCGCGGCCGGCTCCAGGATGTGCACCGGGGTGGAGAGGAAGTCCGAGATGGCCGCGGCCGCGTCCGCGGGCTGGCGGACCACGTCCTCGTAGCGGAAGGTGACCAGCTGATCGGCGGACAGCTGGCCGCGCAGCCGCGCCATCTGGCGCACCGTGCCCCGCCAGCGCATCGCGCACTTGGCCGTCATGGACAGCCCGGGCCAGGCGGCCCGGTCGGCCTCGGTCTCCAGGCCCAGCAGCGGGTGCGGGATCTCGGCGTCCACGTCCACGAATCCCGGCCGGAACCAGGCCAGCACCGCCGGATCGGCCAGCATCCCGGCCACCGCATCCCGGCCGTCCCGGATGATCTGCAGGATCCGCGCGTCCGGGAACGCGTCGAGCAGCGCCTCGGCGCAGTACATCAGGTCCGGGCTGGCGTCCCCGTAGCGGATGACCCCCGGCTGGCTCACGCACGGCCCGACGCCGTCCAGGCGGCCGGCCTCACGGCACTGCTGGGTGCAGCCCAGGCAGCAGTCGGCGGTGACCTGCCAGGCCTGCGCGAAGGCGTCCCGCAGCACCGTGGCCGCCGCCTCCGGCTTCCCCCGGGAGATCGACGGCCGCCGGGCGAAGGCCTGCACCACCGGGATGACCCAGCGCTGGCCCAGCGTGAAGTGGAACCCGGCGGAACGCTTCAGCGCCCGGGCCAGCAGATCGATGCCGGAGGACGGAGCACCGATGACGAAAACCGGCTGGCGCACTTTCCGCCCGTTGACGACGAGGATGTGCGGGCGTGGTCCCGGCGGGGCCGCGCCAGGCGAGGCGTCGCCCGGGTCCTGGTAGTCGCCCGGATCGGCGGCGGGGCGGGGCGCCGCGGTCACCGTTCGCCGTGCCGGGCGACGGTCGGCGGATCCGCGTCCGCCGTCCGGCTGTGCGCGCCCGGCGTGCCGGTCCAGGTTCAGCGCGGCCTGGATCAGCGGCACGTGGCTGAAGGCCTGCGGCGTGTTGCCGACCTGCCGTCCGTAGCGGGGGTCGTATTCCTCGCTGAGCAGCCCCACGTCGTTGCGCAGGCTCAGCAGCCGCTCGAACAGCTCGGTGGCCTCGTCGTCCTGGCCGATCATGTGCAGCGCGTTCGCCAGCCAGAAGCTGCAGGCCAGGAACGCGCCCTCGCTGCCGGGCAGCCCGTCCGGGCTCAGCTGAGCCCGGGTCCGCCTCAGCCAGCTGGTACCGGCGCACCAGCCCGTCGCTCATCAGCTCACGCTGCACGGCCCGCACCGTGGACACGACCCGGGGGTCGTCCGGCGGCAGGAAACCCACCTCCGGGATCAGCAGGACCGCCGCGTCGAGCTGGGACGAGCCGTAGTACTGCATGAACGCGCCGCGCTCCGCGTCGTATCCCTTCTCGCAGACCTCACGGTGGATCTGGTCCCGGATCGCCTGCCACCGCTCGGCCGGGCCGCTCATGCCGTTCTTGACCGCGGTGACCGCGCGGTCGAACGCCACCCAGGCCATCACCTTGGAGTGCACGAAATGCCGCCGCGGGCCGCGGACCTCCCAGATTCCCTCGTCCGGCTCGTCCCAGTGCTTCTCCAGGAACGACAGGAGTGCGCGCTGCAGCGACCAGGCGTGCCGGTCCACCGCGATGCCGGTCGCCCGGCCGAGCGACAGCGCGTCGATGACCTCGCCGTACACGTCGAGCTGGCGCTGGTTCACCGCCGCGTTGCCGATCCGCACCGGCGCGGAATTCTCGTAGCCGGGCAGCCAGTCCGCCTCCCACTCATCCAGCCTGCGCTCGCCGGCCACCCCGTACATGATCTGCACGTCGCCCGGATCACCGGCCACGGCCCGGGCCAGCCAGGCCCGCCAGGCGGAGGCCTCGCCGGTGTACCCGGTGCGCAGCAGGGCCTCGAGGGTGATGGTGGCGTCCCGCAGCCAGCAGTAGCGGTAGTCCCAGTTCCTGACCCCGCCCAGATCTTCCGGCAGCGACGTCGTGGCCGCGGCCACGATGCCCCCGGTGGGCTGGAAGGTCAGCGCCTTGAGCGTAATCAGGGAGCGGATTACCGCCTCCCGGTATGTCCCCTGGTAGGTGCAGCGGGACACCCACTCATCCCAGTACCGCTGGGTGACCTCCGCCGCCTGGAGCGGATCGCACCGGTCCGGGGCGCTCTCGTGGGAGGGCACCCAGGTCAGCACGAACGGAACCCGCTCGCCGGCCATCACGGTGAAGGTGGCCTCGTGCGCGAAGCTCCGGCCGGTCAGCGTGACCGGCGTGTCCAGCCAGAGCGAGTCCGGGCCCGCCACCGCCAGCAGGCAGCTGTCCGCCCGGCGCACCCACGGCGTCACCTGGCCGTACCCGAAGCGGATCCGGAACACGCAGGACACGTCCACCGACCCGGACAGGCCTTCCACGATGCGCACCAGGACCGGCGGCTTGCCGTCCCGGGGCGGCATGAAGTCGGTGACCCGGATATCGCCGGTGGGGGTGTGCCATTCCGTCTCCAGGATCAGGGTGTCCCCGCGGTAGCGCCGGGTGACCTCGATGCCCTCGCAGATGGTCTGGGGCTCGCCCGGCCCGGGCCTGGGCTGGCGGCTGCGGGCGCTGGCCGGTCTTCGGGCCGGGCGGGTCGTCCACGTTGTCGACCGCCTCGGCCACGGCGGCCGGGGCGATGCTCCAGTGGCCGTGCCGGTCGTCGCCGAGCAGCGCGGCGAAGCAGGCGGGGGAGTCGAAGCGGGGCACGCACAGCCAGTCCACCGAGCCGTCCCGGCTGATCAGGGCCGCCGATCGCATGTCGCCGATGAGCGCATAATCCTCGATCATGCCTGGCATCGGTACCTCCGGGTAGGAGCCGCGTTCCCCGCGGCGCGACGAGCGGCGGGGCTGGTAACCCACCCGCGCATGGTTCCTCCTGCCCGTACCGTACCCGGATCCCCTCGGCCTGCGCTGGCCGTGACCGATCGTAAGCTGTGCACCGTGCATCTACGCGTAGCGGCCCTGACGATCGCGGGCTCCCTGCTGCTGACCGCCGGGGTGGGCGGCTGCGCCAAGTTCGACGCCGCGCTGGGCAAGCAGGAGGCGGTCGTCCAGTTCAAGGACGGGACCACCAAAGCCACCCGGCTGAAGGTCCGGGCGGCCTGCTCTCACATCCCTGAGGCCAGGCCGGAAGCACTGCCGACCGATCACCTGGCTTCAGACAATCTGTATGACGTTATCTACCGGGTGGACAACGCCAGCAACGCGCAGCTCGCCCGGCTTGAGTCGTGCCTGCAAAAATACCCGTCGGTGGTCGGCGTTGACATCCAAACCCCGGGGGACAGCTGAACCGGCCCGGCCGGTCAGGACGCCAGCCGGGTATTCGCCCGCCGTCGCGAGACCAGGAGTTCCGCGGCGCCACGACGTCAGTCCGGCATCGCTGACAAGCCGCCGCGCAGTCTTCCGACCGCTGATCTGATCGACGGTAGCGAATCGTGAAGCCGGCAGCTGGCGTACACGCGATGAAGGCAGCTACTCGAGAGCGGAGGTCACGCGATGCCAGCCATGAGCGTTAACGCAAGGTTACATGATCGATCACTTTACGTAGTGTAATGCGCGGATTCAGCGTGGCCCGCAGGGCCGGCTCGATCGCGCGGCCCGGCCTGGCGTGCGCGGATTTGCGCCGCCCGTCAGTGGGTATGGTTTAATCGGCCTTGCCTATCAAACAGATCGACATACTAACCTGATCGAAAACTTTACCTGATCGACAAGGTGGTCCTTAGATGAGACGAGTGGTAGTTGCTGCCGGAGCCGCAGCGATCACAGCGCTAGCAGTCGGATGCGGGTCGTCGTCGCCCTCCTCCGGCTCGGGGGTAGCAGCAGTAGCAGCGGCAGCAGCAGCAGCCAGCACGTCACGCTGCGGCTGGGCCTCCTGGCCAACATCACCCATGCGCTCGGCCCTGGTCGCGCTCAACAAGGGCTTCTTCACCAAGAACCTGGGCGATGGGGTCACGCTCAAGACCTCGATCTTCAGCTCCGGTACCGAGGAGACCACCGCGCTGCTGGCCGGCCAGCTGGACGCGGCCTACGTCGGCCCCAACCCGGCCATCAACGCCTGGCAGAAGTCCAGCGGCAAGGCCATCAAGATCATCTCCGGGGCGGCGTCCGGCGGCGCGGCCCTCGTGGTCAAGCCGAGCATCAGCAGCGTCAGCCAGCTCAAGGGCCAGAAGGTGGCCACGCCGTCGCTGGGCAACACGCAGGACGTGGCGCTGCGCTACTACCTCAAGCAGCACGGCCTGACCACCACCCAGACCGGCGGCGGCGACGTCGCCGTCACGCCGATCAAGCCGAACTCCGACGCGGTGCTGGAGTTCAAGTCGGGCCAGATCGCCGGGCGGCTGGGAGCCTGGCCCCGTACGACGCCGAGATGGTCGAGGACGGCGGCAAGGAGCTGGTCAACGAGGCCAGCCTGTGGCCGGGCGGCAAGTTCGTCACCACCAACCTCGTCGTCTCCCAGGCCTTCCTCGCCGCTCACGCGGCCGTGGTGAGCAACCTGCTCAAGGGCCAG
Organism: uncultured Actinomycetes bacterium; assembly: GCA_963742055.1. Lineage (GTDB taxonomy): Bacteria > Actinomycetota > Actinomycetes > Streptosporangiales > Streptosporangiaceae > RYN-230. The sequence goes on along the minus strand of CAVUKT010000041.1, from coordinate 106,826 downwards.
ATCGAGGCCAACAACTACATCCACAGCAACACCGTCCGCCGCGGAGGCCTCGGCCAACGCGGAGCTGACCACGCTGCTCGGCAAGGGCCTGAAGTCTGCCCCCCTCGCCGCGTCGTTCAAGGAGATCACCTTCACCAACGACCCCATTGCCTCCTCGCTCGCCACGGACGCCAAGCACGCCGTGGCGGTGGGGCTGCTCACGCCGGTCAACCTGAACGGCATCTACGACCTAGGTCCGCTCAACGCCCTGCTGAAAGCCGACGGACAACCACAGGTGAGCCCATGACCCTTGATTCACGCGGTGCGACGCCCCCGGGAGTGATCCCGGGGGCGTCAGCCCGCTCTCAGGCAGCTGACCGGAGCCCCCATGACGACTGACCCCCGGCTGGACGAGACCAGGGCCGGAGCGGCCGTCGAGATCACCGACGTGACCAAGACCTTCGGCCGGGGTGATACGGCGCTGCTGGCCCTGGACGGGGTGTCGCTCTCGGTGGCCCCGGGGCAGTTCGTCTGCCTGATCGGCGCCTCCGGGTGCGGCAAGAGCACCCTGCTGTCCCTGGTGGCCGGCCTGGACGCGCCCACCTCGGGAGAGGTGAACACCGGCGGCCGCAAGGTCGCGCTGATGTTCCAGGAGCCGGCGCTCTTCCCCTGGCTGACCGCGGCGAAGAACGTGGAGATGCCCCTGCGCGCGGCGGGCGTGCCCAGAGCCCAGCGCCGCGAGCGGGTGGCCGAGCTGCTGGACCTGGTGCAGCTGGGCGCGTTCGCGGACAAGCTGCCCCATCAGCTGTCCGGCGGGATGCGGCAGCGGGTCGCGCTGGCCCGGTCCCTGGCCCAGGACGCCGACGTGCTGCTGATGGACGAGCCCTTCGGCGCGCTGGACGCGATGACCAGGGATCTGCTGCACGAGGTGCTGGAGGGGATCTGGCGGCGCCGCCAGCTGAGCATCCTGTTCGTCACCCACGAGGTCCGCGAGGCGGTCCGGCTGGGCGACCGGGTGGTGCTGCTGAGCAGCCGGCCTGGCCGGGTGATCGGCGAATTCGGGGTGGACTTCGAGCGGCCGCGCGGGATGGACTCCGCGGACACGGTGGGGCTCGCGATCAAGATCAAGGACCGCCTGCGTGAGGAGATCGTCCGCCATGGCCGTTGAGACCCCGCCCGAGCCGGCCGCGGCCCTGGCCGGCCTGGACCAGCTGGAACTGGCCCCGCCGCAGCAGGCCAAGCGGCACATCGGCGCCAAGATCTGGGCGGTCGGCCTGGCCCAAGCTGCTGGCGCTGGTTACTCGCGCTGGTCGTCTGGCAGCTGATCCACCTGAGCGGGTTCAAGTCAGGGATCCTGCCCGGACCGGCCACGACCCTGACTGACCTGTGGCACCAGCTGCACACCGCCCAGCTCTGGTCGGCGCTCGGCACCACGCTGCGCCGCGCGGTCATCGGCTTCGCGATCGCCCTGGTCATCGGCACGGTGGTGGGCGCCCTGGTGTCCCGGATCAAGCCGCTGCGGGCCGCGGTCGGATCCCTGATCACCGCGCTGCAGACGCTGCCCTCGATCGTCTGGGTCCCGTTCGCCATCATCCTGTTCGGGGCGACCACCCAGGCCATCCTGTTCGTCATCGTGATGACCGCCGCGCCGGCCATCGCGAACGGGCTGATCGCGGGGGCGGACTTCCTGCCGCCGCTGCTGCTGCGGGCGGGCAAGATCATGGGGCTGCGCCGCGTCTCGCTGTACCGGCACGTGATCATGCCGGCCACCCTGCCCGCCTTCGTGAACGGGCTGAAGCAGGGCTGGGCGTTCGGCTGGCACGGGCTGATCGCGGCCGAGATCGTCGTGATCATCCTTGGCCAGCCCTCGCTGGGCGTCCTGCTCAGTAACGATCAGGACCAGGCGGACATGGCCGGGGCGATCTCGATCATCCTGGTCATCCTGGTCATCGGCGTCGTGGTGGACGTGCTGTTCAACCTGGTCAACGGTCGGATCCGGCGCCGCTGGGGCGTGGCCGGCAACGCCGCGTAACGCCGCTGCAGCGGTGAGCTGAGCGCGGGCACCGTCGTCAGGCGCTCGGCTCCGCTGTAGACGTTCATCGACGAGCCGCGCAGGAAGCCGACCAGGGTCAGGCCGGACTCCGCGGCCAGTTCGGCCGCCAGCGACGACGGCGCGGACACCGCGGCCAGCACCGGCAGCCCGGCCATCAGCGCCTTCTGGGTGAGCTCGAACGACGCGCGGCCGCTGACCAGCAGTACGCACCCGGTCAGCGGCAGCCGCCCGTCCCGCAGGGCCCAGCCGATCACCTTGTCCACGGCGTTGTGCCGGCCGACGTCCTCGCGCAGCACCAGCAGGTCCCCGGCGGCGCGTGAAGATCCCCGCCGCGTGCAGGCCGCCGGTGCTGGCGAACACCCGCTGGGCGGCCCGCAGCCGGTCCGGCAGGGCCGCCAGCACGGCGGGGTCCAGCCGCACCTGGTCGGCCGACACGTCGTAGCGGGCCCGGATCCGGATCGCGTCGATGCTGTCCTTGCCGCACACGCCGCAGGCGCTGGAGGTGATGAAGTTACGGTGCAGCCGTTCCATGGGCAGCACGGTCCCGGGGGCCAGCGTCACGTCGGCCACGTTGTCGTCGCACATCTTGATCTGGGACAGGTCACCGGCGGCGTCGATGACGCCCTCAGTGGCCAGGAAGCCGGCCGCCAGGTCGATGTCGTGACCGGGGGTGCGCATGGTCACCGCGAGCGGCTGCCCGCCGACCCGGATCTCGAGCGGTTCCTCGACGGCCAGCAGGTCCGCGCGCGGATCCGCGGTGGCCTGGCCGCCCGGCCCGGCCGGGACCGTGACGCGCAGCACCCGGCGCCGTGCTGTCCTCGAGGTCATGACCGCCTCCCGCGACGTCGCCCTGCCCACGAGCCTACGTCGGGGTGGCCGCGCCCGCAGAGGCCAGCGGCATGGGGCGGCCACTCGCCTGCCGCGGCCCGGCCGCTACAGTCGTCTTCGGCCTGATGACGCCAACCCGGCCTTGCCGCGAGGAGATAACGTGCCACCTGGTCCAGAGCCCCAGCGGCGGCCGCTGAACCGCCAGGACAGCCAGGTAGCGCAGCAGATGGTGGAACGGGCGGCGGAACTGGCCCGTGATTCCCACGCCCGGACGCGGCACGCGGCGGTGCTGATGGCCGAGGGCAGCCTGCTGGGCTGGGGAACGAACGGGGTCCCCTTTCCCGGCGAGGACCACTGCTACTGCAAGGTCGCGGAGTACGGCAATCATGATCACTGCCGCACTCACGCCGAGCAGCGAGCGATCTCGCTGGCCCGCCAGGGGGAGGGCTGGCGCACGCTGCAGGGCGCGAAGCTGGTCTATGTGCGGCTCGCGCCCGACGACTCGGTCCGCCTGGAAGATCCCCACTTCTGCGCGCGCTGCAGCCGGCTCGCCCTGTCTCTCGGCGTGGCCGAGTGGATCTTCGCGCTCTCCGACGGCCTGGTCGGGTACTCCGCCACCGACTACGACACGATCTCCCAGCTCAGATGGTAGCCACCGGCGAGGCGGCGGCGGGTTAGCGGGTAGGCCTAGCGGAGGATCAGGGTGCTGGCCAGCGGCGGGATCAGTTCCCCGATCACCGGGGCGCCGGGGATCTCGCCCGCGATCAGCAGGCCGCCCGAGGTCTGGGCGTCCGCCAGCAGCAGCAGATCCTCCTCGCTGAGCCCGCCGGTATCGGTGTGCGGCGCGACCCAGTCGAGGTTGCGGCGGCTGCCGCCGGGCACGAAGCCGGCCGCCACCGCCTCCCGGGCGCCCTCGATCAGCGGGACCGCCGCGTGATCCAGCACGGCGGACACGCCGCTCGCCCGGGCCAGCTTGAACAGGTGGCCGAGCAGCCCGAAGCCGGTCACGTCCGTGGCGCAGCGCACCCCGGCGGCCAGCGCGGCCCGGCTGGCCTCGGCGTTGAGCGTGGTCATCACCTCGATCGCGTGCGGCTAGCACCTCGCCGGTCGCCTTGTGCCGGGCGTTGAGCACCCCGCTGCCGATCGGCTTGGTCAGGCTGATCGGCAGCCCGGCCGGCCCGCGTCGATGCGCAGCAGCGCATCCGGGTCGGCCAGGCCGGTCACCGCCATGCCGTACTTGGGCTCTGGATCGTCGATGCTGTGGCCGCCCGCCAGCAGGCAGCCCGCGTGCCGGGCGGCGTCCAGCCCGCCGCGCAGCACCTCACCGGCGAGCTCGAAGGGGAGCTTGGCCCGCGGCCAGCCGAGCAGGTTCAGCGCGACCAGCGGCGTGCCGCCGACGGCGTAGATGTCCGACAGCGCGTTGGTGCCGGCGATCCGGCCGAAGGTGTAGGCGTCGTCCACCACCGGGCCGAAGAAATCGGCGGTGGCCACGATCGCCTGGCCGTTGCTGATCCGCACGACCGCCGCGTCGTCGCCGTTCTCCACCCCGATGAGCAGGTCGGCGTCGATGCGCTGCACCGCGGGCTGGCCCGGGGGCACCGGCGCGGCCAGCATCTGCGCGACGACCTGCTCCAGCTCACCCGGCGGGATCTTGCAGGCGCAGCCCCCGCCGGACGCGTACTGGGTCAGCCGGAAATCAGCGGAGATGGTCATGGGACGCACTCTAATCGGGCATCATCTTGCGGCCGGCGCGGGGACGTGGTGCCATTCGGTGAAAGCCGGGCCCGGCCGGGCCTATCACGCGGAGGTGAGCGGTGACGAGCGAGGTTCTCCGGCAGCGGGCGGAGATCGAGGAATCGATCCGGGGCAGGACGGTCTGTGATCAGCTCCGGGAGACCGCGGAGCAGTTCCCGGACGACCCCGCCCTGTCCCAGGCCAGCCCGGCGGCGCGGCCCGGCGGCTCCGGTCCGGCTGGCTGGGCGACCCTGAGCTGGGCGCAGGCCCGGCAGCAGGCGCTGGAACTGGCGGCCGGCTTCATCGCGCTCGGCCTCGCCCCCGGCGAGCGGGTGGCGATCATGATGCCCAACCGGACCGAGCATGTGCTGGCGGATTTCGGTGCCGTGCACGCCGGCGGGGTCCCGGTCACGTTCTACGCCACCCTGGCCGCCGAGCAGGTGGGCTTCGTGGCCGGGGACTGCGCGGCCCGGATCGCCGTGCTGGACGGAGCGGACCAGCTGGCCCGGTGGCAGCCCGTGCTGGCCAGCCTGCCCGGCCTGAGCACGATCATCGTCCGGGACGCGAGCGCGTGCCCGGCGGGGGAGCAGTACCTGACCTGGGACGATTTCGTCACGCTGGGCCGTGAGCGGCTGGCCGCGGACCCGGAGCTGGTGACCGGGCGGGTGGCCGCGCTCGCCCCCGGGGACCCGGTCACCCTGCTGTACACCTCCGGGACCACCGGCAACCCCAAGGGAGTCCTGCTCACCCACCACTGCGTGCTCTACGAGGTGGCCGCCGCGAAGCTGGGCGGCACCGTCACCCCGCACGTCCGGTGGGTCTCCTACCTCCCGCTGGCCCACATCGCGGAGCGCATGTTCAGCATCTACCTGCCGGTCAGCACGGCCGGGCACGTGCACTTCTGCCCCGACGCGCAGCAGCTGATCAAGGCGGTCGGTGAGGTGCACCCGACCGCCTTCTTCGGCGTGCCCCGGGTCTGGGAGAAGATCAAGGCCGGGATCCAGGCCCTGCTGGCCGGCGAGGCCGACCCGGCCCGGCGGGCGGCGGTGGAACAGGCCATGGACGTCGGCCGCCGCTACGTCGAGAGCACCCAGTACGGCCGGACCACGCCGGACGACCTCGCGGAGGCGTTCCGCCAGGCCGATGCGCAGGTGCTGGCGCCGATCCGTTCGCTGCTCGGGCTCGGCCAGGCCGACGTGGTGTCCAGCGCGGCCGCCCCGCTGCCGCCGGAGGTGTCGGCGTTCTTCGCCGGGCTCGGGATGAGGATCCTGGACATCTACGGGATGACCGAGACCACCGGCGCGTTCACCTCCAACACCGTGTCGCGAGTTCCGGATGGGGAGCGTGGGCCGGGCGTTCGCGGGCACCGAGATCATGATCGCTGACGACGGTGAGATCCTCACCCGGGGGCCGCTCAACACGCCCGGCTACCTGAACCGCCCGGATCTGACCGCCGAACTGATCGACGCCGACGGCTGGCTGCACACCGGGGACATCGGCAGGCTCGACGAGGACGGCTTCCTGTCCGTGGTGGACCGGAAGAAGGAGCTCATCATCACCGCGGGCGGGGAGAACGTGCCGCCCGCCGTCGATCGAGAACCTCCTGGTGGCGCACCCGCTGATCGGCCAGGCCCTGGCCTACGGGGACCGGCGGCCCTACGTGGTCGCGCTGCTGACCCTGGACGCGGAGGTCGCGCCGGCCTGGGCCCGGGCGCGGGGCATCGAGGCCGGGTCGCTGGCGGAACTGGCCCAGAACCCGGCGGTACTGGCCGAGATCGAGGAGCGCGGTGGCCGCGGCCAACCAGCAGCTGGCCCGGGTGCAGCAGGTCAAGCGCTGGCGGCTGCTGCCGGTGGAGTGGACCGCGGAGAGCGAGGAACTGACGCCCACGCTGAAGCTCAAGCGGCGCGTGGTGCACGCGAAGTACTCCGACGACATCGACACCCTCTACGCCGGATAAGGTCTGCACCGGAGGCGTCTGGGTGCCTGGTGGCCCTCCCGGTCTTCAAAACCGGTGAGGCGCGCAGCTCTCGCGTCTGGCGGGTTCGATTCCCGTCCGCCTCCGCCACCAGCCGGGCCCCCGCAGAGCCGGCCGGTGGCCTGGCGCCGCTGGGTCAGGCCGCGCGGCGGCGGACCAGCCAGACGGTCGCGGCGATGAGCAGCACCGACAGCGCCAGCAGCCAGCCCCCTTCGATCCACTGGAAGGCCCAGAACCGGCTGCCGGGCTGATAGCTGGTCCATTGCGTGTATCCGTGCTGGGAGAGGCACTGCGCGGGCGAGCTACTGGAGGCTCCCAATCTGCGGCGGGCAGAACTGCGTGACCGCCCTGACGAGCTGGGAGCCCTGGGCGGGGAACGCGAACTTGCCACCCCTGGTGTACCACTGGCTCACCCTCCACGCGGAACCAGGCAGGTTCGGGCTGCTGGTGAGCAGGGGTGTCATGTAGTGCTGGCGCAGGTACAGCGCGGTCACGAAGGCGAGCCCGGCGTAGGCCGCCAGGGTGGCGGCGATCGCGGGGACGACCCGGCGGATGAGCATCCCGGCCAGCGCGCCGATGGAGAAGGCAGCCAGCGTCCAGGCGGCGAACGCGACCTCGCCCAGGTCGAACACGCGGGTAGAGAACGGGATCGCGTAGCCCGCAGCGAAGAACGGCTGGTTGTACCAGGAATACAGCACGCTGAACGCCCCGGCTGCGGCGGTCACCACCACCGCGAGCAGCACCAGCTTGGCGAGCGTCCAGCGCCACCGGCCGATGCCCTGCGTCCAGGCGAACCGGTAGGTCCCGGTCTCCAGCTCACGGGCCAGCACCGGCGCCCCGGCGAACGCCCCGATCAGCACCGGCACCGCCTGCAGAAAGACGCTGACGAGAATCCCGGTGGTTCCGTATCTGCCGCTGAAGTTGTATGCTGCAGGCGAGTGAGCCTCGCGGGTGGCAGTCGGTCGCGTAGGCGTGGTGTATCTGCAGGCCGTCGAGCCACAGGTACACCGCCAGCCGCGCCCAGCAGTATGGCCACGCCGGCCAGCGCGGCACGGTGCTGGCGCCAGGTGACCCAGGCCATCCGCCGCCACGGCACCGGCCGCAGGCCGGCGTCGTGCTCCGGGCGGGCGGGCGTGATCAGCGCGGTCATTGCGTCACCTCCGACGGCTGGCCAGTTTCCAGCGGCGCAGGCCGGCCGCGGCCGGGCCGGGCAGCGCCGCGGCGCCGGGCTCGCGCAGGTAGGCCAGGGTCAGTTCTTCCAGGCTGACCGGATGCGCATCCCAGCCGGGCGGCACCGGGTCGGCCGTCCCGTTCGTCCGGACCAGCAGGTGGGCCTGCGCCCCGCCCCGCCGGGCGTGCACCACGTTCAGCCGCCCGGCCTGCTCGCCAGCCTCAGCGGCCGGCCCGGTCAGCACCCGGTGGCTGGCGAGCAGGTCGTCGACCTCGCCGGCCACCTGGACCCGGCCCTGCGACAGCACGATGAGGTAGTCGGCCACCCGCTCCAGCTCGGCCAGCACGTGCGAGGACAGCACCACCGACACCCCGTCGTCGGCCATCGCGGTCATCACCGTGGCCATGAAGTCGTGCCGGGCGACCGGGTCGAGCATCGCCATCGGCTCGTCCAGCACCAGCAGCCGGGGCCGCCGGGCCAGCGCCAGGGTCAGCGCGAGCTGCGCCTGCTGGCCGCCGGACAGCTGGCCGGCCTTGCGCTTCACCGGGATGCCCAGCTCGCCCAGCCGGGACTGGGCGTAACGCTGGTCGAAGCGCCGGTTCAGGTTGCGGGTCAGGTGCAGCAGGTCAGCGGCGGACAGGTTCTTGTACAGCGGCGTGTCCTGGGCCACGAACGCGACGCCGTCCAGCGCGGCGGGTGACCCGGCGGCCTGGCCGCCGAGCACCGTGACGACGCCCGCGGTCGGGGCGGCCAGGCCGACCGCGAGGTTCAGCAGGGTGCTCTTGCCGGCGCCGTTCGGGCCGACCAGGGCAGCCACGTGCCCGGCCGGGATCGCCAGGTGCACTCGCGCAGCGCCCAGGTACTGCCGTAACGCTTGCCCAGGCCGCTGGCTTCGATGACGTTCATGCCACGCCCTCCGTTCCGCTGCGGCGCTCACGGCCCTGTTTTCCCGGGGGCGACCCCTCGACCCCCCGGAAATCCCGCAGCGCACTGGTGAACAGCGCCACGATGCCGTCCTCGTCCAGCCCGGCCGCGTCGGCGGTGGCCAGCCAGCCGAGCAGGGAGCGGTGCAGCATGGTCAGCTCGGGCAGCGCGACCTGGTTCAGCGTGGCCTGGACGAACGTGCCCTGGCCGGGCCGGCCGGCCGTGAGGCCCTTGTGTCCAGCTCGCGGTAAGCCTTGAGCACCGTGTTCGGGTTGATGGCCAGCGAGGCGACCACGTCCCGGACCTTGGGCAGCTGGTCGCCGGGCTTGAGGTAGCCCAGCCGCAGCGCGTGCTCCACCTGATGGACGAGCTGCAAGTAGGTCGGCACGCCGGAGGCGGCGTCGAGCCGGAATTCGATCGGCGACCTGGACCCACTCGGCGCAGGCCCGGATCCGGGTCGGCGCTGATCTCTTTATCTATCGCCATAAGACAAGGGTACAGAGAGCGGTGCCGCTGTCAAGGCGGCCCAGCCGCCGGGGACGGGTCTAGCCCGGCCAGTCGGCGCGGTCGAGGGTGCGGCGGAAGCGCTGGACGTCGGTGCTTAACACCAGCCAGGGGTTGCGCCCGTCGCGGCCCCGCGCCGACCAGGCGCGGTAGGTGGCCAGGAACTCGATCGAGATGTCCAGGTGCGGGAAGTCCGCCTGCAAGTCGTGCAGGGTCGCTGGCGTCGTCATGATCGTTCTCCGGGGTCATCGTCTGCCTTCCCGTGCCGGTTCGGTGGATCGGTTAATAGCCCCTACAAGCAAGAGTAGGGCAGATGACTCAGCAGACTCAAGTAATGCAGAGCATGCAGGTCGCGCATGGTGATCACGGATGGGAATGATCAAAATGTGCCACGGACACCAGAGCGGCCAGGCGAACGTGTCGCCGCAGACCTGCGGCGGCGGATCGCGGCCGGCGAGTGGGAGGTTGACGAGGTGCTGCCGACCACGGCCGCGCTGGCTGAGCACTACGGCGTCTCGCAGGCGACGGTGACCCGGGTCCTGCGCAGCCTGGCCGCCGAGGGCCTGGTCCGCACCGTGCCCCGCTGGGGCACTTTCCGGGCCTGAAAACCGGCCGCTAACTAGCGTGCCTCCGGGACGGGCGCAATGCCAGGATTGGGGCTATGCCCCGGGACCGTGATGTGGCCGCGTTCGCTGAGCGTGCCGAAGGCTACGAGGAGGGCTGGCGCGGCCGGCTCCACCATGAGATCTCCGACCGCACCGCTGGACCTCGCGCTGGCCCAGGTGCCCGCGCCGCACCGGGTGCTGGACGTCGGGTCCGGGACGGGCTACCTGCTCCGCCAGCTGGCCGCCCGGGCCCCGGACGCGGTGGAGCTGGCGGGCGTGGATGCCGCCGCGCGAGATGGTCCGGGTCGCCCGGGAGGTCACCGATGATCCCCGGGTCCGTTTCCAGGCCTGGCACCGCCGAGCACCTGCCCGGGCCCGACGGCGCGTTCGACCTGGTGGTCAGCACCACGTCGTTCGATCACTGGGCCGACCAGGAGGCCGGCCTGCGGGAATGCGCCCGGGTGCATGGCCCCGGGCGGCCGCCTGGTCCTGGTCAACCAGTTCTCGCCGCTGTACCTGCCCACCCTGGTCGGCAGCCGCCGGGGCAAGGCCCGCACCCGGCGCCGGGCCACCCGGCTGCTGGCCCGGGCCGGGTTCCAGTCGCCGGAATGGCACGTCCTGTACGCCGTCATCATCGGGGCGGTCACGGCGTCGAAGTGACGCCCCGCTCCTGGACGCCGCCGCTCCGGAAGCACGACGTATGTGGAGGTCACTCATGCCGCCAGTTACACCAGACACCGCCAGTGCGGTCGGTGAGCAGGCCGCCAGCCGGCTGGCCGCGCTCGACCCGCTGCTGCCCGCCCCGGCCGTTCCCGCGGGGTGCGGCGCGGAACTGGCCGTCACCGGCCCGGACGGCTCGGCCGCCGCGCTGGGCACCTGCGAGCACTGGGCCGGGGAACCGGGGTCGCTCGAACTGACCTGGGGCGCGGCCCGCCGGTTCCAGCTCACCCCGCAGATCGCGGGGCCGGACGTGCCCGCGGCCCTGGATGAGCTGCTGGCCCGGTGGCGCGATCATCTGGCCGCCGTGCCAGAGGCAGCGGAGGAGGACACCGCGGTCGTGCTGACCTGGCCGGCCCGGGACATCGACGGGCCCCGGACCCTGCTGCGGCACGGGCTGGCCCCGCGCGCGGTGATCGCGGCCCGCGCCGCCGGGCGGCGGGCCGCGGCCGGGGTGCCGGTGGAGCCGGGCGTGCGGATCCGCCAGGCGGGCCCGGCGGACCTGGACAAGGTCGTCCGGCTCGGCCTGGAGACGATCCGGTACGACGCCCACTTCGGCACCGTGATCGAGCGGCCGGAGACGCCTGCCGCGCTGCGCCACGAGGCCGCCCAGGTGCTGGCCGCCGCCGGACCCGTGGGTGTGGCTGGCCGAGCGGGACGGCGGCGCCGTTCGGCCTGCTCTACGCGGAACGGCCGGAGTTCGCCGGCTGGATCGCCCCGATGGTGCGGGCGGCGCCCGTGGCCTACCTCGAGCTGATGGAAATGCTGCCCGGCGAGCGGGGCCGCGGGGTCGCCGCCGCGCTGGTCGCGGAGCTGCACCGGGCCGCCGACGAATCCGGGGTGGCGGTCACGCTGCTGCACTACGAGCAGGTCAACCCGCTGTCCGGGCCGTTCTGGCATCAGCAGGGGTACCGGCCGCTGTGGACCTCCTGGGAGGCCAGGCCGGCCAGCACCCTCCGCTGACGCGGGCGAAGCGGGCTAGTGCCCGGTTAGCGGGCGTGCCGCGGCGAGTCGCTCTCCCGGGGCATCCGGAAGAACGGCGACTTCAGGATGAACCGGGCCGAGAACATCAGCAGCACGCCCGCGATGACGATGCCGACCAGCGACCAGACCTGGGATGACGGGGCGCTCTGCAGCGACTTGCCCAGGATCCAGCCCAGGAACACGGCCGCACCGAGGGGCAGCAGGCCCAGGATCAGCGCGTCCCAGGCGCTGCTGAACACGCGGCGCCGGTAGTAGACCATGGTGGCCAGCGCGGTCAGGATGTAGAAGATCGAGAACAGCAGCCCGGTCACGTCGATGACGTCGAAGAACGCGTTCTGCACCGACGTGGCCAGGTAGTAAATGGTGCTGAGCGCGACGATGAGCAGCCCCACGATGACGCTGGCCGCGACCGGGGTGGACCAGCGGCGGGACACGTTGGCGAGGAACTCCGGCAGCGCCCGGTAGCTGGCCATCCCGTAGACGATCCGGGCGCTGAGCACGATGCCTGTCCCGGTGGTGGCGATGACCGACAGCGCGATCGACAGGGCCATCGCCTTGGCCCAGAAGCCGCCGCCCAGGGCCTGGGCCACGGCGATGAGCGCGGTGCCGTTCTCCGAGGCGGCCTGCAGCTTGGCCGGCGAGATCACGCCCTGGAAGCCGAGCTGGGAGACGCGTGTAGATGATGGCCAGCAGGCCGACGGCCAGGATGGCGGCCTTGCCGGGGTTGGTCCGCCGGTGCTTGACTTCCTCGTTGACGTACAGGGTGCCGTCCCAGCCGCCGTAGACGAACACCGCGACGAGGAATCCTGCCACCGCGCTGCCCTTGCCGTTGACGCCGGAGAGGCTGAACCAGCCCTTGGTGATGGGGACGGTGCCCGGGTGGTGGCTGAGCACGAACACCAGGCCGGCGACGGCCAGCCCGATCAGGATGAGGTATTCGACCAGGGCCATGCTGACCTGGGCGCGCGCGGTGATCTTGATGCCGACCACCGCGATGATCAGCATGATGATGCCGACGGCGGCGCCGATGGCGATGTACTGCCAGGTGCTGGTGGAACTGGAGCCGAACACGGCGAGCACCGAGGGGCCGAGCAGCAGGACCTCGGCCACGGTCCCGATGATGTACGCGGCGATCATCAGCCAGCCGGTGAGGAAGCCGAGATACGGATTGATGGCGCGGCCGACCCACTCGAAGGACGCACCGCAGTTGGCGTTCCACATGTTCAGCCGGCGGTAGGCGTTCGCGATGATCAGCATGGGGATCGCGGTGAGGATCAGGATCGGGCCGCTGCCGTAGGCGGTCGCCGCGGCCAGCGCGGCCAGCGACAGCCCCACCGTGGCCGCGGGCGCGGACGAGGCCATGCCGATGACGGTGTCCTGGGCGACGCCGATGGCGTTGGGTTCGAGGCGGGCTGCGGGCTGGGGCGGGATTCCCACGATCGCCGCGGCGGGTCGATCTGTCATCAGGCTTCCTCTCGTGCTGGCCCGGAGGGCCTCAGATGCTCCGCGCCGGCGCCGAAGGCTTCCCCGCCCATTGCCCGGCCACCCGCGTGATCATAACGAGCATTTCCGGCATGAGGTGTTATGTCCGCCAGTAATACGCCGGATTTTGCCGGTGCTAACGATTGCCTTAAGGGGCCATTCCGCACGGGGGCACAGATGCGGACAATCCAGGCAAGTCGCAGATTATCCGCGATGAGGCCGCGGGGAGGCCGGGCGGGCGGCGCACCCGGCCAGCGAGGCAGGTGGCGGCCACGGACCCGGGTTATCGCCCGGGGCCCGATGCCCGCGGGCGAAGGTAGTGTCGTATGCGTGTCGCAGAAGTCCGCTGATCCGGGACCGTGGCGTGATCTTCCCCCGGCGCCCCCACCGCATGGATCGTTCCTGGCCTGGTACCAGGGGTGCCGCTGCGGCCCCTGTGAAGCGAGTGGCCAGGGGTTCCTGCGCGATCTGGCCCGGCGCAAGGCTCAGCGGCGCGACGGGGACGAGCCCTATGCGGTGCGGCTCAGCGCCGACCAGCGAGCCCATCTGGAGCCCGCCGTCCGGACCCGGGACTGCCCGCGATGCGGGGCGCTGCGTCATCACCGCTGCCGTGACCCGCACTTTCCGCTGCACTTCAGCGCGACTCATCCCGAGCGTGTCTCAGCCTGACGGACGCGGGACTCTCCGGTATTCGCGGAGCTGATCTTCGAGCGCGGTCAGGCTCGGGGCCCAGAGATCGTCTAATCCGGAAGCGCCGTGACGGCGGGCGGTGAAGCCGGTTCCCCGGCCGGGGTGCACAGCACGGATCGACCACAGTGGCCACCGCGTCCGGGCTGCGGCCAGCTCAGCGGCAGGCGTTGTGCTCATGCGTCCCCCCTGCTCGTCACTCCTCTAACGAAAGCTTCGCCTGGTGGTTCTCATTCCCGCCCCGCGTCATCGAAATTCCGCCCGCCCCGGCCAGCCTGCCCGGGGCCTGCCCCGCGGGTCGTTCCCGGCAGCCACTCAGCTCCCAGCCGCCGGGCACTCCAGCCTCTTGGCCCACTGGGCCATCCTGGTTCATGATCATGGGATCACTGGTGCTCCGGCACCAGTGATCCCGTGACTGAATATCGCTGCGCCTAGGGCAGTTATCGGCAACTGCTGCCGGCGACATGGTTTTGCGGCACCTGGGAGAGGGCGTCCGGGCTGAGGCTGAGGCGGCCACGGGGTTCCGGGAGTGGCACGCGCGGAGCGGAGGGCTGGCCCGGGAAGCCGGTGCGAGCGGGGAGCAGGGCGGCCAGCGGGCTGGCCCGGGCGCGAGACTTCGCTCGCGCCCGGGCCCGCCGGGCTGACTGGGTGTCGGGGTGGCGGTCTAATCGCCAGACGTGCTGTCCGCCGTCGGCCGCACGACCTCGGTCCGCTCACCCGCCGGCTCGCGCACGAAGCTCGCTGGTCGGGCGCTCGTACACGACCGGGTCGGATGCGACCGTGGCCGTCGGCTCGGCGACGGCCGGCTCGGTGACGGCCGGCTCGGTGACGGCCGGCTCGGTGACGGCCGCGTCCTCCTCGGCCGCGCGCTCACTGAGCCGCGCGTCCCTGACCCCGACCACCGTCAGGCGGCCCAGCGACAGGGCGGCCAGGAACACGATGATCACGCCCAGCCCGGTGAAGTAGCTGAGTTCCACCAGCGCCCGGGTCACGGTGCTGCCGATGGGCGTGCCCAGGGCCACGGTCCCGTGCGCATTCCACACCGGGCTGAGCACCCGGCCCACCGCGAACCAGGCCCCGCCCAGCGCGGCGACCCAGGCACCGAACATCGCCACCGGCCGGACCCGGCTCACCAGCAGGATCAGGCCGCCGAGTACGGTCGCGGCACCGGGCAGGATCTCCAGCCACAACCGGCCCGACGTGTAGGTCCAGGCGGTACCCGGCGTGTAGGCGAAGTGGAAGTACGGCCCGACGAACGCGACCAGGCCGCCCCACAGGCCAAGCAAGACGAGAAGAGCGCCGCTGAATGCTCCCCGGCTCCGGGGAACGCGCAACATCCCGGCCATTTCGATCACTCCCTAGAACAGTCCAGCAGGGGTTTTTATCCCGCGCGCCGCAACTACCCGAGCCGTCGGCCTTTATTCGGGCCGACCGCCCAGGGGCCGTAATTGCACCAGGTAGGGTCGCCCCGTGGAATCAGGTCCGGCGCAGGCAGCCCTCATGCCGTCCGGCGGCGCACCCTCACGGGACTCCGGCTAGATGCAGGTCATCGCCACCGCCGGGCACGTCGACCACGGGAAATCCACCCTGGTCCGGGCGCTGACCGGGATGGAGCCGGACCGCTGGGCCGAGGAACGGCGGCGGGGCCTGACCATCGACCTGGGCTTCGCCTGGCTCACGCTGCCCAGCGGGCAGCAGGTCGCGTTCGTGGACGTGCCCGGGCACGAGCGGTTCGTGCCCAACATGCTGGCCGGGGTGGGCGCCGTGCCCGCGGTCCTGTTCACCGTGGCGGCCGACGAGGGCTGGATGCCGCAGTCCGCAGGAGCATCTGGCCGCCGTGGATGCGCTCGGCATCACCCACGGCCTCCTGGCCGTGACCCGCTCCGACCTGGCTGACCCGGCGGAGGCCCGCCGCCAGGCGCTGGGCAAGCTCGCCGCGACCAGCCTCGGCGAGGTCGAGGCGGTCGCGGTCAGTGCCCGCACCGGCCTGGGGATGCCCGCGCTCCGCGACGCCCTGGACCGGCTGGCCGCCCGCCTGCCGCAGCCAGACCCCGCCGCCCCGGTGCGGCTGTGGGTGGACCGCGCGTTCCGGATCAAGGGCAGCGGCACGGTGGTGACCGGGACCCTGCCGGCGGGCACCATCCGCGAAAAGCAGGAACTGCTGCTCACGCCGTCCATGGAGGCGGTGCGGGTGCGCGGCATCGAGACGCTGAAGCAGCCGGCTGGCCAGGTGAGCGGCGTGGCCCGGGTGGCGCTGAACCTGCGCGGCGCCGAGCGGGTGACCCCCGCGCGCGGCATGGCGCTGGTCGAGCCGGGCCGGTGGACGCTGGCCGCGACGCTGGACGTGCGCCTGGCCGCGGCCGGGGACCGCCCGCCGCGGCAGCTCACCGTGCACGCCGGGTCGGCGCGGACCGGCGCCCGGCTGCGCCCGCTGGGCGGCCTGATCGCCCGGCTCACCCTGGACGAGCCGCTGCCGCTGCACGTCGGCGACCGGCTGCTGCTCCGCGACCCGGGTTCGGCCGCGGCGGCCTTCGCCCAGCCGGGGACGGCCGCCGGATCCGCGCCCGGCCCACCGCCTGGTCACAGCGCTGGTCATACCGGCCGGGTGGCGTGGCCCCCGCTGGTCGGCGCCACCGTGCTGGACGTCGCCCCGCCCGCGTTCCGCCGCCGGGGGGCCGCCGCCGCGGCCGGCCGGGACCTCGCGGCCTGGCCCGCCGTGCCCGGCGCGGCCGACCTGCTGCGGCGGCATGGGCTGCTGCGCGCCGCTGACCTGCGGGCCATGGGGGTGACCGAACTGCCCGTCCCGGCCGGCGGTGACTGGGTGGCCGACCCGGAGCACTGGGCGGAGCTGCGCCAGCGGCTCACCGCGAACGTCGCGGCGCACGCGGTCCAGGAGCCGCTCGCGCCGGGCCTGCCGCTGGAGGCGGCCCGGGCCGGGCTGGGACTGCCCGAGCGGCAGCTGGTCGAGCGGCTGGCCGCGCCGCCGCTGGCCGTGCGGGGCGGCTACCTGATGCTGGAGCGTGACGGGACCACGGCGGGCGGCCCGGCCCTGCCGGACCGGGTGCTCACGGCGGTGCGGCTGCTCCGCGAGGATCTGGCCGGGCAGCCGTTCGCCGCGCCCGAGGCGGCCCGGCTGCGCGAGCTCGGGCTGGACAGCCGGGCGCTGGCCGCGGCGGCCCGGGCCGGGCTGCTGCTGCGGCTGGCCGATCAGGTCGTCCTGGCGCCGGGCGCCGACGTGCAGGCGGCCGGGATCCTGGCTGGCCTGCCCGGCCCGTTCACCGCGGCCGAGGCCCGCCAGGTGCTGCACACCACCCGGCGGGTGGCGATCCCGCTGCTGGAGTACCTGGACCGCCGCGGGCTCACCCGGCGGCGGCCCGATGACCGGCGCACGGTGACCGGTTCAGGTGACCGGTCGCACCAGTCAGCACGCGCGTTCTGCCGGCGGCGGACTCGGTCAGCGGCCGGTGAGGCCGCGGCCGGCGAACCGCTCGCTGCTCCAGGCCGGCGCCTCGGCGGGCGGCTGATCCGAGCTGATCCAGCGGACCAGGGCCTGGGCCGTCACCGGGGCGAGCAGGATCCCGGTCCGGTAGTGCCCGGAGGTCAGCCAGGCGTTGCCGAGACCGTGGATCCGGTCGATGACCGGCAGCCCGTCGGGATGCCGGGGCCGGAAGCAGCACCAGGTGTAGTCGGCGCGCAGCCCCCGCAGCTGCGGGAGCGTGGCGTACAGGCCCGCGAGGATGCTGTCGATGATCTCCTGCCGGACGACCGGGCTCTCGTCGCCCATGTCGAACGTCCCGCCCACGAGCAGCCGCCCGTCCTCCAGCTGCGTCGCGACCGGCGCCACGATGCCGGGCAGCCGGAACGTCGTCGGCTCGGTGACGAGCAGATGGCCTTTGACCCGCTCCCAGGGCACGTCGAGGTCCAGGCCGTCCAGCACCGGCGGGAGCCCGGTGGCGAAGACCACCGCACCCGGCTGCACCTGCCCCGCGGTCGTGTCCACGCTCACGATCCGGTCGCCGCGGACCGTGATGCCGGTCGCGGCGACCCCGGTGGCCACCGCGGGCAGCTCCGCGGCCAGCCGGGCCAGCGAGCGCAGCGGGTTCACCCGGCCCTGATGATGGATCAGCGCGCCGGCCATGGGCATCGCGAGCCCGGGGATGAGCTTGGCCACGTAGTCGGGCTCCAGCCACTCCACCGCGGGCGACTGGTGCGGGGCCAGGGCGCCGGGGTCGGGGGACAGGCCGATCCAGTCCGCGTCCACCAGCCCGACCCCGCCCGGCCAGGTTTCTTCCAGCTCGGCCCACTGGCCCAGGCTGGCCCGGGCCAGGTCCACGAAGGGTTCGGGGTCGCTCCACTCATGGATGTCGGGAGTCAGCAGCCCCGCGGCGCCGCCGGTGGCCCCTGAGCCCAGGTGGCCGGCCTCGATGAGCAGTACCGAGCCCAGGCCGGCCTGGTGGCAGGCGGCCGCGGTCGCTACTCCGGCGATCCCCCCGCCGACGATGAGCAAATCGGGACGCGGCTGCGGGATCGCACCCGCACCGCGGACGAGCTCAGCGCGCTCCGTTGCGTTGAGCTGGTCAAGCCAGATAGCAGTCTCCACAAGCACGACCCTATCGCTGCCTCCTCGGACGAGGGCAAACTCCTATTTTAGCCATCAAGTAGACAGACAATGACGTTCTGCCCGCTGTTATCCGGAATGCAGGCGGCCTGCCGGATATGGCCACCCCGGCCGCATTCGCGCAGGGCAAGACCCTCGGCAGGTGCATCCGGCGGCGCGCCGGTCAGGGGCGCCCGGGGCGCCGGTCAGGGGCGCCCGGGGGACGGCAGGACCCCGAGTTCCATGGCCCGGGTGACGGCCGCGGTCCGGCCGGACACCCCCAGCTTGGCGTAGGCCCGGAGCAGGTGGGTCTTCACCGTGGCCTCGCTGACGAACAGTTCCCGGCCGATCTGCGCGTTGGTCAGCCCGCGGCCCGCCAGGGTCAGCACCTCGGTCTCCCGCGCGGACAGCGTCTCGCGGGCGGCGGGCGCCTGCGCCGGGGCGGCGCGCAGCCGGTTCACGAGCCGCCCGGCCACCGAGGGGGCCAGCACCGTCTCGCCCCGGGCCGCCGCGAAGATCGCGCCCACCAGGGTGTCCCGCGGCGTGTCCTTGAGCAGGTACCCGGCGGCGCCGGCCTCCACGGCGGGCAGGATGTCGGCGTCGCTGTCGTAGGTGGTGAGCACCACGACCCGGACGCCGGGCTGGTCCGCGGACAGCTGCCGGATCGCGGCCAGCCCGCCCGCGCCCGGCATCCGCAGGTCCATCAGCACCACGTCCGGCTGGTGCTGGCGGGCCATGAGGACCGTTTCCTCACCCGAGCCCGCCTCGGCGACGACCGCTAGCCCGGGCTCGGCGCTCAGCAGCGCCCGCAGGCCGGCCCGTACTACCGGATGATCATCCGCAACGAGGACCCGCACCGGGCCGGACCCCGCCGGGAAGGCCACGGTGCTCACGGCGTCCCCGCCTGGGCGCCGGGGGCATCCCACCGGGACCACGACGCTCACCGTGGTCCCGCCACCCGGCGAGCTGCGCACCTCGAGCCGCCCGCCGGCCTCCGCGGCCCGGGCCCGCATGCCAGGCAGGCCGTAGCCGCCGCCGGGCTGTCCCGGATCGAAGCCCACCCCGTCGTCGGTGATCTCCAGGCCGACCTGTCCCGTCGCCGTAGCGCAGGCGGACCTGCACCTGCCGGGCCCGGGCGTGCTGGCGCACGTTGGCCAGCGCCTCCTGGCCGACCCGGAGCAGCATGACCTCGGCGCGGCCTGGGCAGCGGCACGGCCTGGCCGGTCACCTCGAAGCTGGCCGGCGGCCCCAGCTGCCCGGGCACGGCGTCGGTCAGCCTGCGCAGCGCGCCGTCGAGCGCGCCCGGCTCCAGGCCGGCCGGGGCCAGCGCGGCCACCAGGGCCCTGGCCTCGGCCAGGTTCTCCCGGGCGGTCTGCAGGGCCAGCGCGAGATGCTCGCGGGCCGCGGCCGGCTCCCGCCGCACATCCGCGTCCGCCGCCTGGAGCAGCATGATGATGCTGGTGAACCCCTGGGCCACGGTGTCGTGGATCTCCCCGGACAGCCGCTGCCGTTCGGCCAGCACGCCGGCCCTCGCGGTTGGCCTGGGCCAGCTCGGCCCGGGTCTGCCCGAGTTCGGAGATCAGGCTGGCCCGGTCGTAGCTCTGGGCGATGATCCGGAACACCCACAGGCCGAACGCGACCGAGAACGCCGCGGTCAGCACGGCCGACCCGACCAGCGTGGTCAGCTCGCCGGAGCCCGCCCCGCTGATCAGGGCCAGCGCGACCGGCGTGAGGTTGAGGACGACGACGGCGCCGACGGCCCAGCGGAACGGGACGGCCAGGAAGCACTGCGGGCCCAGGGCCAGCAGCACCCAGGTCTCGATGTATCCCTGGCTGGACGCGACGATGAACAGGATCCACAGCCCGGCCAGGTAGATCAGGCCCCGGGCCAGGCTGCCCTGGCCGTAGTGCAGGATGCGCCGGTTCAGCGCGTACCAGGGGGCCATGGCGGCCAGCGCCGCGCAGGAGACGGCCAGGTCCGCGGCGGGCCGGTCCTGCTGCGCCGCCACCGCGATGACCAGGACGAGCACGCCGACCAGGATGATCCCGTAGTACGCGTCCCAGCGCCGGACGCCGCCATCCCAGGCGTGCCCGCCCGGTGCGGGCGGATCTGCCGGCGGGGCCGGGTTCAGCGGCGGGCCCGGGCTCACTCGCGGTCCAGCCAGCGAAAGGTTGTCAGGCACAGGACCAAGCCTGCGACGAACCAGGCCCCGAGCACCAGTGCGATCTTGCCGGTCTCCCAGCTGCGGGCCGGCTCGGCCACGGCCGCAGCGGCGGGCAGGAAGACCGAGCGCAGGCCCTGGCACAGCCACTTCAGCGGGAACAGCGCGGCCACCTGCTGCAGCACCGGCGGCAGGTCACCGAACACGAAGTACACGCCCGAGATGAACGACAGCACCAGGTAGGGCAGGCTGAACACCGCCGAGGAGCCGCGGGTGCTGCGGGGCAGGCTGCTCAGGGCCAGGCCGAGCACGGCGCAGGTCGCGGTGCCCAGCACGAACACCCAGCCGAGGGTGAGCCAGCGGCCGGCGGTGCCGGGCAGCCGCAACCCGAACGCGGCCGCGCCCACGGCGAGCAGCAGCCCGGCCTCGGCGGCCGCGACGGCCAGCGCGCCGATGGCCTTGCCCGCGAAATAAGCGGCGGGCGGCATGGGCGTGCCCGCCAGCCGGGTCAGCGTCCCGTCCGCCCGGTCCGCGGCCACGCTCGCGCCCACGTTCACGAACGTGGCGGACATGATGCCGCTGGCGATGATCCCGGCCGCGAAGTACTGCCGGAAGGCCACCCCGGTGGACCCGATCGTGCCGTGGAACACCTCCCCGAACACCACCAGCAGGATGACCGGGAGGGAGAACGTGAAGATCACCGATTCGCGGTCGCGGAAGAACGAGGTGATCTCCAGGCGGCCGCGGGACAGGCTGGTGCGCAGCAGCGAGGGCAGTGCTCGCTGGGCCGGGCCGCTGAGCTGGCGCAGTGGGCGTGGGCGGGAAAGGACCGGGGTGGGAACTGGCTGGCGAGCCGGGTGCGGGCGGCCCGGGCCGGGCCGGAGTGCTGGACGCGGTGGTCATGGGGTCTCCTCCTCAGTGCCGGGGCCGTCCGGCGCCGCGCCGATCAGCCGCAGGTAGGTGTCTTCCAGCGAGGGCCGGGTGACGGACAGGCCCGGGATCTCGCCGTCCGGCCTGCCGTCCCGGGCGGCCAGGGCGGCGATCAGCCGGGTCGGCGCTGGCCGTCTGCTCGCGGCGCGGAACGCCGTTCTCCAGCCAGCTCACCGTGGCGGCCGCGGTGTCCCGGCCGGCCAGGGCCGCGGGCGGCCCGGCCGCGACGATCCGCCCGGCGACCAGCACCGCCACCCGGGCGGCCAGGGCCTCCGCCTCGTCCAGGTAGTGCGTGCTGAGCAGGATCGTGGTCCCGCCCGCCGCGAGCTGCCGGATCAGGGCCCAGAACTGCCGCCGCGCGGCCGGGTCGAGCCCGGTGGTCGGCTCGTCCAGGACCAGCAGCTCCGGGCGGCCGAGCAGGCCGAGCGCGAGGTCCACCCGGCGGCGCTGGCCGCCGGACAGCCGGCGCAGCCGGGTGCCGGCCTGCCCGGCCAGGCCCACGGCGGCGATCAGGCCGGCGGTGTCCCGCGGGTCGGGGTAGTAGCCGGCCAGGTGCCGGAGCACCTCGCGGGTGGTCAGCTCGCCGAAGTCGCTGGCCTGCTGGGGCACGATGCCGATCCGGGCCCGCCAGGCCCGGCCCGCCCCCGCGGGGTCGGTGCCCAGCACGGTCACCTCGCCCGCGTCCCGGCGCCGGTATCCGGTGAGGATCTGCACCGCGGTGGTCTTGCCCGCGCCGTTGGGGCCGAGCAGGGCGACGATCTCCCCGGCGCCGATGTCCAGGTCCAGGCCGTTTAGCGCGGCCACCTCGCGGTAGCGGTCAGGCCGGTACACCTTGCGGAGCCCGCGGACCCGGACGGCGGGCGATGTTGCTGTCATGATCCGAGAATGGGCCGGGCGGGGCGGGCCGCGCGTCGCCCGGCTGGCCAGGCTGGGGTCAGCCGATCGGTGGACAGCGTGAGGCGCAACGTAGGCTGGGTGACCATGTGGGCATTTGGCCCCGCAGATGAAGGGTGGTGAGGTCCCGTTCCCGCCGACTCCCGTGCGCTCGCCGACTCCTACGGGCGGGTCGCGACCGACCTGCGGATATCGCTCACCGACCGGTGCAACCTGCGCTGCTCGTACTGCATGCCGCCGGAGGGCCTGGAGTGGCTGCCCAACCCCGCGCTGCTGACCGACGACGAGGTGGTGCGGCTGGCCCGGATCGGGGTGCAGCACCTGGGCATCACCGAGATCCGGTTCACCGGCGGCGAGCCACTGCTGCGCCGCGGCCTGCCGGGCATCGTGGCGCGCACCGCGGAGCTGCGGCCCCGGCCGGAGATCTCGATGACCACGAACGGGATCGGGCTGGCCCGGCTGGCCGGTCCGCTGCGCGCCGCGGGGCTGGACCGGATCAACGTCTCGCTGGACACGCTGAACCCGGAGACCTTCCGCAGCCTGTCCCGCCGGGACCGGCTCGACGACGTGCTGGCCGGCCTGGCCGCGGCCGCCGCGGCCGGCCTGCGGCCGGTCAAGGTCAACGCGGTGCTGATGCGCGGCATCAACGACGGCGACGCCCCCGAGTTGCTCCAGTACTGCCTGGACCGGGGTTACGAGCTTCGGTTCATCGAGCAGATGCCGCTGGACGCGCAGCACGGCTGGCGGCGGGAGGACATGGTCACCGCCGACGAGATCCTCGACGCGCTGACCCCGCACTTCAAGCTCACCGCGGCCGACCCCGGCGGAGCGCGGCTCCGCCCCGGCCGAGACGTTCCTGGTGGACGGCGGCCCGGCGCGGGTCGGCGTGATCGGCTCGGTCACCCGGCCGTTCTGCGGCACCTGCGACCGGGTCCGGCTGACCGCCGACGGCCAGGTCCGCAACTGCCTGTTCGCCCGGGACGAGAGCAACCTGCGCGACCCGCTGCGCCACGGGGCCAGCGACGACGAGCTGGCCGGGATCTGGCTGCGGGCGGTCGCGGCCAAGCTGCCCGGGCACGGCATCAACGACCCGGGGTTCCTGCAGCCCGCCCGGCCGATGTCCGCGATCGGCGGCTGACCGGGAGGGACCGTGCCGGCTCCGGCGCACGCATTCGACGCGGTCGTCCTGGCCGGCGGCCGCGGCACCCGGCTGGGTGGCACGGACAAGCCCGGGCTCATCGTCGGCGGGCAGACCCTGCTCGGCGCGGTCGTGTCCGCGGTGACCTCGGCCGGGGCGGACCAGATCGTCGTGGTCGGCCCGGAACGCACGGGACCGGACGCCCGGGGGCGGGTCAGGTACGCCCGGGAGGACCCGCCGGGCCGCGGGCCGGTCGCCGCGCTGGCTTGCGGGCTGGACCAGGTGTCCGCGCCCCTGGTCGTCCTGCTCGCGGCCGACCTGCCGTTCCTGCGGCCGGCGCACGTCAGGCGGCTGCTCACGGCGCTGGCCGCCCGGGCACGCCCCCGGCGTGGTCCTGCTGGATGATGCCGCACGCCCGCAGTGGCTGGTCAGCGGCTGGCTGGCGGCGGGGCTGCGGGACGCCCTGGACCAGCTACCCGGGCAGCTCCCTGGGCGGGCTGCTCGGCCCGCTGGATCCGGTGCTGCTGCCCGACGAGACGGCGGCGGGGGAGCCGCCCGCCTGGCTCGACTGCGACACCGCCGGTGATCTGCGCCGGGCACGAGAGTGGGCCACCCGGGCTCGCGGCGAACAGGAGGCCATCCGGTGAACACGCTGGACGAGTGGGCCGCGGCGGTCTGCGGCGAGCTGGGCCTGGATCCGGCCGCCCTGGATCCGCGGCTGGTCCTCGACCTGGCCCGCGACGTCGCGCACGGCGTGGCCCGCCCCGCCGCCCCGCTCACCGCCTACCTGCTGGGCGTGGCCGTCGGCCAGGGACAGCCGCCCGCCGGGTCGGCCGCGCGGATCAGCCAGCTGGCCGCGCAGTGGGCTCCGGCGGAGGCGCGGCCCCCAGCGACTGACTCATCGATCTGGTTGATGAATCGCTGAGGTCTTTGGCATTGGCGCTAATGGGTCCGGCTTCCTTACCGTGGAGGAGGTACGCCGCTCACCGCGGAGCGGTCCGCCGCAGCTCCCAGGAGGTGACCGATGCCACTCGCCACCGTTCCCGCCCTCGTCCCGGCCCCGGGACGGGCCGCCGGGCCGGCCAGCCGGTGCCCGGCCGACCTCGCCGCGGCCCTGCGCCGGGCCGTCCGGCAGCGCGGCGACTGGGACCAGACCTCCCGGCGGGTGGCCCAGGCCCTGCGCCGTCACCTGCCCGGGCCGGAGATCCTCACCGCCGCCGAGCGGGAGGGTGATCCCTCGGCCTACCAGCAGCATCTGATGCACGCCGAGCCGGACGGCTCCTTCTCGGTCGTCGGGCTGGTGTGGCGGCCGGGTCAGATCACGCCGATCCACGACCACGTCACCTGGTGCGTGATCGGCGTGCTCCAGGGGGCCGAGTACGAGGAGCTGTTCGCCCTGCGCGAGGGCGGGACCGTGCTGGAGGAAGTCGGCACGAACGCGGCCGCCCCCGGTGACGTGTCCGGCTTCGCGCCGCCCGGGGACATCCACCGGGTCCGCAACCGTGGCGCCGGGGTCGCGATCTCGCTGCACGTGTACGGCGCGGACATCTCGCGGCTGGGTTCCAGCGTCCGGCGGATCTACGACCTGCCGGTGCGCACCAGCCCCGCCCGCTGACCCCCCCGCCGCCCCGCTCGCCTCACCCTACCCCGCCGGTCAGCCGCTCGCCGGCCCGGTCCCGTGCGGGCTCGGGCGTTACCGCGACGAGGTCTTCGTTGCGGATGAGTCGTGCACCCCGGCTGACCTGCAGCCGGGCGGCGGCCTGAGCCAGCGCACCGCCAGGCCCGGTTCCCGGACTTGCTCTCCGATGCATTCCGATATATCTTTGAGCTATCCAGTAAGGCAGAAGAGCTCCTGGACACTCCAGTCAGAGCCCTGCCACAAGACCAAGGAAGTGACACACAATGCGACACAGCGAACCCTGGGGAGGCCCAGGAGACGAGCAAGAAGAAGTTTGGGGCCACCGTCACGGCCCGCGCCGGCGTGGCCCCGCGGGCCCGGGGGACCGGGCGGACGCGGCGGCTGGGGCAGGACCGAGTCGATGGCCGCCCCGGAGCCGGACTTCGGGCCCGTGGTTCGGCGGTCCGCGGATGCGCGGGCCGCGGGTCAAGCGGGGCGACGTGCGGGCGGCAGCCCTGGCGCTGCTGGCCGACGGGCCCCGCAACGGCTACCAGATCATCCAGGAGATCAGCGAGCGCAGCAGCGGGCTGTGGAAGCCCAGCCCCGGGTCGGTGTACCCGGCGCTCCAGCAGCTGGAGGACGAGGGCCTGATCGCGGCCACGACCGGCGAAGGCGGCCGCCGGGCGTTCGAGCTCACCGAGGAGGGCCGCAGCTACGTGGCGGCGCACCCGGACGAGCTGCAGGCGCCCTGGGACCTGGTGGCCAAGTCGGTCGGCGGTGACACGATCGAGATGCGCCGGCTGTTCGGCACCGTCGCGATGGCGGCGATGCAGGTGGTCCGGGTGGGCAACAACGCCCAGGTCGCCCAGGCGCAGCAGATCCTCACCGACGCGCGCCGGAAGCTGTACCAGATCCTGGCCGCGGAAGACGAGCAGGCCGGGGACGGGCAGCCCGCCGAGTAGGCAATGCCGGAGCCTAGCCGCGGTGAGTCGGGAGACCATCGCGGCTAGGCTCTGCTTGGACCAAGCAGGAGGCGCGTGAGAGTGGCAACACAGGCAGGCGCAGACGGCGCCGGTGAGCCCGGCCCCGGCCGGCGGCGTGCAGCTGGAGACCCGGCCCCCCGCGGTGGTCGTGTCCGGGCTGACCAAGAGCTACGGGGACATCGAGGCGGTGCGCGGCATCGACTTCGAGGTCGCGGCGGGGGAGACGTTCGGGTTCCTGGGCCCCAACGGGGCCGGGAAGTCCACCACCATCAAGATTCTTTGCACCCTGGCCCGGCCGACCTCCGGGCGGGCCAGCGTGGCCGGCCACGACGTGGTCAGCGAGCGGGACGCGGTGCGCCGCAACATCGGGCTGGTGTTCCAGGACACCACGCTGGACAACTACCTGTCCGGGGCGCAGAACCTCCGCTTCCACGCGGAGCTGTACGCGGTCCCGTCCGCGGCGGTCGCGCCGCGGATGAAGCAGGTGCTCGACATGGTCGGGTTGTGGGACCGGCGGGACAGCCTGGTCAGTACGTACTCGGGCGGCATGCAGCGGCGGCTGGAGATCGCCCGCGGCCTGCTGCACGCGCCGCACGTGCTGTTCCTGGACGAGCCGACCGTGGGCCTGGACCCGCAGACCCGCTCGTCGATCTGGGAGTACATCAACGACCTCAAGAGACGGGAAGACATCACGATCTTCCTGACCACGCACTACATGGACGAGGCCGAGCACTGCGACCGGATCGCCATCATCGACCACGGGAAGATCGTGGCGATCGACACGCCCGAGGCGCTCAAGGCCAGCGTGGGCAAGGACCGGGTGCAGATCCAGACCGCCGACGACGCCGCCGCGATCAGGGAGCTGGCCGACGTGTTCGGCATCGAGGCCGGCATCCACGAGGGAGCGGTGACGTTCTCGGTCGAGTCGGGGGAGCAGTTCGTGCCCCAGCTCTTCGCCCGGCTCAGCATCCCGATCCGGTCGGTCAGCGTGTCCCGGCCGTCGCTGGACGACGTGTTCATGTCCTACACCGGGACCACCATCCGGGACGCTGAGGCGTCCGGCACCGACCACATGCGGCAGATGGCGCAGCGTATCCGAGGAAGGCGATGAGGATGGCAACCCAGACCGCCCAGCCGGGCGGGATCGCGGCCCCAGACGAGGGCCTGGCCGGCCCAGATCCGGGTCGCGGTGCCGGAGCGGAGCCTGCGCTCGGACCTGCGCGCGGTGAGCATCGTGTGGCGCCGGGAGCTGATCAGGTTCCGCCGGGACCGGCTCCGCGCGGTGACGTCGCTGATCCAGCCGCTGCTGTTCCTGCTGGTCCTCGGCACCGGCCTGTCCTCGCTCGCCGGGCGCAACTTCCCGTCCGGGGTGGACTTCAAGACGTTCATCTTCCCCGGCGTGCTGGCCATGTCGGTGCTGTTCACCGCGGTGTTCTCGGCCGCGTCGATCGTCTGGGACCGGGAGTTCGGCTTCCTGCGCGAGATGCTGGTCGCGCCGGTCAGCCGGTCCGCGATCGTGATCGGCAAGTGCCTCGGCGGGGCGACCATCGCCACCTTCCAGGGCATCGTGATGCTGTGCCTGGCCTGGATAGCCCACGTGCCCTACAACCCGGTGCTGATCCTCACGCTGATCGGGGAGCTGCTGCTGCTGTCCTTCACGCATCACCGCGTTCGGGGTGATGATGGCGGCCCGGATCAAGCAGTTCCAGGCGTTCATGGCGCTGACCCAGATGCTGGTCCTGCCGCTGTTCTTCCTGTCCGGAGCGCTCTACCCGCTGACCGGGCTGCCCGGCTGGCTGAGCGTGCTGACCCGGATCGACCCGCTGACGTACGTGGTCGGGCCGATGCGGCACGCGGTGTTCTCGCACCTGAACATCCCCCCGGCGGCCTTCGCCCATCTGTCGCCCGGGATCACCTGGAACGGCTGGCTGGTGCCGATCTGGCTGTCGCTGACCATCGTGGCGGTGATGGGGCTGGTCATGCTGGGCATCGCGATCGCGGAGTTCAGCAAGACGGAGTAAGGCTCGGGTGTTATCCGCTGGGCGGTGGATCGGGACCAGTCCGCGGCCTACCAAACGCCGCGGCCCTGGTCCCCGGTCCACCGCGCCTCGGGCAGTCCTCCGTCACAGTCCGCGGGCTGGGTCCCGATCGCCGCAGCGTTCGTGCGCTCTGGGCTAGGTCGATCTATCGCTAAGTCGCTAAGTCAACTAAACGAGGCCTGGCCGGCGAGAGGTCACTGGGTGGCAAATCGGGGGAGGCCGCCGGGCCCGGCGTGCGCCGGGGTGCGCGCGGAGCGCGCTTCGGGGGGTCCGGGGGGTCGTCCCCCGGGAAGATACTGCGAGCCATTGGCGCAGGCGGCCGAAGGTCGCCAAGCATAGAGCGACGCCGGGTGGCTACGGGGGCAAACCACCCGGCGTCGCATTCATCGGCGTTCCGACGGGGGCCCGGAACGCCGGCAGGTGCTCCGACGGGGGACCAGAGCACCGCTATGCATGTTACACCGAAACCCCCCCTTGTGCGTCAAGACCGGATTACGAGCAGATCGGGTCACGCACCGCGTCCTGCTCGGTCGTTCAGCCGTTTCCAGGCTGCTTTTCAGGCCCTGTTTCCTGGCTAAACGACCGGGGCGGCTGCGGCCCGGGGGACGTCCCCTCCGGGGCGGGCCTCCCAGCAGGCCACCCGGCTGCGTCCGGGGGGATGTAGCGTTCTGGCAACCGTGGCTCGTAGGCCCGAAAACCCCTGGTGCTAGCGGGCTCGCGGCCGCCGTTGGCGATCACTACGGCGAAATAGGGGATGGCGATAGCACCCACCGCCGGAATCGCCGCCAACCACCCCGCGCCCGCGACGAACAGGGCAATCGTGGCCGCAAAACAAGCGACCCGGATTCCCATCATGATCAGGTAGCGGCGCTGCCGTGAGGCAATGTCCGCCGACAGAGGCGGCTGCGCCTCGGTGACGAGGTACGCGCGGTGACGGCGCGCCCCAGCGGTGGTTTTCACACCTCCCAACGTACGTCCGCCGGGGCCGCAGGCGAATGCGGGATCGGGGGAGTGGTCCGCGGGGTCAGCCGGACGCCGTCGTCCCGTGATCCACGATGGCGCGAGGCCGGGAAGCTCGTCCAGCGCGGCGGCGCCCGCCAGCGTCATGACGTGCGCCAGGCCGTCGGTCAGGCCGTCCAGCCACGCCTGCACGCCGTCTGCCCCGCCGCAGGCCAGGGCCCACAGCACGGGGCGGCCCACGAATACCAGCTGGGCGCCCAGCGCGAGCCCGGCCAGCACGTGCTCGGCGGTCCGCACGCCGCCGTCCACGTACACCGGGCGGCCCGCCGCGGCGGCCAGCACGGCCGGGAGCGCCAGGGCGGTGGGCATGGCCTGGTCCAGCTGCCTTCCGCCGTGGTTGGACACGATGACCGCGGCCGCGCCGGCCGCCAGGCAGGCGGCGGCGTCATCGGCCCGCAGCACCCCCTTGACGACTACTGGCAGGCCGCTGACGTCAGCTGAGCCAGCCGATGTCCGCGAGGCTCACCGGGACGAACTCCGTGCACGGCCAGGTCCTCCAGCGGCCCGAGGTTGACCAGGAAGTCCGGCTCGTCGATCAGCCCGTCGCGCGGGCATCCGGGCCTTGCGCCCGACCACCGGGGTGTCCGCCGTGAGGACCAGCGCCTGCGCGCCCGCCGCGGCGGCCCGCCGGACCAGGCGGGCGGTGAGCTCCCGCTCGCGCATCAGGTACACCTGGAACCACCAGCTGCCCCCGCCGTCGGCGACTGCCGCGGCCGACGTCCTCGATGCGGCGCGTGCTCCGGGTGGACAGCACGAACAGGGCCCCGGCCCGGGCGGCGCCCGACGCCGTGGCCACCTCTCCCTGGGGGTGGGCGAGCCGGTGGAAGGCGGTCGGCGCCACCGCGATCGGGGTGCGCAGCTCCAGGTTCAGCGGGTGGCCCAGCGCGCACGCCGGTCCGGACGGCCGACACGTCGCGCAGCACCCGGGGCAGGAACCGGACCTGGCGCCAGGCCTCGTCGTTGGCCCGGAGGGTCACCTCGCCACCGGAACCCCCGGCGTAGTACTCATAGACCTCAGGGCGAAGCAGCTCTCGGGCCTGCCGCTCAAGCTCGGAAACGTCAACAGTCACACCGGAACACCCTGCCGGAACGCCGGGTGGGACGCCAGTCCCGCGAGCGGGACCCGCTTCCCGGATTTCACTACCCTGTGGAGGGGCCATGACCGAACGTACCTACCGCGTCACCGAGATCGTCGGCACGTCGCCGGACGGGATCGAGCCCGCCATCCGCAACGCGGTGCGGCGGGCCTGCGCAGACCCTGCGGCACCTGGACTGGTTCGAGGTCACCCAGGTGCGCGGGCAGATCACCGACGGTGAGGTGGCGCACTACCAGGTCGGCCTGAAGGTGGGCTTCCGCCTCGAAGACAGCTAGCTAGCTGGCCTGGCTGACCGAGGACATGTTGAAGCCCTCGACCCGGACCGGGGGCATCGCGCACCGGGTGAAGTAGTCACCCCACTCGCGGGGCAGCGCGGGGACGGTCGCGCCGACCTCGGCGAGCCGGCCCAGCATGCCGACCGGGCTCTCGTTGAAGCGGAAGTTGTTCACCGCCCCGGTGACCTCGCCGTCTTCCACCAGGTAGATGCCGTCGCGGGTCAGCCCGGTCAGCAGCAGCGTCTGCGGGTCCACCTCGCGGATGTACCAGAGGCTGGTGAGCAGCAGGCCCCGCCCGGTGCGGGCCACCATGTCCTCCAGGGACGCCGAGGACCCGGGCGGGCCGTGCAGGGCGAGGTTGTCGACGCCGGGGTGACCGGCAGCCCGGAGAGCTCCGCGGTGTGCCGGGTCTGGATGAGGGCGGCCAGTTCGCCGTCGCGGATCCAGTCGGTGCGCCTGCAGCCCCAGGCCGTTGTCGAAGACCGAGGCGTCGCGGCGCGAGGCGTGCGCGACGACGAACGGGGAGCTTTCCAGCCCGGGCAGGGCCGGGTCGCTGTACAGCCGTCAGCGGGAGGCTGGCCAGCCGCTCGCCGACCCGGGTGCCGCCGCCCGGCTTGCTGAACACGCTGCGGCCGTCCAGCGCGTCCTTGGCCCCGGCTGACCAGTACATGTAGACGAGCAGGTCGGCCAGGGCGCCGGGGGAAGCAGCGTCTCGTACCGGCCGGGTGGCAGATCGATCTTCCGCCGGGCCCAGTCCAGCCGCTGCTGCAGGCCGGCGTCCAGCGAGGCGACGTCGACGTCGGTGAAGTCCTTGGTGCCACAGCCCGCCCAGGCCGAGCGGGCCAGGTCGGCGGACTTCGCGTTCATCTCGACCTTGCCGGACGGCTGGTCGTGGCGCAGCCGCAGGCCGGTCGAGGTGCCCAGGAACGTGCCGTTCAGTGAGTGCTCGGCGTACCCGTAGAGCTTGCGCCCGCCGCCCTGCGCGGCCTCGAACGCGCCGCCCAGTTCCGCCGCGAACCCGCTGAACACCCCGATCTCGGTGCTCGTCACCGGATCGTCCCAGCTGGCCCCCGCCCGCGATGTTCTGCACCGCGTCGTCGCCCGGCCCCAGCAGCGGCTCGGCGTCCTCCGCCGGGGAGCCGTCGGCGGCGGCCTGCTCGGCCGCCCGGACCACGTCCTCCACCTGGTCGTCGCGCACGCCCGCGCGGGACACCACGCCGACGCTCGTGCCTGCCGCGCGCGCGGCTGACCGCGATCACCGTCAGCTGCCGGGAGCGCGAGACGCCGTTGGTGGTCAGCGTGTTGCCGGCCCAGCGCAGGTTCGCGGTCGAGCTCTCGTCGGCGATCACGATGCAGTCGTCGGAGCGGGCCGCGGCCAGCGCGCGCTCGACGGTGTCTTGCGGCCCCGTGGTGTGCGGCCCCGCGGTGTGCGGCGTGGTGTGCGGCACTGCGTCCTGCGGGGTCATGCCCCCTCCTCCGCGGTATTGAGCACCCGGACCCCGCGCATCAGCGCCGTGGGGCAGCCGTGGCTGACCGGGGCGACCTGCCCCGGCTGGCCTTTCCCGCAGTTGAACGCCCCCTCGAGCAGGTACGTCTGCGGGCCGCCCACGGCTTCCATCGAGTTCCAGAAGTCGGTCGTGGTGGCCTGGTAGGCCACGTCGCGCAGCTGGCCGTCCAGCCGGCCGTTGGTGATCTTGTAGAACCGCTGCCCGGTGAACTGGAAGTTGTACCGCTGCATGTCGATGGACCAGCTCTTGTCGCCCTCGATGTAGATCCCGTTGGTCACCCCGGCGATCAGCTCCTCGGTGTCGAGGCCGCCCTCGGCGGGCTGGAGCGAGACGTTGGCCATCCGCTGGATAGGCATGTGGCCGGGGGAGTCGGCGAACGCGCAGCCGTTGGACCGGCCGAACCCGGTCAGCTGGGCGATGCGGCGGTCGAGCTGGTAGCCGCGCAGCACGCCGCCGGAGATCAGGTCCCAGGACTGGGCCGCGACGCCCTCGTCGTCGTAGCCCACCGTGGCCAGGCCGTGCGGCACGGTCCGGTCACCGGTGACCCGCATGGACGGCGATCCGTACTGGAGCCGGCCTAGCTTGTCCAGGGTCGCGAACGAGGTCCCGGCGTAGGCCGCCTCGTAGCCGAGCACCCGGTCGAGCTCGGTGGCGTGCCCGATCGACTCGTGGATCACCAGCCACAGGTTGGACGGGTGGATGACCAGGTCGTAGCGGCCCGCCTGGACCGCGGGCGCGGCCAGCTTCTCGGCCAGCAGATCCGGCAGCTGGGCCAGCTCGGCGTCGAAATCCCAGCCGGTGCCGGTCAGGTACTCAAAACCCCGGCCGGCCGGCGGGGCCAGCGTGCGCATGGTCTCGAACCGGCCGCTGGGTTCCACCGCGACCGCGGTGAGCACCGGGTGCAGCCGGACCCGCTGCTGGGTGGCCGTGGTCGCGCCGTCGGAGTAGAACTTGCACTCCCGGACCTGGAGCAGTGAGGCGTCCACGTGGTCGATCACCGGGCTGGCCAGCAGCCGCGCGCTCCAGTCGGACAGCAGGGCCAGCTTGTCCGCGACGTTGACGCTGAACGGATCCTGCTGGTAGGCGGAGACCCAGCTGACGTCGCCGTAGCCCGGCTCGGGGGCCAGCTCGATGCGCTCGGTGTTCATCGCGGCGGCGACCTTGGCCACGTCGATCGCTTCCTCGGCCGCCCGCACCGCCGCCTCCGGGGTCAGGTCCACCGCGGCGGCGAAGCCCCAGGTGCCGTTCAGCACCACGCGGACCGCGAGGCCCAGCTCGTCCGCGTCCAGCAACGTCTCCAGATGGCCGTCGGACAGCCCGATCTCCTGGCCGCGGATGCGCTCGGCGCGGAAATCGGCGTGCTCCGCGCCCAGCTCCCGGGCCCGCTGCAGGGCAGCCGCGGAGAACTCGCGCAGCGGCAGCCCGGCGAACTCGGGATCGATCCGGTGCCCGTTCCCGGTGCCCCCGCCGGGTCCAGCGGGGCCTGGTGCGGGACCGCTGGTCTGGTCCTTATGAGTACTGTGCTCCACGAGTGGCAACCTATCCCACGCCCGCCGGCCCCAGCCGGGTACGCTCGCCGGGGCCCGCCGATTCGATTCGCTGATCAGGAAAGAAGGCACGCCGATGAGCCGATCCGTCCTCGTCACCGGCGGGAACCGGGGCATCGGGCTGGCCATCGCACGCCGGCTGGCGGCCGGCGGTGACCAGGTCACCGTAACCTCCCGGTCCGGTGACCCCGTCGCCGGGCTGGCCACGGTGGCCTGTGACGTCCGGGACGCCGCCGCCGTGGACGAGGCCTTCGCCAAGGTCGAGGCGGAGCAGGGACCGGTGGAAGTCCTGGTGGCGAACGCGGGCATCACCCACGATCAGCTGCTGGCGCTGATGAAGGAAGACGACTTCACCGACGTGATCGACACCAACCTGACCGGCGCCTACCGGGTGGCCAAGCGGGCGGTGCGCGGGATGATGCGGCTGCGCCGCGGGCGGATGGTGTTCATCTCCTCCGTCGTCGGCCTGCTCGGCTCGGGCGGCCAGGCGAACTACGCGGCCTCCAAGGCCGGGCTCGTCGGCCTGGCCCGCTCGCTGGCCCGGGAGCTCGGCAGCCGGAACATCACCGCCAACGTGGTGGCCCCGGGCTTCGTGGACACCGACATGACGGCCGCGCTGCCCGACGACCGGAAGGCCGCCATCCTCGGGCAGGTGCCGCTGGGCCGCCTGGCCACGGCCGACGAGGTCGCGGCGACCGTCGCGTTCCTGGCCGGGCCGGATGCGGCCTACATCACCGGGGCGGTCATCCCGGTCGATGGCGGCCTGGGCATGGGTCACTAGGGCAGGGCATAGGAGGAAGGAACAGCGATGGGAATCCTGGACGGCAAGCGAATCCTGGTGACGGGCGTGCTCACCGACTCCTCGATCGCCTTCCACGTGGCGCGGATCGCCCAGCAGGAGGGCGCCCGGCTGGTGCTGACCGGGTTCGGCCGGCTCAGCCTGGTGGAGCGGATCGCCAAGCGGCTGCCCGACCCGCCGCCCGTCATCGAGCTGGACGTCGCCGACGAGGGCCAGCTCAGCTCGCTGGCGGAACGGGTCGGCGGGCACCTGGACGGGCTGGACGGCGTCGTCCACGCGATCGGGTTCGCGCCGCAGGCCGCGCTGGGCGGCAACTTCCTGGAGACGGAATGGGCGGACGTGGCCACCGCGCTGCAGGTGTCCACCTACTCGCTCAAGGCGCTCGCGGTCGCGGCGCTGCCGCTGATGCCGGACGGGGGCTCCGTGGTCGGCCTGGACTTCGACGCCGCGCAGGCCTGGCCCGGGTATGACTGGATGGGGGTGGCCAAGGCCGGCCTGGAGTCCTGCGCCCGGTACCTGGCCCGTGACCTGGGCCCCCGGGGTGTCCGGGTCAACCTGGTGTCGGCCGGCCCGCTGCGGACCATGGCCGCCAAGAGCATCCCCGGGTTCGACGGCCTCACGGCCCTGTGGGACAGCCGGGCCCCGCTCGGCTGGGACATCAACGACGCGGGGCCCGCCGCGCGGGCCTGCGTCGCGCTGCTGTCGGACTGGTTCCCCGCGACCACCGGCGAGATCGTGCACTGCGACGGCGGCGTCCATGCGGTCGGCGCCTGAACGCGTGGCCAGGCGCCCGAAGCAGCTGGTGCTGACGCTGTCCTGCCCGGACCGGCCCGGGATCGTCCACGCGGTCGCCGCCTACCTGCACGGGTCGGGCAGCAACATCCTGGACAGCCAGCAGTTCGCGGACCTGACCATGAACCGCTTCTTCATGCGGGTCCACGTCGAGACGCTGGGCGCCGCCCCGGCGGACATCCCGGCCCTGCGGGCCGGGTTCGGGCCCATCGCGGACGAGTTCGGCATGGACTGGGACCTGCACGACCTGGCCATCCGGCCGCGCGTGCTGATCATGGTGTCCAGGGAGGGCCACTGCCTCAACGACCTGCTGTACCGCAGGGAGGCGGAGGCGCTGGCCATCGACGTGCCGCTGGTCGTCGGGAACCATCCCGACCTGGCCCGGCTGGCGGCCGGGCACGGGGTGCCGTTCGAGCACGTGCCGGTCGGCCCGGACCCGGCCGACCGGGCCGAGGCCGAGGGGCGGCTGCTCGACCTGGTGGCCGCGCACCGCATCGACTTCGTGGTGCTGGCCAGGTACATGCGGATCCTGTCCCCGGAGGTGTGCGCGAAGCTGGCCGGGCGGATCATCAACATCCATCACTCGTTCCTGCCCAGCTTCCGCGGCGCCCGGCCCTACCAGCAGGCGTACGAGTACGGGGTCAAGGTCATCGGGGCGACCGCCCACTACGTGACGGCCGACCTGGACGAGGGGCCGGTCATCGAGCAGGAGGTGGCCCGGGTGGAGCACAACGCCTCGCCGGCCGCAGCTGGCCGCGCTCGGGCGGGACGCCGAGCGGATCGCGCTGGCCCGGGCCGTGCGCTGGCACGCCGAGCACCGCATCCTGCTGCACGGCCGCCGCACCGTGATCTTCAAGTGACCACGGGGTCTTCAGTGACCACGGGATCTTCAAGCACCGGGACTTCGCGCCGGGCCCGCGCCCGCCGGGGCCTACTCCCCGGCCAGCAGCGCGGCCAGCCGGGTCACCCGGGGCGGCTCGCCGACGGTCGACACCGCCCGGGACAGCGCGGGCCCGGCCCCGTGCACCACGGACAGGTGCCGCTGCGCCCGGGTCAGCGCGGTGTAGACCAGCGGCCGGGACAGCATCCCGGCCGCTTCCGCGGGGAACACCGCGACCACCGCGGGCCACTCGGACCCCTGGGCCCGGTGCACGGTCACCGCCCAGCCATGCCGCAAGTCGCTGAGGAACTTGTCCGGCACGCACACCGGGGCGGCGGGGAAGGCCACCTGCAGGCCGCCGTCGCCGCGGCCCACGACCGTGCCGACCTCCCCGTTGCTGAACCCCGCGTCGGCGTGGTTGGCCACCGAGACCACCCGGTCACCGGGATCGAATCCGCCGTGCGCGCCCGGCCCGGGATTGAGCCGCTCCTTGAGGGCCTGGTTCAGCGCGACGGTCCCGGCCGGCCCCTTGTGCACCGGGGTGATCACCTGGATGTCCGCCGCCGGGAATGCCCAGGGCGCGCGGGATCGAGTCGGTGACCAGCTGCATCACCCGGTGCGCGGCGTCGGCGCTGCTGCGGGCGGCCAGCACGACCACTTCGCGGTCCGGCGAGTCCACCGGGGGCAGGCGTGCCGCCGCGCACCGCCGTGGCCAGCCGGGCGATGACGCCGCCGTCGCGCTGGCGGTACAGCCGGCTCAGCTCCGTGACCGGCACCGCGCCCGAGTCGATGATGTCCGCCAGCACCCGGCCCGGCCCGATCGACGGCAGCTGGGCGGGGTCACCGACGAGCAGCAGCCTGGCCCCGTCCGGGCACGCCTCGACCAGCGCGGCCGCGAGCTCGGCGTCCAGCATGGACGCCTCGTCCACCACGATCAGGTCCGCGTCCAGCGGCCATTCCTCGTTCCGGCTGAAGACCCAGGCCGCTCGCCCGCCCCGCGCGGCGGCCCGCCGGGCCCGGCGGCCGGGTCGCTGCCCGGGCCCCGCCCTGCGCCCCGAGCAGCCGGTGCACGGTCGTGGCCGGGGCGCCGGTCAGCTCTTCCAGCCGCTTCGCGGCCCGGCCGGTCGGGGCGGCCAGGGCCACGGTCAGGCCGCTGGGCGGCGGCCATCGCGACCACCGCCGCCACCGTCCGGCTCTTGCCGGTGCCCGGGCCGCCGGTGAGGACGGACACCCCGTGCGCCGCGACCGCCGCCACGGCCGCCTGCTGCGTCGGGTCCAGGCTCGTATCCGGGCCGGGTCCGCGGCGACATCAGCGTCCGCGCCGGGGTCCGCGGCGGCCTCGGCGTCCGGCCGGGCCGGGCCGGGTCCGCGCCTCGAGCGGCTCGGCCAGGGCGGCCAGCCGCTGCAACCCCTCCGCGACCGTCTCCTCGGCCATGGCGTACCGGGCCAGCGCCAGCAGGACGCCGCCCGCGGCCAGGTCGCCGTCCGGTCCGACGCCGTCCGGCCCGCCCTCGTCCGGGACGTCTCCCGGTCCGCGGCGTCCGCGGCCGGGTCCTCTCGCCCGGCCAGGTCCGCCGCACCGGCATCCTCCGCCTCGCCGGGATCGGCCTCGAACGGCAGCACGCCGCCCTCGTCCACCGCGGCGGCGATGGCGGCCGCCGGATCCTCGATGCGGAACCGGCCCAGGGCGCTGGCGATCACCCCGGCGGGCACCGCGGTGTGGCCGTCCCGCGCCGCCCGGGCCAGCAGGTAGCTCACCAGGGCCCGGCCGCGCCGCTCATCCTGCGGGCTGGCCTGCTCGCGCAGCAGCTTGCCGGGCGAACCAGTCCGCCTGCTCCGGCCGGATCTGGGGCAGGGCCAGCAGCCGCCACGGGTCCTGGCGCAGCTGGTCGCAGGCGGTGCGGCCCAGCATGGCCACGGCCGGGCCGGCGAACCGGGCCGGCACCTGGCAGGCGGCGAGCAGCTGGGCCGTCTCGTAGCAGGGCCGGGCGCCGGCGAACGCGGTGGCCAGCCATCCGGCGCGCTCAGCGCTCACGCCCTCGATGAGCTCCAGGCGGTCCGCGCTGACCAGCGCGGGCCCGGTAATGCCCGCGCCCGCCAGCTGGCTGGCCAGCTTCCGGCCCAGCCCCGGCCACAGGCCGGCCGCGCAGAACTCGCCGAATACGTCAGGAAGGTCATCGGGCACCGGCGTGCCGCCTGCCTCAGTTGCCACGGACATCGCAAGCCAGCCTAACCGGGGGGGCCGACAATGCCCCGCAGCGAAACGTGCCCGGGCCGGAAACGGGGCCGGCGCGGGCGGGCGTTAGGGAACAAACCGTGGCTGGCCAGGAACGGGCCGGAGCCAGGAATGCCGCCGGATTGGCCCGGGCCTTTTCCCCGTTATCCCGTGACCGGCGGCGTCGATTGTATGGCTTGTGCCGGCGGCGGCCCTCGCTGATACTCGGGACCATGGAAGGGAACCCGGGCGGCGCCGCGCCGGCGGAGCGTCCTGATCCGCCCCGTGACGGGTGGCGCGCTGACCGGGTCCGTGCGTCCGACGCCGACCGGGACGAAGCAATCAGCCAGCTCCGCGAGCGGTACGCGGAGGGGCGGCTCACCCATGACACGCTGAGCCACCGGCTGGAAGTCAGCGCTGCAGGCCCGCTACCAGGACGATCTGGCGCAGGTGCTGGCCGACCTGCCGCCCAGGCGCCGGCTGGGCGGCACCGTGCAGGCGTACTGGCAGCGGGGCTGGGCCACGGTGGCCAGCCTGATTCCCGGCGCCCCGCGGCCGGCGCCCGACCGGGTGCTGATCTTCCCCTCCGGCGACCAGAGCCGCTTCACCATCGGCCGGGACATGGGCTGCGACATGGTGCTGCCCGACCCGACCGTCTCCCGCTGGCACGCCGGGCTGAAGCGCGAGGCCAGCGGCTGGATGCTGGATGACCTGGGCTCCACCAACGGCACCAGGCTGAACGGCTGGCGGGTCCGGGCGTGGGTCCCGGTGCGAGACGGTGATCTGGTCAGCTTCGGCGCGGTCACCTACGTCATCGGCCGGCCCGGCAGCGGCGGGGGGCTGTCCCAGGCGGGCGGCTAGACCAGCCGGTGATCATCTGGTAGCGGCCCGCGAGATGCCGGAGGCGCGTTTTTCCACCAGTCCCGCCGACCCTTTAGAGTCATGGCGTGACGTTGGTTTTGCTGGTGCGGCATGGGCTGACGGCGGGGACGGGAAACGTTCTCACCGGCCGGACGCCGGGCATTCCGCTGGACGACCGTGGCCGGGCGCAGGCCGGGGCGCTGGCCGCCCGGCTGGCTGACGTGCCCCTGGACGCGATCGTCACCAGCCCGCTGGACCGCTGCCGCGAGACCGCGGAGGCGATCGCCGCGGCGCGGGACGGCGCGCGCGCCCGCGGTCACAGGAGGACGAGCAGTTCGCCGAGGTCAAGTACGGGGACTGGACCGGCCAGCCGCTCAAGCGGCTGGCCAAGGACCCGCTGTGGCGGGTGGTGCAGGCCCATCCCAGCGCGGTGCGCTTCCCGGGGAAGGACGCGGAGTCCATGCCCGAGGTGCAGCACCGCGCGGTGAACGCGGTCCGGGAGTGGAACGCCCGGCTCGGCAAGGACGCCGTCTACCTGATCTGCTCGCACGGGGACGTCATCAAAGTCGGTCATCGCGGACAGCCTCGGCCTGCACCTGGACCTGAGCCAGCGTATTCAGGTCGATCCGTGCTCGCTGAGCGTCATCCGGTACACCCCGCTTCGGCCTTTCCTGGTACGAATGAATGACACTGGCCGCACCGCCGCCGGGCTGGCCAGGCCTCATGAGCGGGCGCGGCGCGGGGAAGGCGGCCGCAAATGGCGGAGCGCCACAGGCGGCCGCCGAGGGAGCGTCGCGTCCCCCGTTCGGGGAGGGCGACGCGGCCATCGGCGGGGGAGCGGGAGGATAAGGATCATGCCGGTCTACTCCTATGACCCGCCGGACCGTTTCGTGGCCGGCACGGTCGGGCAGCCGGGGGAGCGCACGTTCTACCTGCAGGCCAGCGCCAGCGGCCGGGTGACGAGCGTGGCCCTGGAGAAATTCCAGGTCAGCCTGCTCGCCGAGCGGCTCGAGGAACTGCTCGACGAGGTGCTGCGGCGGACCGGCGGGCTCACCTCCGTGCCCGCCGCCACGCCCAGCGACCTCAACGACGACGAGCCGCTCGACCTGCCGCTGATGGAGGACTTCCGGGTCGGCGCGATCGCCCTGGCCTGGGACGGCGAGGACGAGCGGGTGGTCATCGAGGCGCAGGAGGAGTCCGAGACGCCGGTCGAGCCGCTGGCCGAGGACATCCCCGAGAACGGCCCGGGGGTGCTCCGGGTCCGCATCACCGCCGCCTCCGCGCGGGCCTTTTCCCAGCGTGCGCTGCGCATCCTGGGGCAGGGCCGGCCGCCCTGCCCGCTGTGCGGCCTGCCGCTCGACACCGAGGGGCACATCTGCCCGCGCCAGAACGGCCACCGGGCCGCCAATGGCTGATAAGCCGCCTGCCCGCCGGCTGTCCCGGCCCCGCCCCCCGCGCCGTCCCAAGCAGCCCCCGGATGACCACGCGGCCGCGCTCGAGCTGCTCCGCGAGGGAGAACTGGAGATCGAGGGACGCCTGATCGTCGCGTCCAACGCCACGCTGTACTGCACGATCCGGCGCGGGTCCACCGAGTCGGCCTGCGTCTACAAGCCGATCGCGGGCGAGCGGCCGCTGTGGGATTTCCCACACGGCACGCTGGCCGGCCGGGAAGTGGCCGCGTACGCGGTGTCCCGGGCCGCGGGCTGGGACCTGGTCCCGCCGACCGTGTACCGGGACGGCCCGTTCGGCCCGGGCATGTGCCAGCTGTGGATCGACGCGGACGCCGAGGTGGACCTGGTGGCCCTGTCGCGGCGCTCGGACCACCAGATGCTCCGGGACATGGCCGTGTTCGACGCCGTGGTCAACAACGCGGACCGCAAGATCGGCCACCTGCTGCCGGTCAGCGCCGACCGGCTCTACGGCTGTGACCACGGGGTCTGCTTCGGCGAGGAGTA
The DNA here is from genome assembly GCA_963742055.1 of uncultured Actinomycetes bacterium. GTDB lineage: Bacteria > Actinomycetota > Actinomycetes > Streptosporangiales > Streptosporangiaceae > RYN-230. Next base: position 65,872 of record CAVUKT010000041.1, on the reverse strand, counting down.
CAAGCTCCGCACCGTGCTGTGGCAGTGGCGGGGCCGCAAACTGCCCGCCCGGGCCCTGGAGGCGCTGGTCAGGCTGCAGGACGAGCTGGACAGCGGGCCGCTGGCCGAGGAACTGCCGCAGCGGCTGGCCGCGAGCGAGATCCAGGCCACCAGGCAGCGGATCGACCTGCTGCTGGCCGCGAAGGTCCACCCCTACCCACCCGAGGACTGGCCCGCCGTCCCCTGGCCGCCCTATTAGTCCGGGGGAGGCGACCCCCCTGGACCCCCCGGTGGTACAGGTCGCCTCTGGCTTTCCGCGCTCAGCGGCCGGGTTCGCCGGGGTGGCGGCGGCGGCGCAGGTAGCGCTCGAACTCCCGGGCGATCGCGTCCCCGCTCGCCTCGGGCAGATCCGTCGCGTCCTTGGCCTCTTCCAGCGTGCGGACGTAGTCCGCGACCTCGGTGTCCTGCTCCGCCAGCTCGTCGACGCCGCGTTCCCAGGCCCGGGCCTCCTGCGGCAGGTCGCCCAGCGGCAGCGAGATGTCCAGGACGTCCTCGACCCCCCGGAGCAGGGCCAGGGTGGCCTTGGGGCTGGGCGGCTGGGCCACGTAGTGCGGCACGGACGCCCACAGCGACACCGTCGCGATGCCCGCCTGGGTGCAGGCGTGCTGGAGCACCCCGACGATCCCGGTGGGGCCCTTGTACTCCACCGGCTCCACGTGCAGCTCGCTGGCCAGGGCCGGATCCGACGCCGCCGCCGCCACCGGCACCGGCCGGGTGTGCGGGGAGTCCGCGAGCAGGGCGCCCAGCAGCACCACCGTCTCGCGCGCCCAGGTCGGTGAAGGACTGCACCAGCTCGTCGCTGAACGCCCGCCAGCGCATGTTGGGCTCGATCCCGTGCACCAGCACGATGTCCCGGCCCAGGCCCTCCGGGCTGGCCACGGACAGCCGGGTGGTCGGCCAGACCAGCCGGTCGGTGCGGCCCTCCGAGACCTCCATCACCGGCCGGGTCACCTGGAAGTCGTAGTAGTCCTCCGGGTCGATGGCGGCGATCTGGGTGGCATCCCAGGCCAGGCCCAGGTGATCAACCACCCCGCTGGCCGCCTCACCTGCGTCGTTCCAGCCTTCGAAGGCAGCGATGACTGCCGGCGAGGAGAGCGCTTGCAGCGCCGTTCAGCTCGATCACCCACCACCTCCTTCGGGGCCGCCGCTCACCCGGATGACACCAGGTTACGTGCACCTCGATGATCGCCGCGTGACCCGGGGGCCGCTGCCGCCGGTCCCGGCCGCCAGGCCCCGACGGGCGCGTCGCCCTAGAATAGGGGGCCTATGACGAACACTGCCCGCCCGGCCCGCGCGGCCCGGCCGGAACTCGGTGCCGTCCTCGGGGATCGCGTGGTGGTGGCCGACGGGGCCATGGGGACAATGCTCCAGGCCAGCGACGCGACGCTGGAAGATTTCGACGGCCATGAGGGATGCAACGAAATCCTCAACGTCACCCGGCCGGATATCGTCCGCGCCGTCCACGACGGCTACCTCGAGGCCGGCGTGGACTGCGTCACCACCAACACGTTCGGCGCGAACCTGAGCAACCTGGGTGAATACGGGCTATCCGCGCGGATCGCCGAGCTGTCGCAGGCCGGGGCCCGGATCGCGCGGGAGGCGGCCGACCAGTGGTCCACCCCGGAGCGCCCGCGCTGGGTCCTCGGTTCCATGGGGCCGGGCACCAAGCTGCCGACCCTCGGCCACGCCCGGTTCGCCGACCTCCGCGACGCCTATCAGCTGGGCGCGGCCGGGCTGATCAGCGGCGGGACCGACGCGATCATCATCGAGACCAGCCAGGACCTGCTCCAGGCCAAGGCCGCGATCATCGGCGCGCGGCGGGCGATGACCGCGGCGGGGACCCAGCTCCCGCTCATCGCCCAGGTGACCATCGAGACCACCGGGGCCATGCTGCTGGGCAGCGAGATCGGCGCCGCGCTCACCGCGCTGGAGCCGCTGGGCATCACCCTGATCGGGCTCAACTGCGCGACCGGCCCCGGCGAGATGAGCGAGCACCTGCGCTACCTGGCCGGGCACTCGCGCATCCCGCTGTCCTGCATGCCCAACGCCGGCCTGCCGGTGCTCACCTCCGACGGCGCCCGGTACCCGCTGAGCCCGGCCCAGCTGGCCGACGCGCACGCCATGTTCACCGAGCAGTTCGGGCTGGCCCTGGTCGGCGGGTGCTGCGGCACCACGCCCGAGCACCTGGCCGCCGTGGTGGAGCGGCTGGCCGGGAGGCCGGTGGCGCCGCGCAGGCCCCGGCCCGAGCCGGGGGTCGCCTCGCTGTACCAGCACGTCCCGTTCCGGCAGGACACGTCCTTCCTGGCCATCGGGGAGCGGACCAACGCCAACGGATCCAAGGCGTTCCGGGACGCGCTCATCGAGGGCCGCTGGGAGGACTGCGTGCAGATCGCCCGGGCGCAGACCCGCGACGGCGCCCACCTGCTGGACCTGTGCGTGGACTACGTCGGCCGGGACGGCCCGGCCGACATGGCCGAGGTGGCGGGGCGGCTGGCCACGGCGGCCACGCTGCCGCTGGTGATCGACTCCACCGAGCCGGAGGTGATCCAGACCGGGCTGGAGCTGCTGGCCGGCCGGGCCGTGGTGAACTCGGTCAACTACGAGGACGGCGACGGGCCGGGCTCGCGGATCGCCCGGGTCATGCCCATGATCGTCGAGCACGGCGCCGCGGTGATCGCCCTCACCATCGACGAGCAGGGCCAGGCCCGCACCGCCGAGTGGAAGCTCGCGGTGGCCACCCGGCTGATCGAGGACCTCACCACCAACTAGGGGATGCGCGACCTGCGACATCATCGTGGACTGCCTGACCTTCCCGATCGCGACCGGGCAGGAGGAGACCCGCCGCGACGCGATCGAGACGATCGAGGCCATCCGCCAGGTCAAGCAGCGCTACCCCGACGTGCAGACCACGCTGGGCGTCTCCAACGTCTCGTTCGGGCTCAATCCCGCCGCCCGCGCCGTGCTGAACTCGGTGTTCCTGGACGAGTGCGTGCGGGCCGGGCTGGACTCCGCGATCGTGCACGCGTCCCGGATCATGCCGATCGCCCGGATCCCCGAGGAGCAGCTGCAGACCGCGCTCGACCTGGTCTACGACCGCCGCCGGGACGGCTACGACCCGCTGGCCCGGCTGCTCGAGCTGTTCGAGGGGGTGGACGCGGCCGCGGTCAAGGCCAGCCGCGCGGCGGAACTGGCCGGGCTGCCGCTCTGGGAACGCCTCAAGCGCCGGATCATCGACGGCGAGCGGAGCGGCCTGGAGGCCGACCTGGACGAGGCGGTCGCCCAGCGCCCCGCCCTGGAGATCGTCAACGACGTCCTGCTGGACGGGATGAAGACGGTCGGCGAGCTGTTCGGCTCGGGCCAGATGCAGCTGCCCTTCGTGCTCCAGTCGGCCGAGGTCATGAAGCTCGCGGTCGGCCACCTGGAACCGCACATGGAGCGGTCCGGCGAGGACGGCAAGGGCCGGATCGTGCTGGCCACGGTCAAGGGCGACGTGCACGACATCGGGAAGAACCTGGTCGACATCATCCTGACCAACAACGGCTACGACGTGATCAACATCGGCATCAAGCAGCCGGTGTCGGCCATCGTGGACGCGGCGACCGAGCACGGCGCGGACGTCGTGGGCATGTCCGGCCTGCTGGTCAAGTCCACCGTGGTGATGCGGGACAACCTGGCCGACCTGAACAGCCGGGGCCTGGCCCGCCGGTGGCCCGTGCTGCTCGGCGGCGCCGCGCTCACCCGCGCCTACGTGGAACAGGACCTGGCCAGCTTGTTCGACGGCGAGGTCCGGTACGCCCGCGACGCCTTCGAGGGCCTCCGCCTGATGGACGCCTTCATGGCCGTCAAGCGGGGCGAGGCCGGGGCCCAGCTGCCGCCCATCCGCGAGCGCCGGGTCGCCGCCGGGGCGCGGCTCCAGGTCACCGAGCCCGGCGGCCATGCCCGCCCGGTCCGACGTGGCCACCGACCACCCGGTGGTCGCCCCGCCCTTCTTCGGTGACCGCATCGTCAAGGGCATCCCGCTTTCCGATTACGCAGCGTGGCTGGACGAGCGGGCCACGTTCATGGGCCAGTGGGGGCTCAAGCCCGGGCGCGGCGCGGACGGCCCGTCCTACGCGGAGCTCGTCGAGACGGAAGGACGGCCGCGGCTGCGGATGTGGCTGGACCGGGTGCAGAGCGAGGGGCTGCTCCAGGCCGGGGTGGTCTACGGCTACTTCCCGGCGGTCAGCGACGGCGACGACCTGGTCGTCCTGGACAGCGACGGGGGCGAGCGGGAGCGTTTCACGTTCCCCCGGCAGCGCCACGACCGGCATCTGTGCCTGGCCGACTTCTTCCGCCCGGCGGGCTCCGGCCAGCCTGACGTGGTCGGCTTCCAGCTGGTCACCGTGGGCCCGGCGATCAGCCGGGCCACCGCGGAACTCTTCGCCAAGAACGCCTACCGCGAGTACCTGGAGCTGCACGGCCTGTCCGTCCAGCTGACCGAGGCCCTCGCGGAGTACTGGCACGGCCGGGTCCGCGAGGAGACCGGCCTGGCCGGGGACGACCCGGCCGACCTCGACGGCATCCTGAAGGTCGGCTACCGCGGCTGCCGGTACTCGTTTGGCTACCCGGCCTGCCCGGACCTGGAGGACCGGGCCAAGGTGGTGCGCCTGCTGCGGCCCGAGCGGATCGGGGTGGCGCTGTCGGAGGAGTTCCAGCTGGAGCCGGAGCAGTCCACCGACGCCCTGATCACCTTCCACCCCGAGGCCAGGTACTTCTCGGCATGACGTTGCAGGCCAACCTGACGCTGCAGGCGGTCATGTTCGACATGGACGGGCTGCTGGTGGACTCCGAGCCGCTGTGGTTCGAGGCCGAGGCCGCGATCATGACCCGGATGGGCAGCCCCTGGGGGCCGGCCGACCAGCAGCACCTCATCGGCGGCTCGCTGGCCCGGTCCACCGCCTACATGCAGGGCAAGGCCGCGCAGCCGGTGCCGCAGGAGGTCATCGGGCAGTGGCTCGCGGCGGGCATGGCCGACCTGGTCCGGGCGCGCGGGGTGCAGGTGATGCCGGGCGCGCTCGAACTGCTCGCCGAGGTCGCCGAGGCCGGCCTGCCGCACGCCCTGGTCACCTCGGCCGAGCCGGAGATCATGGCGGCCGCGCTGGACTCGATCGGGGTCCGCTTCCCGGTCACGGTGTGTGCCGCCGACGTGGCCCGCGGCAAGCCCGATCCCGAGCCGTACCTGCGGGCGGCCGCCCGGCTCGGGGTGGCCCCGGGGCGGTGCGTCGCGCTGGAGGACTCACCCACCGGCATCAGGTCCGCGCACGCCGCGGGGCTCACGGTGGTCGCGGTCCCCAGTGTGCCGCCCCCGCCCGGGCTGGCCCGGCTGACCGTCCCGTCGCTGCGCGCGGTCGATCTTGCTACCCTGCGGGAGGCCGCGGCCGGGCGGGTGCGGGGCGACCCATGACGGTGCCGTTGTGATTCGGTCACAATCCAGGCACGACGTCGTCGTATCCCTGGCGCGGACCAGGCAAAACGGTAGATCCTCCCGGTAGGGGCCCTGGTAACCGGCTACCCCACGGCCATATGCCGTGACGGCCGGGCAATTTTCCCGTCACGAGCAGCAGGGAGCGCCGCTAGATGGCAGCACCGCTTGACGTGCCCACGTCTGGCGACGTCGCACCCGAGAGCGTGCTCGAAGGGGTCAGCGGTAAGGCCATCGAGGGCCGGTCACTCGGCCAGATCGCCTGGCTGCGGCTGCGCCGCGACAAGGTGGCCATGGTCGGCGGCGTCGTCGTGGTCTTCCTCATCCTGGTGGCGATCTTCGGGCCGTTCCTGGTGCAGAACCCGGACCGTCTACCACGCGAACCTGATCAACCCGACGTTCAGCCGGCCGAACGGGCCGTTCGGCGGGATCAGCCTCGCGCACCCGTTCGGGGTCGAGCCGGTCACCGGCCGGGACGTGCTCAGCCGGGTCGTCAACGGGGCCCGGGTCTCGCTGCTCATCGCGTTCCTGGCCACCGCGCTCGCGGTGAGCATCGGCGTGGTCATGGGCGTCATCGCCGGGTACTTCGGCGGCTGGGTGGACGCGGTGATCGCCCGCGTCCATGGACGTCTTCCTGGCCTTCCCGCTGCTGGTGTTCGCGATCGCCCTGGTCGGCGTCATCCCCTCGTCCGCGTTCGGGCTGTCCGGCAACTCGCTGCGGATCGGCCTGCTGGTCTTCGTGATCGGGTTCTTCGCCTGGCCCTACATGGGCCGGATCATCCGCGGCCAGACGCTGTCGCTGCGCGAGCGCGAGTTCGTGGACGCCGCCCGCAGCATCGGGCGCCCGCGGTCCGTACATCCTGTTCCGCGAGCTGCTGCCCAACCTGGTGGCGCCCATCCTGGTCTACTCCACGCTGCTGATCCCGACCAACATCCTGTTCGAGGCCGCCCTGTCCTACCTGGGCGTCGGCATCATCCCGCCCACGCCGAGCTGGGGCGGGATGCTCTCGGACGCGGTCAGCAACGGGTTCTACTCGATCGACCCGATGTACATGATCATTCCTGGCCTGGCCATCTTCATCACCGTCATGGCATTCAACCTGTTCGGTGACGGGCTGCGCGATGCTCTCGACCCGAGAAGCAGCCGGTAGGCCACTGCATCACCGAAATTCACACAATGAATCACGACAGGGAGGCGTTTCACCTCATGAGGAGACCCAGGACCATAGGGCTGGCGGCGCTGGCGGCGGCCGCCGCCCTCGCGCTGGCCGCCTGTGGCGGCGGCAGCAGCGGCAGCGGGAGCGGCGGCTCCAGCTCCGGCTCGTCGTCCGCTGCCGGATTCAACGCCGCGGTCACCAAGGTGGTCAACCCGTCCACCAAAAAGGGCGGGACGCTGACCTTCGGCGACAGCAGCACCCCGGACTCGACCGACCCGGGCAACACCTACTACGCGTTCATGTGGAACCTGACCCGGCTGTACACGATGCCGCTGATGACCTACAAGTCCTGCCCGGGCAAGTGCGGCCTGCAGGTCGTGCCCGACCTGGCGACCGGCCCGGGTGTGGTCAGTGACAACGGCCTGACCTGGACCTACCACATCCAGCCGGACGTGAAGTTCGAGGACGGGACCACGGTCACCTCGGCCGGACGTCAAGTACGCCGTCGAGCGCACCTTCGACCGGAGCGTGCTGCCGCTCGGGCCCGAGCTACTTCCCGCTGCTGCTGGCGCCGCAGAAGCCCGCCTACCCGGGTCCGTACAAGGACCGGTCCAAGAACCTGATGGGCCTGAACGCGGTGCAGACGCCGAACGCGACCACGATCGTGTTCCACCTGGCCAAGCCGTTCGCGGACTTCAACTACGTGGTCGCGATCCCGCAGACCGCGCCGGTGCCGCCGAACAAGGACACCGGCGCGAACTACCAGCTGCACCCGATCTCCACCGGGCCGTACAAGTTCCAGAGCTACCAGCTGAACAAGACGCTCACGCTGGTGCCGAACACGTACTGGAAGGCGTCCACCGACCCGAACGCCAAGCCAGCTGGCCAGCAAGATCGTCATCAACTGGAACATGAACGCGAACGACATCGACAACCGGCTGCTGGCCGGTGACCTGGACGTGGACGCGGCCGGCACCGGCGTGCAGGCGGCGGCGCGGGCCAAGATCCTGTCCTCGCCGACGCTGAAGGCCTCCTCGGACAACCCGATCAGCGGGTTCCTCTGGTTCGCCTACCTCAACACCAAGGTCGCCGCCGCTGAACAACGTGCACTGCCGGGAGGCGATCGAGTACGCGGCCAACAAGACCAACCTGCAGACCGCCTACGGCGGCCCGGTGGCCGGCGGCGCGATCGCCAGCACGGTGGCCCCGCCGAACGTCGATCGGCCAGAAGCACTTCGACCTGTACGACGCCACCACCAAGCCCAACGGCGACGTCGCCGCGGCCAAGGCAGCAGCTCAAGCTGTGCGGGCAGCCGAACGGGTTCACCACCGGCATCACCTACCGCAGCGACCGGCCCAAGGAAGTCGCGGCCGCGACCGCGCTGCAGCAGGCCGCTGGCCCAGGTCGGGATCAAGACCACGCTGCACGGCTACCCGTCGGGCACCTACTACAGCAACTTCGCGGGCGTGCCGAAGTACATGCACTCGCACGACATCGGCATCGCCTTCGGCGGCTGGGCGCCGGACTGGCCGGACGGCTACGGCTTCTTCGACTTCATCACGGCCGGCGACACGATCAGCCCGGCCGGGAACACCAACATCGAGCAGCTCAACGACCCGGTGGTCAACAACGACCTGGCCAAGATGGCCAGCACCACCAACGCCACGCCAGCGCAACTCCTACACCGCCCAGATCGACATGCAGGTGATGAAGGACGCGGCCATCCTGCCCGAGGTGTACGCCAAGTCGCTGCTGTACCGCAGCCCGAACCTCACCAACGTCTACGTCCAGCCCTACTACGGCATGTACAACTACGCCGTGCTCGGCGTGAAGTAGTCAGGGAGAAAGTGAGGATGCTGGTGCCCGGCCGGCCGGACAGCCCGGCCGGGCACCAGCGCCGCAGCATCGTGATCACATTCATCATCCGGCGGCTGATCGCCACCGTCTTCCTGCTGATCGTGGTCAGCATCATCATGTACGCGATCTTCTTCCTCATCCCGCGGCTGGCCGGGCAGAACACCTACCAGCTCGCCACGCAGTACGTCGGCCGCAACCCGAACCGGGCGGCGGTGCTCGCGATCGAGGACAAGCTGGGCCTCAACTCGCCGCTGTACCTGCAATACGGCCGCTTCCTCAAGGCCATCGTGTTCGGCACGCACTACAACAGCGGCACCAGCATCACCTACTGCCCGCCGCCGTGCTTCGGCTACTCCTTCAAGACCCAGCAGCCGGTCTGGCCGCAGATGGTCAGCGACATCCCGGTGACCCTCTCGCTGGCCATCGGGGCGGCGATCCTCTGGCTGGTCGGCGGGGTGGCCGATCGGGGTGCTCTCCGCCCTGCGCCGGGGTACCTTCTTCGACCGGTTCTCGATGGGCGTCGCCCTGCTCGGGGTGTCGCTGCCGATCTTCTTCACCGGCCTGATCCTGCTGGAGCTGTTCAGCTACAAGTGGCCCATCTTCCCCAACGTCCAGTTCGTGCCCCTGACCACGAACCCGTACCTGTGGGCGCGGAACCTGGTGCTGCCCTGGATCACCCTGGCCTTCCTCTACGCCGCCCTGTACGCCCGGCTGACCCGGGCGGGCATGCTGGAGACCATGAGCGAGGACTACATCCGCACCGCCCGGGCCAAGGGCCTGCGTCGAGCGGAAGGTGATCTTCAAGCACGGGCTGCGCGCGGCGCTGACCCCGATCGTCACGATCTTCGGCATGGACCTCGGCCTGCTGCTCGGCGGGGCGATCATCACCGAATACACGTTCTCGCTGCACGGCCTCGGCCTGTTCACCATCGAAGCGGTGCAGAACCAGGACCTGCCGGAGATCCTGGGCGTCACGATGCTGGCCGCGTTCTTCATCGTCATCGCCAACCTGGTGGTGGACATCCTGTACGCCGTGGTCGACCCGAGGGTGAGGACCTGATGCCCGAAACCCTGCTCGAGGTCAGGGACCTGCGGATCCAGTTCCCGACCAACGACGGCCTGGTCAAAGCGGTGGACGGGGTCTCGTTCAGCCTCGACCGCGGGGCGCACCCTGGGCATCGTCGGCGAATCGGGGTCGGGGAAGAGCGTCACCAGCCTGGGCATCATGGGCCTGCACCAGGGCACCAACGCCCAGATCACCGGGCAGCATCCGGCTGGACGGCGAGGAACTGGTCGGCGCCCCGGCATCCCGGGTCCGCGAGCTGCGCGGCAGCAAGATGGCCATGATCTTCCAGGATCCGCTGTCCGCGCTGCACCCGTACTACACCGTCGGCGCCCAGATCGCCGAGGCGTACCTGGTGCACAACGAGGTGGGCAAGAAGGTCGCCCGCAAGCACGCGGTCGACATGCTCGGCCGGGTCGGCATCCCGCAGCCCGCCGCCCGCGTCGATGACTACCCGCACCAGTTCTCCGGCGGCATGCGGCAGCGGGCCATGATCGCCATGGCGCTGAGCTGCGACCCGGAACTGCTGATCGCCGACGAGCCGACCACCGCGCTGGACGTCACGGTCCAGGCGCAGATCCTCGACCTGATCTGGGACCTGCAGCAGGAGTACCACTCGGCGGTCATCATCATCACCCACGACCTGGGAGTGGTGGCCGAGTTGTCCGACGACATCCTGGTCATGTACGCGGGCCGGATGTCGGAGTACGGCAAGGCCGAGGACGTCTTCGACCGGCCCGGCCACCCCTACACCTGGGGCCTGCTCGCCTCCATGCCCCGCATCGACGAGGCGCGCCTGGAGCGGCTGCTGCCCGATCCCGGGCACCCCGCCCAGCCTGATCCGCGTGCCGTCGGGCTGCCCGTTCCATCCCCGGTGCCGTTACGCCGGCGCTGACCGACGGGCGGAGCCAGACCGAGATTCCCGCGCTGCGTGAGGTGGAGCCCGGGCACCTGGTCGCCTGTCACCTGACGGCCGACCAGCGGCGCGAAGGCCCGGACCGAACAGCTCGGGGAGATCCAGGCGCCCGCCGTCCCGACCACGCAGGGGGACGTGTGAGCACCCCAGTGAGCACCGCCGGGACCACGGGCACCGCCGGCGGCGGGGGCGATGCCCTGCTCGAGGTGTCCGGGCTGATGAAGTACTTCCCGGTGACCCGGGGCGTCATCTTCCGGCAGAAGGTCGGCGCGGTCCAGGCCGTGGACGAGGTGGACTTCTCCGTGCCCGCCGGGCAGACGCTGGGCCTGGTCGGCGAGTCCGGCTGCGGCAAGACCACGACCGGGCGGCTGCTCACCCGGCTGCTCGAGCCGACCGGCGGGCAGATCATGTTCGACGGCCGGGACATCACCCACCTGTCCATGGGCAAGATGCGCCCGCTGCGCCGCGACATCCAGATGATCTTCCAGGACCCGTACTCGTCGCTGAACCCGCGGCACACCGTCGGCGGGATCATCGGGGCGCCGCTGCGGCTGCAGAAGGTCAAGACGGAACAGGGCATCAAGGCCACCGTCCAGGAGCTGCTGGAGCTGGTCGGGCTGAACCCTGAGCACTACAACCGCTACCCGCACGAGTTCTCCGGCGGCCAGCGCCAGCGGATCGGGATCGCCCGCACCCTCGCGCTGCGGCCCAAGCTGATCGTGGCGGACGAGCCGGTCTCGGCCCTGGACGTGTCGATCCAGGCCCAGGTGATCAACCTGCTCGAAGACCTGCAGAACGAGCTGGGCCTGACCTACGTGGTCATCGCGCACGACCTGTCCGTGGTGCGGCACATCAGTGACCAGGTGGCGGTCATGTACCTCGGCAAGATCGTCGAGCTGGCCGGCCGTGACCAGCTGTACGCCAAGCCGCGGCACCCGTACACGGTCGCGCTGATGTCCGCGGTCCCGGTGCCGGAGCCGGTGCGCGTCGAGGGGCGCCGGGGGCGCCGGGAGCGCATCCGGCTGGCCGGCGACGTGCCCAGCCCGCTGAACCCGCCGCCGGCCTGCCGGTTCCACACCCGGTGCTGGAAGGCGCAGGAGGTGTGCCGGACCCAGGAGCCGCCGCTGGCCGAGCTGGTCCCCGGCCACCAGGTGGCCTGCCACTTCCCGGAGAACACCGAGGCCGCGGCCGGGTAGCGCGGCCGCCGGGCCAGCGGGCCGCGCGGCGAGCTTGACCCGGAACGCCGGCCTGGGACGATCGGGGCACTCTCACCGGTGTGCGACGATGGGGGAAGGAACGCTGCCGAGGGGAGCGGCCATGACATACAGCCAGTTCGAATGGCTCCCGCTGTGCGGGGGGCTGACGCTCCTCGGGCTGATCATCAGCTGGGTGGTCTGGCGGCGGCGGGGCGCGGCCGCCGGATTGCGCTGGGTGGCCGTGTCACTGCTGCCCCTGGCCGCCTACCTGACCCACGCGGTCAAGATGCTGTGGCAGATCGGCTCCGCGATCGGCAGCTTCGCGACGTCCTTCATCTTCTCGCCGCAGGTGTGGTCCGGCGTGGCCCTGACCGGCCTGGCCATCGTGCTGTTCGTGGTCTCCGGCACGATGCGGCGCGGCCGCGCCCGTAAGTCCGGCGCCGGGGCAGACGGTGCAGCGGGCCGGCCGGCCAGCCGGCGGGCGCTCCCGCCGGGAAGGCGCTCAAGCCAGCCAAGGGCAAGGCCCCCGCGGTTGACGACGACCTCGGGGACGTCGCCGACATCCTGCGGCGGCACAACATCCACTGAGCGACCCGGCTGGCCTGGCCCAGACACCGGCCTGGCTCAAGCACGGGCCGGCTCACGGCACGGGCCGGGCTCAGACGAGGTCGTCCCCGACCAGCGCGGGGCCGGACGCCAGCTCGCCGGAGGCCGCGGACGGCAGGTCCTGCTCGGCGGGCAGGTCGGGCGGGGTACCGCCGAAGGCCGGGCAGAGCGCCTTGTGCGCGCACCAGTCGCACAGACGGCCCGGCCGGGGCCGCCAGTCCCGCGACTGCCGGGCCCGCTCGATGGCCTGCCAGAGGGCCTCGATCTTGCGCTCGGTGGCCCGCAGATCGGCCTCATCGGGCTCGTACCGGACAATCTCCCCGTTGCCCAGGTAGATGAGCTGCAGCAGCCGGGGCACGCGGCCCTGGGCCCGCCAGAGCACCAGGGCGTAGAACTTCATCTGGAACAGCGCCCGCGCCTCGAACTCGGCGGGCGGTGCGCTCCCGGTCTTGTAGTCCACGATCCGGGTCTCGCCGCCGGGCGCCACGTCCAGGCGGTCGATGTAGCCGCGCAGCCGCAGTCCCGAGGCCAGCTCGGCCTCCACGGACAGCTCGCGGTGAGCCGGCTCCAGCCGCCGCGGGTCCTCCAGGGTGAAGTAACGGTCCAGCATGGCCCCGGCCTCGCCGAGCCAGGCCGCCAGGTCGGCCTCCGCCGCGAACAGGCTGCCCAGCTCCGGTTCCCCGGTGACCAGCCGGTCCCATTCGGGATCCAGCAGCGACCTGGCCACCTCCGGGGTCCGCTCGGCAGCAGGCCGGTCGAACAGGTGCTCCAGGACGGCGTGCACCAGGGTGCCGCGGGCCGCTGCCGGGCTGGGCGGCTCGGGCAGCCGGTCGATCACCCGGAACCGGTAGAGCAGCGGGCAGGTCAGGAAGTCACCCGCCCGCGACGGGGACAGCGACCGCCGCCGGACCGCGGCCTGGGCGCTGGCGTCATCGGCACTGGCCTGGTTCGGCGCTGGCGTCACTGGCCCGCGTTCGCCGGACGGGACTGCTGGTTCAGGCGGGGCAAGGAGCGGCGCACCATCGTCGGCCATGCCAGGGAGAGTAGGGGAAGCCTCCGACAGTTGCCGGGCTTTGGCGCCGGTTCCGCTGCCGCTGGCCTCCCCGGCGCGGCGGGCGCGTCCGATGGGGTCACCCAGCACGTAGCATCAACCTGTGGCAGGCACACCGCCCGGACGGCCCTCGCCGCAGGGGTCGGGCCCCGGTCTGAGGATCGCGCGGCCCTTCGGGATACCCGTGTACATCTCCCCGTACTGGTTCCTGATCGCTGGGCTGTTCGTCTTCCTGTACGGGAACAGCGCGGCCCTGGCGGGCTCGAGCGGGGTCCGCTACGTGGTGGCCGCCGCCTTCGTGGTGCTGCTGTACGTGTCCGTCCTGATCCACGAGCTGAGCCACTCCCTGGTCGCCCGCGGGTTCGGGCTGCCGGTGCGCCGGATCCTGCTGTACCCGCTGGGCGGGTTCTCCGAGATCGAGCAGGAGCCGCCCACCCCCGGGCGTGAGTTCCTGGTCTCGGCGGCCGGCCCGCTGCTGTCGCTCGTCCTGGCCGCGCTGGGTTACGCGGTCCTGCTGGTCACCCACCTCGGTGGCCTGCCCGGACTGCTCGTCCAGCAACTGGTCTGGGCCAACCTGCTGGTCGGGATCTTCAACCTGCTGCCCGGGCTGCCGCTGGACGGCGGCCGGATGCTTCGCGCCGGGGTGTGGAAGGCGAGCGGCAGGCCAGTCACGGCGACCATCGTCGCGGCCTGGGCCGGACGGGTGCTCGCGGTGGCCGTCCTGGTGGTGCCGGTAGCCCTGCTGCTCGCGGCGGGTGACCAGGTCCAGATCTTCGACGTGGTGTGGTTCGGCGTCATCGCCGTCTTCATGTGGACCGGTGCCAGCCAGTCGCTGAAGGTCACCCGGGTGCGCGAGCGGCTGCCTGGCCTGCAGGCCAGGACGCTCGCCCGGCGGGCCATCCCGATTCCGGCCAGCCTCCCGCTGGCCGAGGCCATCCGGCGGGCGGACGCCGCCGGGGCCCGCGCGCTCGTCATCGTCGATCACGACGACAAGCCGATAGCGATCGTTAACGAGAGCGCGGTGATGGCCACCCCGCCCCAGCGCAGGCCGTGGGTCGACGCCGGATCGCTGGCCCGGACCATCGACTCCGGCCTGGTGCTGCCCGCCGACCTGTCCGGGATGGACCTGCTGGAGGCGGTCCGCCGCGCACCGGCCACCGAGTACCTGCTGGTCGAGCCCTCAGGGCAGGTCTACGGCGTGCTGTCGGCCAGCGATCTTGACCATGCGTTCGCCGGTGTCTAGCTCACGGCCGCCGCCCTGCGGGGCGCCGTCTGGCGCGCCGCCGTCCCGCACCCGGCCAGGGCACGCCGGGGCACGGCTACTCTGGCGGGCGTGATCCGTCAGCGCCGCGGCCCGTTCGCCCCAGGAGACCAGGTACAGCTCACCGACCCCAAGGGCCGCAAGCACATGGTGCTCCTCGCGGAGGGACGCACGTTCCACACCCACCGCGGCGGGCTGGCCCATGACGACCTCATCGGTGCCCCGGAGGGCACCGTGGTGAAATCCTCCGGCGGGACGCCCTACGTGGCGCTCCGGCCGCTGCTGGCCGACTTCACGCTGTCCATGGCCCGCGGCGCCGCCGTCGTCTACCCGAAGGACGCGGCGCAGATCATCGCGCTGGCCGACATCTTCCCGGGAGCCCGGGTGCTGGAGGCGGGCGCGGGTTCGGGAGCGCTGTCCTGCTGGCTGCTGCGCAACGTGGGGGAGGACGGGCTGCTGGTCTCCTACGAGCGGCGGCCGGACTTCGCCGAGATCGCGCGGGACAACGTCGAGCGGTTCTTCGGCGGCCCGCATCCCGCCTGGCAGCTCCGGGTCGGGGACCTGCTGGAGGTCACCGGCGAGCGAGGCTGATGCGGACGGCGGAGCCGGGCCTGAGGTCCCGGCTGGCCCCCTCGGGCCTGCGGATAGTTTCGACCGGGTGGTACTGGACATGCTGGCGCCATGGGAGTTCGCGCGCCTGGCAGCCGAGGTGCTCATCCCCGGCGGGGTGCTGTGCTGCTACGTCGCGACCGTCACCCAGCTGTCCCGGACGGTGGAGTCGATCCGGGAGCAGTCCAGCTTCGACGAGCCGGCCGCCTGGGAGTCGATGGTCCGCGGCTGGCACGTTGACGGGCTGGCGGTGCGGCCGGAGCACCGGATGGTGGGCCACACCGGATTTCTTATTACGGCCCGGCGGCTCGCCGAGGGAATCACCGCACCACCGCGAAGGCGCAGGCCCGCGAAGGGTTCCCGGGAAGAGTCTGATCAGTGAGAATGTCAGCGGCAGGCGGCGCGAGGTTACGCCAGGGCCTCGGATAGGTAGGGTCTAAGTGAAGTCTGCTCTCGGAAGGGGGTGGGGGCGTGGCCACTCGGGATGAAGGATCGCGCACACCGCGGCACGATGACCAGGTTCAGGGGCTCACCACGCAGATCTCCTTCCTCGAGGAGGAGGTGGCAGTGCTGAGGCGGCGGCTGGCCGACTCGCCCAGGCATGTCCGCCTGCTCGAGGAGCGCCTGCGTGAGACCGAAGCCGGCCTGGCTTCGGTCACGGGCCAGAACGAGCGGCTGGCCGATACGCTCCGCGAAGCGCGCGACCAGATCGTGGCGCTCAAGGAGGAAGTTGACCGGCTGGCCCAGCCGCCGTCGGGGTTCGGCGTCTTCCTGGAGGCGTGCGAGGACGGCACCGCCGACGTGTTCACCGGCGGCCGGAAGATGCGCGTCAGCGTCAGCCCGGCGGTCGAGCTCGAGAAGCTGCGGCCCGGCCAGGAAGTAGTGCTGAACGAGGCCCTCAACGTGGTGATCGCCCAGGGTTACGAGACCGTGGGCGAGGTCGTCATGCTCAAGGAACTCCTCGAGGACGGCGACCGGGCCCTGGTCATCTCGCACGCAGACGAGGAGCGCGTCGTCCGGCTGGCCGAGCCGCTGCGCGACTCGGTCCTGCGGGCGGGCGACTCGCTGCTGCTCGAGCCGCGCTCTGGCTATGTCTACGAGCGCATCCCCAAGGCTGAGGTCGAGGAGCTGATCCTCGAGGAAGTGCCGGACATCACCTACTCCGACATCGGTGGCCTCAGCTCCCAGATCGTCCAGATCCGGGACGCGGTGGAGCTCCCTTACCTGCACGCTGACCTGTTCCGCGAGCACCAGCTGCGGCCGCCCAAGGGCGTGCTGCTGTACGGGCCGCCGGGATGCGGCAAGACCCTGATCGCCAAGGCGGTCGCCAACTCCCTGGCCAAGCAGGTGGCCGCGAGGACCGCGGCCGCGCGGGCGGCGAGCGGCGAGGAGGCCACCCCGGAGGAGCCGGGCTCCGGCCAAGGCCGGTCAGGCCCGGGACGGCCAGGCCAAGGAAGGCAAGAGCTTCTTCCTCAACATCAAGGGCCCGGAGCTGCTGAACAAGTACGTCGGTGAGACCGAGCGGCACATCCGGCTGGTGTTCCAGCGGGCCCGGGAGAAGGCCAGCGAGGGCATGCCGGTCATCGTGTTCTTCGACGAGATGGACTCGATCTTCCGGACCCGCGGTTCCGGCGTCTCCAGCGACGTGGAGAACACGATCGTGCCCCAGCTGCTCAGCGAGATCGACGGCGTGGAGGGGCTGGAGAACGTCATCGTGATCGGCGCCTCCAACCGGGAGGACATGATCGACCCGGCCATCCTGCGGCCCGGCCGGCTCGACGTGAAGATCAAGATCGAGCGCCCGGACGCTGAGGCGGCGAAGGACATCTTCTCCAAGTACGTGCTGACCGAGCTGCCGCTGCACCCCGACGACCTGGCCGAGCACGGGTCGTCCCGTGAGGCCACGGTGGACGCCATGATCCAGCGGGTCGTGGAACGCATGTACAGCGAGACCGAGGAGAACCGGTTCCTCGAGGTCACCTACGCCAACGGGGACAAGGAAGTCCTGTACTTCAAGGACTTCAACTCCGGGGCGATGATCGAGAACATCGTGGCCCGGGCCAAGAAGATGGCCATCAAGGAGTTCCTCGACACCGGGCAGAAGGGCATGCGCATCATCCACCTGCTCACCGCCTGCGTGGATGAGTTCAGCGAGAACGAGGACCTGCCGAACACCACCAACCCGGACGACTGGGCCCGCATCTCCGGCAAGAAGGGCGAGCGGATCGTGTACATCCGGACCCTGGTTTCCGGCAAGCAGGGCACCGAGGCCGGGCGTTCCATCGACACCGTGGCCAATACCGGGCAGTACCTCTGACCTGGGCAGGCGCAGTGGCGCGTCCCCCGGCTGGCCGGTCCGTCACTGGTATCGCGCCGGGCGTGTGCGGCGGGTCACCCGTCCCGCGCCCGGCCGGGCGGCACTAGGCTGCCTGATATGAGCGTGCGGCGGGTGATGGGGACGGAGACCGAGTTCGGCATCTCGGTCCCCGGTCAGCCTGGGGCGAATGCCATGGTCACTTCCTCCCAGGTCGTCAACGCCTACCAGGCGGCCACCTCGGCCCGGGCCCGGCGGGCCCGGTGGGATTTCGAGGAGGAGAACCCGCTGCGGGACGCGCGCGGGTTCGACCTGGCCCGCGAGTCCGCTGACGCCACTCAGCTGACCGACGAGGACCTCGGCCTGGCCAACGTGATACTGACCAACGGGGCCCGGCTGTACGTGGACCACGCGCACCCGGAGTACTCGGCGCCGGAGTGCACCAACCCGCTCGCCGCGGTCATCTGGGACAAGGCGGGGGAGCGGGTCATGGCGGAGGCTGCCGCCCGGGCCGCCACCGTGCCGGGCAGCGCCCCGATCCAGCTCTACAAGAACAACACCGACAACAAGGGCGTCTCCTACGGCTGCCACGAGAACTACCTGATGCGCCGGGCGACGCCGTTCGCGGACATCGTCCGGCACCTCACCCCGTTCTTCGTGTCCCGGCAGGTGGTCTGCGGGGCCGGGCGGGTCGGCCTGGGCGCGGACGGCCGCGACGACGGCTTCCAGATCAGCCAGCGGGCCGACTTCTTCGAGGTCGAGGTGGGCCTGGAAACCACGCTGAAGCGGCCCATCATCAACACCCGGGATGAACCGCACGCGGACCCGGAGAAGTACCGCCGGCTGCATGTGATCATCGGCGACGCCAACATGAGCGAGGTCAGCACCTACCTCAAGCTCGGCACCACCGCGCTGGTCCTGGCCATGATCGAGGACAAGTTCCTCGGGGGTGACCTGTCGGTCGAGTCACCGGTGGCCGAGCTCCGGGCCATCTCGCACGACCCCACCTGCCGCCACCAGCTCACGCTGCGGGACGGCCGGAAGATGACCGGGGTGCAGCTCCAGATGGAGTACCTGGAGCTGGCCCGCAAGTACACCGAGGACAAGTTCGGCTCCGACGTGGACGAGATGACCGCCGACGTGCTCACCCGGTGGGAATCCGTGCTCACCCGGCTGGCCGAGGACCCGATGCAGCTGTCCCGCGAGCTGGACTGGGTGGCCAAGCTGGAGCTGCTCGAGGGCTACCGGACCCGGGACGGGCTGGCCTGGGGGCACCCCCGGCTCCAGCTGGTGGACCTGCAGTACTCCGACGTCCGGCCGGACCGCGGCCTGTACAACCGGCTCGCCGCGCGGGGCCGGATCACCCGCCTCGTCTCCGAGGAGGACGTGACCCGGGCCATCGATTCCCCGCCGGAAGACACCCGGGCCTACTTCCGCGGCCGCTGCCTGCAGCAGTACCCGGAGTCGGTAGCCGCCGCCTCCTGGGATTCGGTGATCTTCGATATACCCGGGCGGGAATCGCTGCAGCGGGTGCCGACGCTGGAGCCGCTCCGCGGAACCAAGGCGCACGTGGGCGGCCTGCTGGACCGGAGCCGGACCGCCGCGGAGCTGGTCGCCGCGCTGACCGGCCAGGACTGACCCATCCCAGCCCCCTCGTCCGTAGGGCTGAGCGCCTTGTCCCGGCTCCGTGACGCACCGCACCGGCGGACGGGGGACCGGGACCCGCCGATGCGGGCATTATTGAGCCGCCTGATCCCGATGCCCGATTTCAGGGTTGGACAGGCCACCGGCAGGCGAGGATACGGTTAAGCCGAGGATGACCCTGTAGCACGGAGGTTTCGGGCATGGCGACGAAGGACACTGGCGGTCAGCGGCAGACCTCTAAGCGCAGCGAGGAGACCGAGGAGGCGGAGCCGCAGGCATCGGGCGACGTCAAGGAACGCCAAGAGAAGCTCGCCGACGACGTGGACGCGATCCTCGACGAGATCGACGAGGTGCTCGAGGAGAACGCCGAGGAGTTCGTGCGGTCCTACGTGCAGAAGGGCGGCCAGTGACGGCTGCCGGCCGCGGGACGTACCCGGGCGGTGGTCACCCCGGGTTCGCCCTGGGCTGACAAGCCGCACGCGTGGCGGGGTGCCTGGCCGCAGTAAGGTCAGGGTCAGGTAGCGGGCGGACTAACCGGGAGGACTAGGCGTGGGTTCTGGCTTCTTTGCCGGAAGGTTCATTGCGGCGTGCATGGACGCTGGCACATCGTCTTTCGCTGATCTGGTCGCGGCGTGCGCACCAGAGACGCTCCCCGGCGCCGGGGCGGCCGCTGCCGCCCAGCTGGGCGGCGCCGTCCGGAGCCTCCGGCGGCGCCGCCCAGGGCGGATCCGGGGCGGTCGGCGAGAGCGCGGGTCCTTACCTGCCGCACGGGACCACGATCGTGGCGGCCCGTTTCGACGGCGGCGTGGTGATGGCCGGTGACCGCCGGTCCACGGCGGGCAACATGATCGCTCAGCGGGACATCGAGAAGGTGTTCCGCAGCGACGATTTCTCCTGCGTCGGCATCGCGGGCGTCGCCGGGATCGGCCTGGAACTGGTCCGGTTGTTCCAGCTGGAACTGGAGCACTACGAGAAGCTCGAGGGCCGGACGCTGTCCCTGGAGGGCAAGGCGAACCGGCTGTCCGCGTTCGTGCGCGGCAACATGGGTGCGGCCCTGCAGGGGCTGGTGGTCGTCCCGCTGTTCGCCGGCTACGACGAGGACGCCGGCCGGGGCCGGATCTTCAGCTACGACGTGGCCGGCGGCCGGTACGAAGAGCGCCCCTACCACTCGATCGGGTCCGGGTCGATATTCGCCAAGGGCTCGCTGAAGAAGCTCTACACCGACAGCCTGTCCGACCGGGAAGTGGTGCTGGCCTGCATGCAGGCGCTCTACGACGCGGCCGACGACGACTCAGCGACCGGCGGCCCCGACGTGGCGCGGCAGATCTACCCGGTGGTGGCGATGATCACCGCTGACGGGTTCCGCCGCCTGTCGGACGCCGAGTCCGGGGAGTACGCCCGGGCCGTGGTGGAGGAGCGGATGAGGGAGCCCTCGGGGCCAGTTGCCCCGCTGCCTCCCGTGACCCCGTAAGCCGGCTGGCGCGGGTGACCCGCGTTCCCGCCTGACCAGCGCCATTCCGAGTAGCGCCGTTACGAGTAGGGGTAAAGCTGCGGTGAGTATGCCGTTCTACGTCTCGCCAGAACAGGCGATGAAAGATAAGGCGGATTACGCCCGGAAGGGCATCGCCCGTGGCCGCAGCGGGGTGGTGATCCAGTACGACGGGGGCATCCTGTTCGTGGCGCCGAACCCGTCCAGCGCGCTGCACAAGATCAGCGAGATCTACGACCGCATCGCGTTCGCGGCGGTGGGCCGGTACAACGAGTTCGAGAACCTGCGCAAGGCCGGGGTCCGGTACGCGGACTACACCGGGTATCAGTACGACCGCAGTGACGTTACCGCGCGCGGCCTGGCCAACTGGTACGCGCAGATCCTCGGCCAGTTCTTCACCGAGAGCAACAAGCCGTTCGAGGTCGAGCTGGTGGTGGCGGAGGTCGGCGAGTCACCCGTCTCCGACCAGATCTACCGGATCACGTTCGACGGCTCGGTGGCCGAGGAGCATGGCTTCGTGGCCATGGGCGGCCAGGCCGATCAGGTGGCGGCCGTGCTCAAGGACCACTACGCGGACGACCTCCCGCTCGTCCGGGCGCTGGGCGCCGCGATCGCCGGCCTGGCGGGCCAGGGCAACGGCGAGGGGACCGAGCTGAGCGCCAGCCAGCTGGAAGTGGGCATCCTGGCCCGGGACCGGGTGCACCGGACGTTCCGGCGGCTGACCGGCGCGCGGCTGGAGGTGCTGCTGGCCGAGGCGGCCAGCGGCGAGGGATCGGGCCCGGCAGCCCGGCCCCGGAGGCCGGGGACGAGCCGCAGCCCGGCGAGGCCGCCAGCCCCGACGACGGCGTGACCCCCTAGGCTGCTCAGCCCCAGGCGCACTCCGATCCCCGGCCCCGGGCCGGGCAGCGATGCCGAGCCGGGCGATGGGCGAGCGCGATATGCGCTGTAGTGTCGGGGATGAGTGCGCGGTACGGATGACCCTGGAGGACGAGTGACCACAACGTCGGACCTGGCCGCCACGACTGGGATCGATGTACCCACCGGGCTGTTCATCGGCGGCCAGTGGACCAGGGGCCGTGACGGCGGGCTGATCGGCGTGACCGACCCGGCCACCGAGGAGATCATCGCGGAAGTGGCCGACGCCACGGCCGAGGACACGCTCGACGCGGTCAGCGCCGCGCTCGGCCGCCCTGCCCGGCTGGGCCGCGACCGCGCCCCGCGAGCGGGCCGAGTGCCTGCGCCGGGCCTGGTCGCTGATGATCGCCAAGTCCGACGCGCTGGCCCGGCTGATGGTCCTGGAGAACGGCAAGGCGCTGCCGGACGCGCGCGGCGAGGTGACCTACGCCGCCGAGTTCTTCCGCTGGTACGCCGAGGAGGCGGTGCGGATCGAGGGCTCGGTACTCACCGCCCCGTCCGGCGCCAACCGCATCCTGGTCACGCGGCAGCCGGTCGGGCGTGAGCGTGCTCATCACCCCGTGGAACTTCCCGGCCGCGATGGCCACCCGGAAGATCGGCCCGGCCCTGGCCGCCGGCTGCACCGTGGTGCTCAAGCCCGCCAAGGAGACCCCGCTCACCGCGCTCGCGGTCGCGGAGATCCTGCGCGAGGCCGGCGTGCCGGACGGCGTGGTCAACGTGGTGACCACCTCCTCGGCCAGCCGGTTCAGCGAGACCGTGCTGGCCGACCCCCGGGTCCGCAAGCTGTCCTTCACCGGGTCCACCGAGGTCGGCCGGGTGCTGCTGAAGGCCGCAGCCGACAACGTGATCAACTGCTCCATGGAGCTGGGCGGCAACGCCCCCTTCCTGATCTTCGAGGACGCCGACATCAGCGCGGCCCTGGACGGGGCGTTCCTGGCCAAGATGCGCAACGGCGGGGAGGCGTGCACCGCCGCCAACCGCTTCTACGTGCACGAGGCCGTCGCCGACGAGTTCACCGCCGCGTTCGCGGCCCGCCTCGAGGCGCTCAAGGTCGGCCCCGGCCTGGACGAGGGCACCGAGCTGGGCCCGCTGGTCAACGAGGACACCCGGTCCAAGGTGGCCAGCCTGGTGGACGAAGCCACCAGCGCGGGCAGCCGGGTGGTCACCGGCGGCTCCGTCCCCGGACCGCCGCGGCTACTTCTACGCCCCCACCGTGCTGGACAACGTGCCGCCCGGCGCGGGCATCCTGGACGAGGAGATCTTCGGCCCGGTCGCCCCGATCGTCCGGTTCAGCTCGGAGTCCGAGGCGGTCACCTGGGCCAACAACACCGAATACGGCCTGGTCTCCTACGTCTACACCCGGGACCTGCGCCGCTCCCTGCGGGTGGCCGAGGCCCTGGAGGCCGGGATGATCGGCATCAACCGCGGCGTGGTCTCCGACCCGGCGGCACCGTTCGGCGGGGTCAAGCAGTCCGGGATCGGCCGTGAAGGGGGCCATGACGGGCTGCTGGAGTTCACCGAGACCAAGTACATCGCCGTCGACTGGTGACACGTCGCTGATGGCACAGGGCGTGCAGACCGGCCCGCGCACGCTCGCAGGGCCACCCCACCTGGCGCGGGTGCATGCAGCCGTGCCGTAGGGTCTGGTGAGCGACCATGGACAGACGAATCTTCGGGCTTGAGAACGAATACGGGGTCACCTGCACCTTCCGCGGCAGCCGGCGGCTGTCCCCGGACGAGGTAGCCAGGTACCTCTTCCGCCGCGTGGTGTCGTGGGGCCGGAGCAGCAACGTGTTCCTGCGCAACGGCGCCCGGCTCTACCTCGATGTGGGCAGCCACCCCGAGTACGCCACCCCCGAGTGCGACAACATCCTCGACCTGGTGGTGCACGACAAGGCCGGCGAGCGGATCCTGGAAGGCCTGCTGGTGGACGCGGACCGGCGGCTCCGGGAAGAGGGCATCGCCGGGGACATCTACCTGTTCAAGAACAACACCGACTCGGCCGGCAACTCCTACGGCTGCCACGAGAACTACCTGGTCGGCCGGCACGGCGAGTTCGGCCGGCTGGCCGACATCCTGATCCCGTTCCTGGTCACCCGGCAGATCATCTGCGGGGCAGGCAAGGTGCTGCAGACCCCCCGGGGCGCGGTGTACTGCGTCAGCCAGCGCGCCGAGCACATCTGGGAAGGCGTGTCCTCCGCCACGACGCGGTCCCGGCCGATCATCAACACCCGGGACGAGCCGCACGCGGACGCGGAGCGGTTCCGGCGGCTGCACGTGATCGTCGGCGACTCCAACATGAGCGAGACGACCATGCTGCTCAAGGTCGGCGCGACCGACCTGGTGCTGCGCATGGTCGAGGCGGGCACGGTGATGCGGGACCTGACCCTGGAGAACCCGATCCGGGCCATCCGGGACGTCAGCCACGACATGACCGGCCGCCGCCGGGTCCGGCTGGCTAACGGGCGGGAGGCCAGCGCGCTGGACATCCAGCGTGAGTACCTGGCCAAGGCCAAGGACTTCACCGACCGGCGCGGCGCCGACGCGATCACCCAGCGGGTGCTCGACCTGTGGGAGCGCACCCTGCACGCGGTGGACACCGGCAACTTCGGCCTGGTTGACCGGGAGATCGACTGGATCACCAAGTACCAGCTGATCGAGCGGTACCGCGGCAAGCACGACCTGCCGCTGTCCTCGCCCCGGGTCGCCCAGCTCGACCTGGCCTACCACGACGTGCACCGCGGCCGCGGCCTGTACTACCTGCTGCAGCGGCGCGGGGCGGTGGCCAGGACCGCGCGGGACATCGACATCTTCGAGGCCAAGTCGGTCCCGCCGCAGACCACCCGGGCCCGGCTGCGCGGCGAGTTCATCCGCCGCGCCCAGGAGCGGCGCCGCGATTTCACCGTGGACTGGGTCCACCTCAAGCTCAACGACCAGGCGCAGCGGACGGTGCTCTGCAAGGACCCGTTCCGGGCCGTCGATGAGCGGGTGGAGAAGCTCATCGCAGGCATGTAGCTGAGCGGGTGGAGAAGCTCAGCGCAGGCATGTAGCTGAGCGGGCGGAAGCTCGCGCAGGCAAGCTGACAAGCTCAGCCAGGCATGTAGCTGAGAGTTTCCTGACTATCCTGCGGCGGGCCTTTTCCGGTGATGTGCAGGCCGGGCTGGTTTGCGTTCCGGTGACGTGCCCGTTTCTCGCGGATTGGTACTCCTGCCGTAATGGCCTGGCCGCGGAACCTGCGCACCGCGGTTAGTTGTTGCCGGTAGGCTGGCGTCGCTTCACCCTCGGAGATGACAAGGTTTCCTTTCTATGCGACGCATTGCCGCTCTGCTGTCCGTCCCGCTGCTGGCCACGCTGGCCCTGGCCGGATGCGGCTCAGCCACGTCCTCGTCCAGCCCTTCCGTCTCGGTGAAGGGGCAGTTCGGCAGTGATCCGACGGTCTCCATCCCGAGCCAGACGGCCGGGAAGGCGCTGGCCGTCAAGACCCTGATCAAGGGCAACGGCCCGGCGCTGACCAAGACCGACGCCTTCGTCGGGAACTACGCCGTCTACATCTGGAGCGGCAAGACGCACA
The DNA here is from genome assembly GCA_963742055.1 of uncultured Actinomycetes bacterium. GTDB lineage: Bacteria > Actinomycetota > Actinomycetes > Streptosporangiales > Streptosporangiaceae > RYN-230. The sequence continues at coordinate 40,722 of CAVUKT010000041.1, read as the reverse complement.
AGCTCGCCGAGAGCACGTTCCAGACCAAGAGCCCGGCCCTGTTCAGCGGCCAGCTGCTGCCCGGGCTGGAGACCGCCCTGCAGGGCAAGAAGATGGGCAGCCGGGTGCTGGCCGTCATCCCGCCCGCCCAGGGCTACGGCAAGTCCGGGAACTCCGCAGGCCGGGGTGACCGCGAACGACACCCTGGTCTTCGTGGTGGACATGATCAAGGAGTTCGCCGAACAACGCGTCCGCCTCAGGCAGCAAGGTGTCCAGCGGCGGCGGCTCGCTGCCCACGCGTCACGGCCAAGTCCGGGGCGGCCCCGACCATCACCATCCCGAAGTCGGCGAAGCCGCCGACCGGGCTGGTCACCAAGACGCTGGTCAAGGGCACCGGCCCGGTGGTGGCCAAGGGCCAGACCGTCGTCACCCAGTACGTGGGCGAGATCTGGCGGACCGGCAAGGTCTTCGACTCGTCGTGGTCGCGGGGCGAGCCGTTCGGCTTCACGATCGGCGCCACGCCCAGCCAGGTCATCACGGGCTGGGACAAGGGCCTCATCGGGCAGACAGTGGGCAGCCGGGTGATGCTGGTCGTCCCGCCCGCCGAGGGCTACGGGAAGACCGGCAGCTCCCAGGCGGGGATCAAGGGCACGGACACGCTCGTGTTCGTGGTGGACATCCTCGGCGCGATCAGCCCGGCGTCCTCGGCGGGCTGACCCGGAGGCGGTTCCGGCCGTCCGGGACCGCGGTGGCCCGGAACCGCCCGTCGCGCGCGGGCCCGCTGGTGGTCAGCCGTCCTGGCCCGAGAACCGGTCGACCAGGTCGCTCAGCAGCAGGCTGACGCCGATGCCCAGCAGCCAGCTGTCCTTGGCCAGCGGGATGCCCTGCTGGGTCGGCCGCAGGCTGTTCTCCTGGCGCATGCCGGGGATCTTGATGTACAGGCCGAGCAGGCCGCCGGAGAACCCGGTCAGGGCCAGCCCGGCCAGGCCGGTCGGCACGACCGGCAGCAGCAGGGCGGATCCGACCGCGATCTCGCCCGCGCCCAGCAGCCGGGTGAAGTCCTGGGGCTTCATCTTGCCCAGGAACGGGATACGCCCCGGTCGCCATCTGGTGCAGCCGCGGCGGCGGTCTGCTCGTCGGCCGACAGTTTGCCGACGCCGGAATTCAGGATGAAAGCGCCCGCGGTGACGCGGGCCGGCAAAGTGCTGATGAAGGACGCGAGTCGCACGCAGGCCCTCCTTCTGATCCGGGTACCGGATTCGCCCGGCGCCTCGTTCCTTATTGTCCCGCTGCCCCCGGCCGGCCGGCCTGGGGGTGTCCTGGCCAGCGCGGCCGCCCGGTTCCGGCCCGGCCGGGGGACGCTCCAGCAGCGCCGCCGCGTGCCGCCCGGCCGCGGCCGCGGCCAGGAAGTAGGCCAGGTCCTCGTCCAGGCCGCGGCCCATGCTGGACAGCGGCACCGGGCAGCCGCGCAGCGCCTCGGCCAGGCCGTCGGTGCTCACGCTGACCAGCGTGTGCCGGCCCGCCAGCGCCGGCCGCCTGCGCCGCCACCCGGGCGCCGAACGCTCCCGGCAGCTCGGGCACGACCACGTCCGCCCGGGCCAGCGCGACGCGCCCGTAGGAGGTCAGGCTGTGGTGGGACACGCCGTGATGGCGTTCCCGCGGATCGGCCTCGCTGACCCGCAGCGAGGCGACCGGGCGGCCGCCGAGGACCGCGGCCGCGTTCACCGCCTCGCCGCAGGCCACCCCCGAGAAGCCCCACCGGGTTCCGGTGCCCAGGTTGCCGGGCCCCTGGGTCACGACGATCACGTCGGCGCCGCAGCACGTGCCGGGCGGCCAGCAGCCCGGTGTGCAGGGTGACCGCTTCGAGGTCGCCGCCGAAGGACTGGCCGACGGTCACCGTCCCGCGCAGCCAGCCCGCCGTCGCGCAGCCCGGCGCAGGTGCGGGAGAACCACGCGGGCAGCGCGCCGCCGTCGAGCATCACGTACGCCGCGACCGGCGGCGGCCGGCCGGCCCGGCCGGCCGGGAACGGGGCGCGCAGCGCCGCCAGCACGGCCGGCAGCGCCGAATGCAGGTCGGCGATCACCACCGGCACCCCGCCGATGTCGTCCGCGGCGCGCAGCACCTCGTGGTGGGGTGAGTCCTGCTCGTCGGCGCCGAGCACGGTGGCCTGCAGCGGCGTGTAGCGCGCCTTGACCAGGTGGCCCGGACCCGCCGGATCCGCAGGGAGCCGGTCGGGCAGCGCCACCACCAGCGCGTAGCCGCCGGTCCCCAGGCCGAGCGCGAGCGCGTTCGTGTTCAGCAGCAGCCGGTCACCGGGCTCGGGCCGGCCGGTCAGCTCCGGGTAGGCGAGGGCCCGGATAGTGCCCTCGCTGGTGGATACGTCCAGTTCGACCGCGCCGCGCCATTCCCGGCGCACCGCCAAAACGACGCCACTGCGCCACCTGATCACTCCCGCAGGGTAGCGTCAGGTACCGGCCGGTCGAGGCTGGGAGCGGCGAGGAACGGGAATGTCACGACGGAAGACGGAGCGGCTGCTGGGCCTGGTGGTCTGCCTGCTGTCCAGCCCGCGGTACCTGACCGCGGTGCAGATCCGCGCGGCCGTGCCCGGCTACCCGGAGTCCTTCGAGGCGTTCAAGCGGATGTTCGAGCGGGACAAGGAAGAACTCCGCGAGCTGGGTATCCCGCTGGAGACGGGCTTCAATTCACCGGGCGACGACGAGGCGGGCTACCGCATCCCGCGGCAGGCCTACGTGCTGCCGGAGATCCGGCTCGAGCCGGACGAGGCCGCGGTGCTGTCCCTGGCCGCCCGGGTCTGGCGGCAGGCCGAGCTGGCCGGGGCCGCCGCGGGCGCCCTGCTCAAGCTCCGCGCGGCCGGGGTGGACGCCTCAGGAGAAGAGACGGCCCAGCCCGGCATCGAGCCGCGGCTGCTGGCCGGCGAGGCGGCCTTCGGCCCGCTGTGGGAGGCGGTGCGGGACCGGCGGCCGGTCACGTTCGCCTACCGCGCGGCCGGGCCGGAGCGAGCCCCAGCAGCGCCACCTGCAGCCGTGGGGGGTGGTGAACCGGCACGGCCGCTGGTACGTGGCCGGGTACGACACCGACCGGGACGCGGCGCGCGTGTTCCGGCTGAGCCGCATCGAGGGCGAGGTGCGGTTCACCGGCCCGGCCGGGTCGGTGATCGTGCCGGAGGGCACCGATGTCCGGGAGACCGTGCGCGAGTGGGACACCCAGCCGCCGGCCCAGCAGCGGGCCGCGGTCCTGCGGGTACGCCAGGGGGCCGGGTACGGGATCCGCCGGTACGCCACTCCTGTCCCGGTGCACGGCGCCGGAGCCGGTCTCCGGACAGCACGGGCGGCTGGGAAACGATCAGCGTCCCGTTCTCGGACGTAGGCTGGTTCGCCGAGCACCTCGCGTCGTTCGGCACCGATGTGGTCGCGCTCGAGCCCGCCGACCTCCGGGAGGCCGTCATCACCCAGCTGAAGGGGGCGCTGGCGTGAGCGCGGCGCCGCGCAGCAGCGCGGGGACCAGCACCACCCGCCTGCAGCGGCTGCTGGCCCTGGTGCCCTACGTGGTCAGCCGGAAGGTGGTCGGGCTGGCCGAGACCGCCGCGGCCTTCGGGGTCAGCGAGCGTGAACTGGTGGATGACCTCAACCTGCTGTGGTGCGTGGAGCTCCGCTCACCCGACCCCTACTGCCCGATCGACCTGTCCTACGAGGGCGGCGAGATCGTGGTCAGCCAGGCGGAGTCGATGGACCGGCCGCTGCGGCTGGCCGTGGACGAGGCCAGCGCGCTGCTCGTGGCGCTGCGGATGCTGGCCGAGATCGGCCAGGTCGGCGCGGTGCCCGGGCTGGACGAGGGGCAGGCCCTGAACCGCACCATCGCCAAGCTGGAAGCGGCGGCGGGGGAGGCCGCCGTGCCGAGCACCCAGGTGGCCATCCAGGTGGACAAGATCGCCCAGCAGGCCGTCCTGGGCCAGCTCCGGGACGCCCTGGCCCGCCGCCGGCGGGTGCATATGTCGTATTACGTCCCGGGCCGGGACGAGGCCACCGAGCGGGACGTGGACCCGATGCGGCTGCTGATCGTGGAGGGCCGCACCTACCTGGAAGGCTGGTGCCGCCGGGCGGAGGCGGTCCGGCTGTTCCGCCTGGACCGGGTGCTGGCCCTGGACGTCCTCGAGGTGGCGGCCGAGGTGCCCGCGGACGCCGAGCCGAGTGGACGTGGACCAGGGCCTGTTCCGCCCGTCCGCCGAGGACCTCAACGTCGTCATCGATCTGGCCCCGCTCGGCCGGTGGGTCGCGGAGTACTATCCCGTGCGACACCATCGAGGAACTCGGTGACGGGCGGCTGCGGGTCACGCTGCGTACCCCGGACCCTGGCTGGGTCCGGCGGCTGGCCCTGCGGCTGGGGGAAAACGGCCGGATCGTGGCCCCGGCCGACCTGGGTGCCCGGGTCCGGGAGGATGCGTCGGCCGCGCTGGCGCAGTACTCTTGATTCGCGCGCGGACGGGCAAATGCCCGGGACAGGGATGCGAGTGCCTCGCGGCTAGCCGCACCGTCAGCGTGCCGGGCCAATCCGCGCCTGAGCGCGATACGAAGGTCTCGCGTGTAGGCTCGGCTCATAGTGACCCAGGCGCGGGGACGCGCGTCCCCGGTGAAGAGGGCGGAAATGATTGGCGACCTGTTCGACAGTCCGTGGAAGATCCTCATCGTCGCCGTGGTGCTGATCGTGCTCTTCGGCTCCAAGAAGCTGCCCGACGCGGCCCGGTCCCTCGGTAAGTCGATGCGCATCCTGAAGACCGAGGTGTCGGACCTGCACCATGAGGACAAGGCCGAGGCGGAGCAAGCCGGCCCCGGCCATCACGTGCCGAGCCGACACCAGCAGCAGGTCGACGCTGCTCCAGCAGCAGATCCGCGACCTCCAGGCCAAGCAGTCCGCGGCGGAGGCGGCCAAGGTCAGCGGCGCGCCGGTCAGCGAGACGCAGCACACCCAGGCCAGCTGAGCCCGGCTCTGCGTTCGTAACCCGACGATGGCCAAGCTGGGTGACACCGTCAAAGGGGCGCGGGTCCTGAGTGCCCGCGTCCGGGCGGCCGAGGGAGCGGATCCGGAAGGCCGGATGTCGCTCATCGACCACATCCGCGAGCTGCGGAACCGGGTCGTCAAGATCGCCTCGCCCTGCTCGTCGGCACCGGCGTGGGCCTGGTGCCCTGGTCTTCAACCGGGTGTGGCACTTCGTCGAGCACCCGTTCTGCAAGGCCAAGATCAACGGCCACACCGGCTGCCACGGCATCGGTCACCAGCTGGTCCTGAACGGCGTGCTCGACCCGTTCATGCTGCGGGTGGAGGTCGCGTTCTTCTTCGGGCTGGTCGTCACCAGCCCGATCTGGCTGTACCAGATCTGGGCGTTCGTCGCGCCGGGCCTGTACCGGCGGGAGAAGCGCTGGACCTACGCCTTCGTGGGCGTCGCGGTCCCGCTGTTCCTGGTCGGCGCCGGGATCGCCTACTTCGCGATGAGCCGGGGCCTGGCCTACCTGCTCGGCCTGACCCCGAGCGGGGTCCTCAACCTGCCCCCGGTCTCCACCTACCTCGGCTACTTCTTCGGCATGCTGCTCGGCTTCGGGCTGGCCTTCGAGCTGCCGCTGCTGGTGCTGATGCTCAACGTGGCCGGCGTCCTCACCCACCAGTTCTTCCGCAAGTGGCGGCGGCTCATCATCTTCGGCGGTGTTCGTGTTCGCCGGCATCGCCTCGCCGAGCCCCGACCCGCTCACCATGCTCCTGCTCGCCGGGCCCCTGCGTGATCCTGGTCGAGGCTGGCCGAGCTGCTCATCTGGATGAACGACCGGCGGCGGGCCAGCCGGGCCTCGCTGTACGAGGGCCTGGCCGACGACGAGCTGGCCCCGCTGGACGACGCTGACCCGGTCGACTCCGACCGCCGCTGAGCCCTGAGCTCCTGGCCGGTGAGGCCTTAGCACCGCTGGCCGGCGCGTTCACCTAGGCTGGGTGGTATGTCAACGCCTGCTAGCCCGGCGCAGCGCTATGCCGCTTTCCGGCAGCGGAGCGAGGACGGGGCGGAGCTCGCCGCGTTCCAGGGGCTGTACGACTTCGCGTTCGACGACTTCCAGCGGCGCGCCTGCCAGGCCCTGGCCGGCGGGCACGGCGTGCTCGTCGCCGCGCCGACCGGCTCCGGCAAGACGGTTATCGGCGAGTTCGCCGTGCACCTGGCGCTGGCCGAGGGCCGTAAGTGCTTCTACACCACGCCGATCAAGGCGCTGTCCAACCAGAAGTACAACGACCTGGTCCGCCGCTACGGGGCCGGCCAGGTCGGCCTGCTCACCGGGGACAACAGCATCAACGGCGAGGCGCCGGTGGTCGTGATGACCACCGAGGTGCTGCGCAACATGCTCTACGCCGGCTCGCCCACCCTGTCCGGCCTGGCCTACGTGGTGCTGGACGAGGTGCACTACCTGGCCGACCGCTTCCGCGGCGCGGTCTGGGAAGAAGTGATCATCCACCTGCCGGACTCGGTCCAGGTGGTCGCGCTGTCCGCCACGGTGAGCAACGCCGAGGAGTTCGGCGACTGGCTGGCCCAGGTCCGCGGCGGTACCACGGTGATCGTGGACGAGCACCGGCCGGTTCCGCTGTGGCAGCACATGCTGGCCGCCGGCCGGCTCTACGACCTGTTCATCGAGTCCGGCCCCGGTCAGGGGACCAGGACCCGCCGCGGATCCGCCGGCGGGCCGCCCGGGGACCGGGACGGGGCCGGTCCCGGCCCGTCCGGCCAGCGGCGGGCCCAGGTGAACCCCGAGCTGCTGCGCCTGGCGCGGCGGGATGACTGGGCGGCGCGCAAGGCGCCGTCCCGGCCCGCCCGGGGCGGCCGGCGGCCGGTCCGCTTCCGGGCGCCCCGCCGGCCGGAGGTCATCGAGCGGCTGGACCGCGCCGGGCTGCTCCCGGCGATCACCTTCATCTTCAGCCGGGCGGGCTGCGAGGCCGCGGTCCGGCAGTGCCTGGACGCCGGGGTCCGGCTCACCACGCCCGACGAGGTCGCCGTGATCACTGAGATCGCCGAGCGGCGCACCCGGGATATCCCCGAGACGGACCTGCCCGTGCTCGGCTACGGCGAGTGGCTCACCGGCCTGCAGCGCGGCATCGCGGCGCACCACGCGGGGATGCTGCCTACCTTCAAGGAAGTGGTCGAGGAACTCTTCGAGGCGGGCCTGGTCCGCGCGGTTTTCGCCACCGAGACGCTGGCTCTGGGCATCAACATGCCAGGCCCGGACCGTCGTCGTTGAACGGTTGGACAAGTGGAACGGTGAGACCCACGCGGACCTGACCCCGGGGGAGTACACGCAGCTGACCGGCCGGGCCGGCCGCCGGGGCATCGACGTGGAGGGGCACGCCGTCGTGCTCTGGCAGCCGGGCGTGGACCCGCTGGCGGTGGCGGGCCTGGCCGGCACCCGGACCTACCCGCTGAACTCCAGCTTCCGGCCCTCGTACAACATGGCCGTGAACCTGGTCGGCCAGGCCGGCCTGGATAAGGCGGCCGCGCTGCTGGAATCGTCGTTCGCCCAGTTCCAGGCGGACCGGGCGGTGGTCGGCATCGCGCGGCAGGCCCGCCGCAGCCGGGCCGCCCTGGCCGAGCTCGGCCCGGCCGTGCGAGCTGGGTGACTACGCCGGGTACCACGCGCTGCGCCAGGAACTGTCCGACCGGGAGGCCGCCGCATCCCGGGAACGCTCGGCGGACCGCTGGACGCAGGCCCGGCAGTCGCTGGAACAGCTCCGCCGCGGGGACATCATCCTGGTCCCGGGCGGGCGCCGGCCGGGCCTCGCGGTCGTCCTGGACCCCGGCCTGACCGGCCCGCGGCCGGGCGGCCGCGCCTCCCGGCGCGAATGACCCGCTGCCTCTCGTGCTCACCATCAACCGGCAGGTCAAGCGGCTCTCCCAGGCCGACTTCCCGGTCCCGGTCACCGCGATCGACCGGCTGCGCATCCCGAACAGCTTCAGCGCCCGCTCCCCGGTGCACCGCCGGGACCTGGCCTCGACCATGCGTAACAAGGTGGCCGGGCGGGACCTCGGCCGCCGGCCGCGCCAGCCGGCCGGGCGGCCGGAGCGCCCCGGGACGGACGAGATCACCCGGCTGCGCCGCCAGTTGCGCCAGCATCCCTGCCACGGCTGCCCGGACCGCGAGATGCACGCCCGCCAGGCGGAGCAGCGGGCCCGGCTGGAGCGCGAGGTGGCCAGCCTGGAAGGCAGCGTGGCCGCGCGCTCCCATGTGATCGCGCGCACCTTCGACCGGGTCTGCTCCGTCCTGAACCACCTGGGGTACCTCGATGACGGCCAGGTCACCCCGGACGGCAGGCGGCTCGCGGACCTCTACACCGAGCTCGACCTGCTGGCCGCCGAATGCCTGCGCCGCGGCCTGTGGGACGGGCTCGACCCGGCCGAGCTGGCCGCCTGCGTGTCCGTGCTGACCTTCGAATCCCGGCAGTCAGACGACGACGCCGCGCCGCGGCTGCCGCCCGGCCCGGTCCGCGACGTGGTGGCCTCGATGATCTCGGTCTGGTCGGAGCTGGATGAGGTCGAGAAGGACAACCGGCTGTCCTTCCTGCGCCAGCCCGACCTGGGTTTCGCCTGGGCCGCGCACGCCTGGGCCCGGGGCAAGCCGCTGGAGACGGTGCTCCAGTCGGATCTGACCCCCGGTGATTTCGTCCGCGCGGTCAAGCAGCTGATGGACCTGCTCGGCCAGATCGCGGTCGCGGCCGGGCCCGGCTCCGAGCTCGCGTCCACCGCGCACGCCGCGGTGGACGCGCTGCGGCACGGCGTCGTCGCGTACACCTCGGTGAGCTAGCCAGGCCGGGTTCCGCCCCGGCCCGGCCGTCCCGGTGCGCCACTAAGCTTCCGGCCATGGCTGATGTGGCGGACTTTGACCGGCTGGTGGGCCGTGAGCACGGGCTGAGCGTGGTGTCCACCCTGCGCGCGGACCAGACGATCCAGGCCACCGTGGTCAACTGCGGAGTCCTGGATCATCCGGTCCGGGGCGTCCCGGTGATCGGCTTCACCACCCGCGGGAACTCCCGCAAGCTGGCCAACCTGCGGGCCCGGCCGCGGCTGGCCGCGACGGTCCGGGCGGGCTGGGAGTGGGTCACCGCCGAGGGCCGCACCGAGCTGGCCGGGCCGGACGACCCGCTCGACGGTCTCGGCCCGGACGGCCTGCGGCTGCTGCTGCGCGCGGTGTTCAGCGCGGCAGGCGGCAGCCACGAGGACTGGGACACCTACGACCGGGTGATGGCGCAGGAGCGGCGGGCCGCCGTCCTGATGATCCCGGAGCGGGTCTACTCCAACCGCTGACCCGGCTCGCCGGGCCTGCCCCGGTGCCCGGCGCGGCCCGGCGGCGGGTCCGTGGCGGCGGGCTCGTCCGGCGGCGGCGGTGGCAGCGGGTGCTCGGGGGCGGGTCCCGGCCAGACCAGCAGGACCGGGCAGGGCGCGTGGTCGACCACGAACCGGGCCGCCTTGCCCAGGCTCCGGGGACCGGCCTCGGCGCCCTGGCGGGCCAGGACGAGCAACGCCGCGTCCCGGGCCGCCTGCCACCACCTCGCGCTCGGGGCGGCCGCGACGGCGCAGCTGCTGGGCGGGCCGGGCCAGCCGGGCGGCCGCGGCCTCCAGCACCTCGGTGGCGGCCGCCTCGGCCATGGCCTCCAGCTGCCCGCCCGGGCCCGCCCCGCCCCGGCCCAGCAGCGCGGTGAAGGCGCCCTGCGCCGCGTCCACCGCTCCGGCGTCGGTGACGTGCAGCAAGGTCACCTCATCGGCCGGCGCCCGGGCCAGCGCCGCGTCCACGCACGCCATCCAGCTTTCCTCGGTCACCCAGACGAGCACGGTCATGGTGACCAGTGTCGCGCCCCGGTTATCTGGTTGCGCGCCACTACCGGGAACGGCGACGCTGGACCGCATGGAGGCGAGCGACGTCCAGGTCCGGCGGGCCCACCCGGACGAGTGGGCCACGGTCCGCGACGTGCGGCTGGCCGCGCTGGCCGACGCCCCGGACGCGTTCGCCTCGACCCTCAGCCGCGAGCTGGCCCGCACCGAGCCCGAGTGGCGGTCCCGGATCGGGGCCTGGCCCTGGTTCCTGGCCTGGCGCGCCGGGACGCCCGCCGGCCTGGTCGCGGCCGTGCCCGATCAGCCCGCCAGCGGCCCGCCCGCCGCTGATCCGCCGGCCCGGGACCCGCGCGGCTGGCATCTCGTCTCCATGTGGGTCAGCCCGCAGGTGCGGGGGACCGGCGTGGCCGAGCTGCTGGTCGGCGCGGTGGTGGATCATGCCGGGGCCGTCGGCGCACCCCGGATAACCCTGTGGGTGGCGCTGGGCAACGCCCGCGCCCGCGCGTTCTACCTGCGGATGGGCTTCACGCCCACCGGCCGGCGGCAGGCCTACCCCCGCGACGGCGCCGGTCGCGCTGGACGAGGAGGAACTCGCCCGCCCGGTCAGATCCGCAGCACCGCCCACAGCGCCACCGTAGCCAGGACCAGCCCGGCGGGCACGGTGAGCAGCCCGAGACGGGTGAACTCGCCCAGGTCCGTGTGGTGGTCACGGTCGGCCAGCAGGCGCCGCCACAGCAGCGTGGCCAGGGAGCCCGCGTAGCTGAGGTTCGGGCCGACGTCGACCCCGATCAGCACGGCCAGCACCGGGCCGGGGCCGCCCAGCAGCCCCCGGCCGGCCAGCACCGACAGCAGCACCAGCACCGCGGGCAGGTTGTTCACCACGTTCGCGAGCAGGGCCGCCAGCCCGGCCAGGGCCAGCAGGGAGGGCAGCGACGATGCCGGCCGGAATCACCTGGGCCAGCACGGCGCCCAGCCCGTTGCGCACCACCGCCTCCACCACGATGCCCAGGCCCAGCACGAAGAGCAGGAACGGGATGCTCAGCGCCCGGGCCAGCCCCGCCGGGCGGTCCTGGCCGCGGACCAGGCTCCTGGCCGCCAGCACCACCGCCCCGGCCGCGGCCGCCCAGGCCGGGTTCAGCCCGGCCAGTGAGGTCAGCACGAATCCGGCCAGCGTGGCGAGCACCGTGACCAGCGCGAAACGCGGGATCCGGGGGAGTGGCGCCTCCGCCGCGCGGGCCGCGGCCGGGCTGGCCGTGACCAGGTCCCCGGCGAAGAACCAGCGGAAGGCCGCGTACTCCACGGCGATCGCCACCAGCCACGGCAGCGCCATCAGCGCGCCGAAGCGGATCAGGGTCAGCCCGGCGACCGAGAACGCCAGCAGGTTCGTGAGGTTGGACACCGGCAGCAGCAGCGACGCCGAGTTGGCCAGGTGGGTGCACGCGTACACGTGGGGCTTGGGGCGGAGCCGGAGCCGGGTCGCGGTGTCGTGCACCACCGGGGTCAGCAGCACCACCGTGGTGTCCAGGCTGAGCACCGCGGTGGTCACCGAGGCGAGGCCGAACACGCCGCCCAGCAGCCGCACCGGTGAGCCCCGGCTCGCCCGGGCGAGCCGGGCCCCGGCCGCCGCGAACAGTCCCTCCTGCTGGCAGACGTGCCCCAGCACCAGGATCGCGCCGAGGAACGCCAGTACCGGCAGCAGCCGGCCGGCCTCGGTGCGGGCCTGCTGCCACGGCAGGGCGCCGGACGCGATCACCGCCACCGCGGCCAGTCCCGGCGGCGGCCGCCTCCGGCAGCCATTTCGGCCGGGTGATGGCGGCGGCCAGCACCACCGCGAGCAGCACGCAGGACAGCGCCTCGGCAGCCGGGCCGTGCACCAGCCCGGTGGCCTGTGTTGCGGACAGCGCCCGGTCCCTTCCCTGCGGCAGGCCCGCTCGCTGCGGGGTGGTCAACGATAGCGGCCAGGCCTGGCAGGATAGCCCGGGTGGGACCGCTGATGCTGCTGGACACCGCCTCGCTGTACTACCGCGCCTTCTACGGGGTGCCGGACACGCTGACCGCCCCGGACGGGACCCCGGTCAACGCGGTCCGCGGGCTGCTGGACATGATCGCCCGGCTGGTCCGGGGCCGTTCGCCGGCTGGCCTGATCGCCTGCATGGACGCGGACTGGCGCCCGGCCTTCCGGGTCGCCGCGCTGCCGTCGTACAAGGCACACCGGGCCCGGGCGGACGGCAGCGAGGAAGCCCCGCCCGCGCTCACCGCGCAGATCCCGGTGATCGAGCAGGTGCTCGGGGCCCTCGGCCTGGCCATGGCGGCCGCTCCCGGCTACGAGGCGGACGACGTCATCGGCACGCTGGCCACGCGGGCCGGCGGCCCGGTCGAGATCGTCACCGGGGATCGCGACCTGTTCCAGCTGGTGGACGACGAGCGGCCGGTCCGGGTCATCTACACGGTCCGCGGCCTGGCCAAGCTGGACGTCGTGGACGAGGCCGCGGTGACCGAGCGCTACGGGATCCCCGGCCGCGCCTACGCCGACTTCGCCGTGCTGCGCGGCGACCCGAGCGACGGCCTGCCCGGCGTGCCCGGGGTGGGCGACAAGACCGCCGCGGCGCTGGTCCAGGCCTTCGGGGGGATCGACGCCATCCTCGACGCGCTGGACCGGGGACACGGCGGCTTTCCCAAGGGCAGCCGCCCGAAGCTCGCCGCGGCCCGCGACTACCTGACGGCGGCCATCCCGGTCGTCCGGGTGGCGACCGACGCGCCGGTCCCGGACGTCCCGGGCGGGCTGCCGGTCAGCGACGCCGATCCGGACCGGCTGGCCGCGCTCGACGCCCGCTGGGGCCTGGGCTCCTCGCTGCGCCGGGCGGCGAATGTGCTGACCGCGTAGCACCGGCCCGGCGGGTCAGGCTGGCGCCTAGAGCACCCGCAGGGCCACCAGGCAGGTGTCGTCCTCGGAATCGGTCGAGCCGAGGGCGTCCAGCACCGCCGTGATCAGCTGCTCCGGGTCACCGATCCCCGCGGCGGCCCGGGCCAGCGTGGCGAGCCCTTCATCCAGCGGGCGGTTCCGGCGCTCCACCAGGCCGTCGCTGTAGAGCAGCAGGACGTCGCCCGCCTCCAGGGTCACCGTCATGGCGTCGTAGCCGCTGCGCCCGGCGCCGAGCAGGATCCCGGCCGGCTGCCCCAGGGGCCGCGCGGTGGCGCCGCGGACCAGAAGCGGTGGCGGGTGGCCCGCCTGGGCCCAGGTCAGCCCGGCGGCTGGGCGGGTCGAAGTACCCGGCTACCACCGAGGCGGTGTGCTCGGGGGCCACGTGATGCACCAGGTCATTCAGCCAGCCCACCAGGCGCTCCGGCGGCGCGCCGGTGATAGCCAGCCCGGCGAGCGCGCCGCGCAGCCGGGCCATGCCCGCGGCCGCGTCCAGGCCGTGGCCGGCCACGTCGCCGATGGCCAGCAGGACGTCGCCGGCCGGCATCTCGGCCGTGATGTACCAGTCGCCGCCCACCCGGCTGTCCGCCGACGCGGGCAGGTAGCGGACTACCGCGCGCAGGCCGGGGAGGTCGAACGGGGCTTCGTGCAACGGCAGGATGGCGCGCTGCAGCTCCAGCGTGACGTGACGTTCTTGCAGTAATGCCGCGGCCAGCGCGGTCGGGTCGCCGGGGGCCCGCTCGGAGTTCCGCGGGCGCAGCGTGAAGGGGCCGGACGCGGCCGCGAACGCCGCCCGGGCCGCCTCACGGCCGAGCCCAGCCGCCGCGCCTGGCTCGAGAGGAGCCGGGGAACTAACGATCTCTGGAGTCATTGCCGTTCATATCGTGAGCTGAGGTACACCAAGAGTGAGGCATGGGGGGCACTCCTGTCTAGATGGGGACAGGCTGCCGCCACAACAGAGCGGTGGTGCACCGTCAACGGCAAGAAACACCCCGTGGTTAGATGGCCCCCATGCAGATCTGGCATGCACTCTCCCCGGGCCTACCGGGCGGGTTCCGTGGCTAGCGGGCACGCCGTCGCCGCCACGACAGCACTATATCCAGCGGAGCGGCTGCGGCTGGCCGCGGATGCCACCGGGGCGGCCGGGCTGGGCGCGCTGCTGCTCACCCCGGGCCCGGACCTGCGCTATGTGACCGGCTACGACGCGCAGCAGCTGGAGCGGCTCACCTGCCTCGCGCTGCCCGCGAACGGGGACCCGTTCCTGGTCGTGCCGCGGCTGGAGCTGCCCGCCGCGCAGGCCTCGCCGGCCGGGGCCTTTGGCCTGGAGATGATCCCGTGGGACGAGACCGACGATCCCTATGAGCTGGTCGCCCGGCGGCTCGGGCCGGTCTCCTCGGTCGGCCTGGCCGACCGGATGTGGGCCATGATGGTGCTCCGTTTCCGCGCCGCGCTGCCCGCGGCCCGGCAGGGCCTGGCCAGCGCGGCGCTGCGGGACCTGCGGTCGCGCAAGAGCCCGGCCGAGGTAGCGGCGCTCCGCGAGGCCGGCGCGGCCATCGACCGGGTGCACGCCGCGCGTGCCGGGCTGGCTGCGCCCGGGCCGGACCGAGCTCGAGGTCGCGGCGGACGTCGCCGCCGCGATCAGCAACGAAGGTCACGCGCGGACGGACTTCGTGATCATCGCGTCGGGGCCGAACGCGGCGAGCCCGCACCACGAGCCGTCCGGCCGGGTCCTGCAGCCCGGCGACGCCGTGGTCGTGGACATCGGCGGCACCATGCCCAGCGGGTACTGCTCCGACTGCACCCGCGTCTACGCGATCGGCAGCCCGCCCGCCGAGTTCACCGCCTACTACGAGGTGCTCCGGGACGCCCAGGAGGCAGCGTGCGCGGCGGTGCGGCCCGGCGTCACCGCGGAGGCGGTCGACGCCGCGGCCCGGACCCCGATCACCGAGGCGGGATACGGGCCGCAGTTCGTGCACCGGACCGGGCACGGGATCGGGCTGGAGACCCACGAGGACCCGTACATCGTGGCCGGCAACGCCGAGCCGCTCGCGCCGGGCATGGCCTTCTCCGTCGAGCCCGGGATCTACCCGGGCCCGCACGGAGCCAGGATCGAGGACATCGTGGTCTGCACCGAGCAGGGTTACGAACGGCTGAACCACGTCACCCGCGAGCTCGTCGTCGTGGGCGGCGCCTGATCCGGGGTCAGGCAGCCGGGTGAGGCCGAGGCCGCGGGCGGGGTCAGGCGTTCGCCGCCTCGCCCGCGGCGACGACCTCTGCGGCCGCCGGGTGACCGATCGACAGCGCGCTCACCGGGTCGAAGAACTGCAGGTTCGAGGTGTCCACGGCCAGTTCGACCGGCTGCCCGGAGCGGACGTGACTGCGCGCCGCCACCCGGGCGGTCCACAGCGACTTGCCCTCGGCGATGACCACCGCGGCGTCCTCATCGTCCGCGTCGCCCGCCATGTCGCTGATCGTGTCGTGTTTCACCGGCGCGGCGTCGAGGGAGAAGATGACGTGGATCTCGCTGCCCAGCTCCTCGGTGACGTCGGCCTTGGCCGACATCCGCGCCCACCCGCTGTCGGCCAGCGTCGCGTCCTCGAAGTCCGAGGGACGGACGCCCAGGATCACCTCACGGCCGAAGTAGGAGTCGAGCCCCGGCTTGGCGTCGATGAGCGACGCGGGCAGCGGCAGCCGGTGGCCGGCGAAGGTGACCGCCGGCCCGTCGTCGCGGACCAGTTCCGCCGTGATCATGTTCATCGCGGGAGAGCCGATGAAGCCCGCCACGAACAGGTTCACCGGGGAGTCGAACAGGGTCTGCGGCGTGTCAACCTGCTGCAGCCGGCCGTCCCGCATCACGCACACCCGGTGCCCGAGGGTCATGGCCTCGACCTGGTCGTGGGTGACGTACACGGTGGTGACGCCGAGCCGCTCGTGCAGCTGGGTCAGCGAGGCCCGCATCGACACCCGGAGCTTGGCGTCCAGGTTGGACAGCGGCTCGTCCATCAGGAACGCCTGCGGCTCCCGGACGATGGCGCGGCCCATGGCGACCCGCTGGCGCTGGCCGCCGGACAGCGCGGCGGGCTTGCGCTTGAGGTACTGCTCCAGGCCGAGCATCTTGGCTACCTCGGTCACCCGGCGCTTGATCTCGTCCTTGGGGGTCTTGCGCTGCTGGAGGCCGAAGGCGAGGTTCTGCTCCACGGTCATGTGCGGGTACAGCGCGTAGTTCTGGAAGACCATCGCGATGTCCCGGTCCTTGGGCGGCAGGTCGTTCACCACCCGGCCGCCGATGGTGATCGAGCCTGAGCTGATCTCCTCCAGGCCGGCGATCGACCGCAGCGCGGTGGTCTTCCCGCAGCCGGACGGGCCGACCAGGACCATGAACTCCCCGTCCTTGATCTCAAGGTTCAGGTTATCCACCCCTTTGACTCCGCCTGGGTAGATCTTGTTCACCTGGTCAAGGAGGATTTCGGCCATCGGCGCGCTCCATCGCTCTCCGGGGCACCGCTCCGCTGCAGTGCCGTACCAGGGGCTCCGAGGACGCTGGCGGCGGCCGTGCAGCGCGATACCGCCTGGCATCCTGTTTCCCCTTCTGGCGCGCAGCGTATCCGGCTCGCCGGGCTGCGTTAAGACCGCCGTCACATCCTGTTACCTGAGCGTAAAGCCCGTTATCAGGCCGTTATGATCAAAGGGGCGCGGCTGGCTGGTTGCGGATTACCGTAACGGGGTGGAAGACATCGACCGCAAGATCGTCTCGCTGCTGTGCCGTGACGGCCGGATCAGCTTCACCGAGCTGTCCCGGCAGACCGGGCTCTCGGTATCAGCAACGCACCAGCGGGTCCGCCGGCTGGAGCGGCGCGGGGTGATCAAGGGGTACGCCGCCATGATCGACCCGGCCGGGGCTGGCCTGCCGCTGACCGCGTTCATCTCCATCAAGCCGTTCGACCCGGCGGCCCCGGACGACGCCCCGGAACGGCTCGCCCACCTGCCCGGGATCGAGGCCTGCCACAGCGTGGCCGGCGATGAGAACTACATCCTCAAGGTCAGGGTGGCCTCGCCGTCGGCCCTGGAGGACCTGCTGCAGCAGATCCGGGCCTGCGCAGGGGTGTCGACCCGGACCACGATCGTGCTCAGCACCCCCTACGAGAACCGCCCTCCCGACCTGGAGCACTCCGGGGAGTTCAGCACCGGGCCGGACGGCAGCGACCCGCAGGGCCCATCCCGGACGGCACCGACCTGTACCACCCGGACAGTCCCGTCCCGGACGGCACCGACCTGCGCACGCCCTGAGCACCCCCGTCCCGGGCGGAGCCGGGCCAGGGCAGCCCCGGCTGAGTCACCCGGCGGGCCGGGCGGCTCCGCCCGGGCTGGCGCCGGCCCCCGCAGCTGGCCCCGTCCGGGCTGGCCCCGTGGCGCAGCCCGTCCAGCATCACCGTGAGCAGCCGCTGAGCCTGGTCAGAATGGGACGACGGGTACTCGCAGGCGACCGAGATCGCATGTGACATCTTCAGCAGGTCCGACACGTCCACGTCCGGCCGGATCTCTCCCGCCTGCTGGGCCCGGGCCAGCAGCGGGGCCACGGCCTCCCGGATCATCGCGCTGCACGAGCTGACCACCTCGGCGTTCTTGCCGCCCAGGGACGACATCATGGAGATGGTCAGGTTCCGCTTGGTGGCCGCGAAGGCGACCAGCGCCTGCAGCCAGCGGGCCAGCGCATCGGTGGCCGAGGCGTCCGCCGCCTGGGCCGAGGAGTCCTGGGCCTGCGCGCACAGCGCCTCGACCTGGCTGCGGTAGACCGCCTCGAGCAGCGCCTGGCGGGTCGGGAAATGCCGGTACAGGGTGCCGATCCCGACCCCGGCCCGGCGCGCTATCTCATCGAGGGACGCGTCGTCGGCCCCGTGCTCGGCGAACGCCGCCAGGGCCGCCTCGATCAGCCGCTGCCGGTTGCGCCGCGCATCGGCCCGCATGGCCCCCGCCGGGGGGCTCGTCGCGCTCATCCGGTCCACTCTGCCTCAGATACCTGTGCCTCAAACCAGCCGCCCGGCCGTTAATCGGGTTGCTAACCGGAGTATGCCTCCGTATAGTAATCGGAGTCGGTCTCCGATTACTCCCGCAGACTACCTCTGATCGTCCCAGTACTCCACTTCCAGGAGACAACTGTGCCTTCTTCTCCCTCCTCCGCCGCATCGCCCGCGGTGGCGCTGCGGCCCCCGGGCGCCTCCCGGACCCGCGGCCATCCCGGCATCGCGCTGATCGTCATGCTCTCCGCGCAGCTCATGATCATCCTGGACATGACCGTGGTGAACATCGCGCTGCCGCACATCCAGACGGGGCTGCACTTCTCCACGGCGGGCCTGTCCTGGGTGCTGAACGCCTACACGCTCACGTTCGGCGGCCTGCTGCTGCTCGGCGGCCGGGCGGGGGACATCCTGGGCCGGCGCCGGATGTTCCTGGCCGGCATCGCCCTGTTTACCGTCTCGTCGCTGGCCGGTGGCCTGGCCACGGCGGCCTGGTGGCTGGTCGCGGCCCGGGCCCTGCAGGGCGTGGGCGGCGCGCTCGCCTCGCCCGCGGTGCTGGCCCTGGTCGTGGGGAGCTTCCCCGAGGGCCGCGAGCGGACCCGGGCGCTCGGCATCTACTCGGCGGTGGCCATGGGCGGTGCCTCGCTCGGCCTGGTCCTGGGCGGCGTTATCACCGAGTGGGCGTCCTGGCGCTGGGTGCTGTTCGTCAACGTGCCGGTCGGGATCGCCGTGATCGCCGTGACCCCGCTGTTCATCCCCGAGTCGCCGCGCCGGCCCGGCCGGTTTGACCTGACCGGGGCGGTCACCTCGATCGCCGGGATGACCGCGCTCGTCTACGCGTTCATCCATGCCGCGTCGAACGGCTGGTCCGACCGGCTGACCCTGGCCGCCTTCGTGCTGGCCGCGGTGATGCTGAGCGCCTTCCTGCTCACCGAATCCCGGGCCCGCCAGCCGATCACGCCGCTCCGGCTGTTCGCCAGTCCCGCCCGGTCCGGCTCCTACCTGGCCCGGCTGCTGCTGGTCGCGGGCATGTTCGGGATGTTCTTCTTCCTGACCCAGTTCGTCCAGGACATCCTGGGCTTCAGCCCGCTCGCGGCCGGGTTCGCCTTCCTGCCCATGACCCTCACCGTGTTCGCGGTGTCCAGGGCCGCACCCCGGCTGCTGCCCCGGTTCGGCTCCACCCGGCTGATGGTGGCAGGCATGCTGCCGGTGATCGGCGGGATGGCGTGGCTGGCCCAGGTTTCCGCGCAGACCACCTACCTGGGGGGTGTGCTCGGGCCGATGCTGCTGATTGGCGCCGGGATGGGTCTCGTCTTCGTCCCGCTCACCGTGGTGTCGCTGGCCGGGGTGGCGCCCGCGGACTCCGGCGCGGCGTCCAGCATGGTGAACGTCACCCAGCAGGTCGGCGGCTCGCTCGGGCTGGCCATCCTGATCACGGTCTTCGGCAGCGCCTACCGGAACGCGGCCCGGCATCTGGCCCCGGCCGCGAGTCACGTGAGCGCCGCCTACCAGCCACGCATTCACGGCATGTCCGCCGCCTTCACCGTGGCGGCCATCTTCGACGTGTGCGTGCTGGTGGTGATCCTCCTGACCAGCCGGGCCAGGCCCGCGCGGCAGGCCGGGAGTCAGCCGGCCCCGCCGGGCAGCCAGCCGGTCAGCACGCCACGGTGACCGGGCGTACCGGCAGCCCGGCCGGGAAGGCCATGCCCGCGGGCACGATAGCGGCGGTGCCCCCGTATCGCAGGGCCGCGTCGGGCAGGGCGTCGGCCGGCGTGGCCACCACCGTCGCGCCCTGGAGCAGGGCCAGGTCGAGAAGGACCGTGTACTCGCGGACGCAGCCCCCCGGCGGCGCGGCCAGCACCACGTCGCTGCGGGTCACCGGCGCGGGGGAGGACAGCCGGCGCAGCTCCACGGCGAGCTGGGCGTGGGTCACCGGGCTGGCTCCCATGCTGCCGTCCGGCCGCGCCGTATAGGGCACCAGGCCCAGGTCCGCCGGGCCGGCGCTCACCGGCGGGCACAGCCCGCGGGACAGCAGCGACCAGAACGGGACGGTGCCCAGCGCCTCGTCGAACGCGATGACCTGCCGGACCCACGAGCCGTCCGCCGCGCTCAGCGCGGCGGGCACCAGCGGGTCCGCGGTGACGAGCAGCCGGGCGCCGCAGTCCCTGAGTTGCCCGGCCACCGCAGCTACCGTGCTGGCCGCGCTGATCGGAGACGGCACCCCACCGGCCGCTCTGATCGCATGCGCGGCCAGCACGTAGCTCACCGCGTCGGGGACGTACACCCCGACGACGTCTTGGGTCCGCAGCCCGCGCCAGGCCAGGCCGGCCGCGGCGGTCTGCAGGATCACCGCCAGTTCCGCGTGGCTGAGGGTCCCCGCCAGGCCACGTGGCTGGCCCGCCTACCAGGGCAGGATGCTCTCCCCGGGCCCCCGACAGCCCCACCAGCCGCTGGGTCACGGTGGCGTGAGGGGCCGGCATGTCCGTCACCGTCATACGTGCCCT
This sequence comes from uncultured Actinomycetes bacterium, assembly GCA_963742055.1. Classification (GTDB taxonomy): domain Bacteria; phylum Actinomycetota; class Actinomycetes; order Streptosporangiales; family Streptosporangiaceae; genus RYN-230. The sequence continues at coordinate 20,438 of CAVUKT010000041.1, read as the reverse complement.
TCTCCCCAGGCTCCTCCGGCCATCCCCCTCCTGACGGCCGGAGGAGCCTTGGCTCTGCATCCGGCTGTCCCGTATGAGCCTTGTGCGGGCCCCCATGCCGCACGGGACTCACCGGAACTCTGCTGAAGACCTTACGTATGTACGGGTGAGGTCCACATGCGCCGAACTATGCAGTGCCGTGTGTATTTCGGGGCCGGGGGCAGAGCGGATGGGTATGTAGGCCGACTTTTCCGCGCCGGTCTTCCGGCGCCGGATTCCCGGCCCCCGGAAGGTCTGGCCCCACTCTGGTCAGGCGCCGGCGGCTCGCCCGCCGGTGCGGCCGGCAGGCCCCGCGGTGCGGTCAGGCTTCCGGGCCCGGCTGGCGGGCCATCCAGGCCGCGACCTGCGCCCGGGAGCTGAATCCCAGCTTGGTCAGCATGTTGGCCACGTGCCGGGCCACCGTGGCCTGGCTGATCACCAGCTCGTCGGCGATGGCCCGGTTGCTCAGCCCCCGGGCGATCAGCGCGGCGATCTCACGCTCCCGCGGGGTCAGCGTGGACGGGACCGCCGCGGTCCCGGCGGCCGGGCCCGCAGCGGGGCCCGCGACCCCGCTGGAGGAACCACCGGCCGCGGGTGCCCCGGCAGGCTGGCCGTTACCGCCCCGCCGCCCGCGGCCGGGGCGGCAGCCAGCCCGGGGCGGCCGCGGCGCCGTTGGCGGCGGACGCCCGGCCGGCGGGGTACCGATCGCGTACCGGACGGCCTCGTCCGCGCCCATCGCGCGGCCCTCGTCCAGCAGGGCGGTCGCGCGCAGTTCGCCCAGGGACCGGCGGGCCGGGCCGAGCAGGTCCTCCAGCCGCGCCCCGGCCCCGGCCGAGGGCGGGTGCCCGGCCGCGGAGCGCAGTTCAAGCGCGGCGCCGGCCAGCCGGGCGGCCCGTTCCGCGTCACCGGCCCGGGCCTCCAGAGCCGCGAAGGCCTCCAGCCCGCGGGCGACCGGCAGGCGCTGGCCGGTGGCCAGGCTCAGCGCCAGGCTTTCGGTCAGGCTGGCCCGGCACAGGCCGAGGTCACCCTGGATGAGCGCCACCGAGGCGATGCCGGCCAGGCACCGGGCGATCTCCGGCCGGGCGTCGATCTCCTGGTACAGGCTCAGCGCCCCCTGATAGTGGCTGATCGCGGCCTGGTAATCACCGCGGGCCCGGGCCACCCCGCCCAGCCCCACCCGGACCTGGGCCACCCCCCACCCGTTGTTGTCCCGGAGCACGTCCAGGGCCGCCTCGTAGGTGCGCTGCGCCTCGCGCAGCATGGCCAGGCGGGCCATGCCGGCCGCCTTGATGCTCAGCGCCAGCCCTTCCTCCCAGTCGTTGCCGAGCTTGTGGGCGGTGTCGATCGCCTCATCGATCCGCGCCACCGCCTCAGCCAGGTTGCCCGCGCGCAGGCTGGCCACGGCGAGCAGCCGGAGCGCGGCCGCCTCGTGCGGGTCACCGGCGGCCCGGCACAGCTCCAGGCCCTCGCGGGCGCACCGGTCCACGGTCGGGTAATCCTGCTGCTCGAAGGCCAGGTCACCGCGGAACACCAGGGCCGGCCCGCGCACCCCGGGCGGCACGCGCGTCCGCGTTGACCAGGAACCGGTCGAACCACTCCGCGCCCTCGGTCACGTCCCCGTGGGTCACCCAGGGATTGCGCATCGCCCCGCACATGCGCAGCCCTTCGGCGATGTCGCCGCGGCGCAGCGACGTGGCCAGCGCGAGCCGGTAGTTGGCCAGGTCCACGGTGATGGCCCGGTACATGGCCACCCGCTCCGGCCAGGACGGCGCGCCCCGGACGAACGCCTGCGACACGACCCACTCGCCGTAGCGGAGCAGGTAGTCGCGGTGCCGCAGCCGGAGCGCATCCTCCTCGCCCGAGGCCGCGAGCCTGCTGGCCGCGTACTCCTTGATGGTGTCCAGCAGCCGGTAGCGGGACTCCCCGCGCAGCTCGTGGTCGAACGTGACCAGCGACTTGTCGATGAGCGCGGCCATCAGGTCGAGCACGGTGCCGGCCGGGATCTGCTCGTCGGCGCAGACCTGCTCGGCCATGTCCAGGTTCCAGCCCGCGAACACCGACAGCCGCCGCAGCAGGATCTGCTCCGGCTCGCTCAGCAGCTCATAACTCCAGTCCACCGCGGCCCGCAGGGTCTGCTGCCGCGCCGGGGCGGTCCGGTCACCCGAGGCCAGCAGCCGGAACCGGTCATCGAGCCGGCTGGCGATCTGCTCCACCGACAGCGCGCGGACCCGCGCCGCGGCCAGCTCGATGGCCAGCGGCATGCCGTCCAGGGTCAGGCACAGCCGCGCCACCGCCTCGGCGTTCTCGCTGCCCAGCGCGAACCCCGACCGGGCGGCCGAGGCCCGCTCGGCGAACAGCTGCAGGGCCTCGTGCCGGGCCAGGTCGGCCAGGGACAGCGGGTCAAGCCCGGTCGGCACGGACAGCGGCGGGACCCGCCAGACCGTCTCACCGCGCACCCGCAGCGGCTCCCGGCTGGTCGCGATCACCCGCAGCGACGGGCAGCTCGCCAGCAGCTGCTGCACCAGTTCCGCGCACCCGTCCACGATGTGCTCGCACGTGTCGAGGACGAGCAGCAGCCGCCGGGCCCGCAGCGCCTCGGCGAGGGTCGCGATCAGGGGCCGGTCCTGCTCCTCCCGGATCCCGAAGGTGGCCGCGACCCGCCGCGGGAGAAGGTCCGCGTTGGCCGTGTCGGCCAGTTCCACCAGCCAGGCCCCGTCGGGGAACTCCGGGACGAGATCGCAGGCCAGCCGGACGGCCAGGCGGGTCTTGCCGATGCCACCGGGACCGCACAGGGTCAGGGCGCGGACGTCACTGAGCAAGAGCGCGAGTTCGCTGAGATCGCGCTCCCTGCCGATGAAGCTGTTCGGCTCCGCAGGGAGGTTGCCCGGAGCAGGGGGAGCCGCGGAAGTCATGGCATTGAGGACCGTCTGGTTGATGGCTGGGGGCCAGCGCCCTGCGGAGTGGATTCCTTCATTCGCAGATGAGTACGGGAACGCTGCTGGTGTAGTGAAGTCGACCGAAATACATCAGTTTGACCATTGTCCACCACCGCGTGCCGTGCCGGGTAGTAATCGGTACCCCGACATGATAACGGAGAGTTACCTCTTTTCCGGGGGAGACGGAGAAACCTCGCGTCCAGGGATGCAACGCCGGCCAGCTGCCGTACGGCGAGATCAGCTGCGCCTCGCCGCGGACCGGGGAGGCGGCCCGGTTGGCCACCCGCACCGCCAGTTCCCCGGCGCCGCCGGGCCGCACCCGGATCTCCGGCGTGAGCACGGTGACCTGCACTTCAGCCGCGATGGCCTGCTCATCGGCGCGCAGCGCGGGCAGCAGGGCGTCGAGGGGCAGGCCGGGATCGGGAAGCGGGGGCCCGCCCAGCATCACGGCCGTCACGTCCTCGAGGACCTGGCCGAGCTGGTCGCGGATCCGGGCGGCGAGGAAGTAGTGCCCGGGTGCCGCGCCCGCCGCGCCGCGGACCGCCAGGTCCCAGTGCGCATGGCCCAGCGCGGGCAGGTCATAGCGCAGCGGGCCGCCCGGCGTGGCCTCCAGCCCGGGCGGGACGTCGAGTTCCACGGCGCCCGCGGCTGGCTCAGGCCCGCAGGCCACGGTGAGGCGCACCGCCGCCTCGTCCGCGGCGCCGGCCGTCCCGGGGAGCGCGACCCGGCGGGCGGACAGGTGCACCGCCACCGGCAGGTTCCCGGCCGGGGCCGGCCCCTTGCCGTGCATCCAGTAGCGGGTGTAGACGGGCTGCGCGGGTTCCGGGGGAGCCGGCGGTGCAGGGTCCGCGGCGGGCGCCGGTCCCGGCCCGGCCGCCGCCGGGACCGACAGCCCCAGCGTGACGGTCCCGGCGGCCGCGACCGCCACCTCAGCCTGGCTGGACCGCACCGGCAGCGAGGTCCCGTCCGCGGCCGTCGCCTCGGCCGGCCTCCGGACCGCTGCCCGGGACCGCCGTGCCATCCGGACCACGGGGCCGTCCTCGACCAGGCTGAGGCGCTCGGCCGCGGTGATCCCGGTGAACAGGCTCAGCCGGGCCGCGGCCGGGGCCCGGCCGCCGAGATCGCGCAGCCGGGCCGTGACTCCGTCGGCGCGCCGCGGCGGCCCGGCCCGGCCCGCGGCGAGCGGGTTCCCGCGCGGCTTCAGGGCGGACACCATCACCGGCAGCTCCGCCGAGGCGAGGCTGGCCGCCGCCGGGTGCGGGCCCGGGTGCAGTCCGGTCTCGCAGGCCAGCAGGTCATGGTTGTAGTCCTGGCCGGCCACGGCGAAGCCGGCGTCCCGCCAGTCCCCGGGCCCGGCGGCGAGCGCGTACTCGAACGTGTGGCTCCAGTGCTGCCAGGCGAAGCTGCTCCCGTCCGGTGCGGTCCGCTTGTCGCCGTCGATCCACACCCCCGAGGGCCATGCGCTGCACGCGCGCATCAGCGCGATGTGCAGGGTGCCGTCCGGTGACACCAGGCTGCTGGGCGTGCCCCGGTTCAGCAGCGCGACCGAGCGCGGCGCCAGCGCGGTCTCCCCGGTGCTGCAGTCTAGCTGCAGCCTGGTGCCGGTCTCATCGGGGTCCGGGGCCAGCCTGGTGACCTCGATCACCGAGTCAGCCAGGTCGGCGGTGACCGCGGCGGCCGCCGCGGCCAGGTCCCGGCCGGCCACGATGAGCACCGGCAGGTCGCGGAGTCCGCGCACGTCGGCGCCGGGGGCGAAGGCGGCCGCGCGGGACTGGGCGGCCGGGACCCACAGCCGGGCGCTGCCGCCTGTCGGCCAGCAGGCGGCGGAGTTCGTCCTCCGCGCCCGGGCCGGCCGCGGCCAGCAGCCGGGCGGTCCACGGGTTCTGCTCGGGGCCGCCCAGCGCGATCCGCACGTCAGGCAGGTTGGAGTCCAGGTCGAGGGAGCCGTAACGCGGCCCGTCCGGCCACGAGCAGGTCGCCGTGACCCCCTGCCCCGCGAGTCCGGCCACGAGGTCCCGGATGGCCACGGACCAGCCGTTGCGGAAAAAAGCGGGATCCTGCGGGGCCGGGGCAGCCGGGAGGATGACCTCAGCCACCCCCAGAGCGGCCTCCGCCCGGCTCCCGCCCGGCTCGGGCCAGCTGACTGACGCGCGCCGTGGAGCCCAGCCCGAACCACTCGTGCGCCGGGTTATCCAGCGTGAACGAGTGCTCGGCGACATCCGCCGAGGCGCTGCCGAACGGGCGGCCGACCACCGCCGTCGCGCCCTGGTAGATGGGCAGCCCGCCGGGCACGTCCGCCGGGAAGCGCACCCGCAGCAGCCGGTCCTGGCCGATCGAGCCGTCCACGTGGGTCCGGAACTCGATCCGCTCCGCCCCGTCCCAGAGCAGCGTCTCCTGGGTGACCCGCAGGTCGCCCAGGGTCAGCTCGGCGAGCAGCCGGGCCCCCAGCGGGCAGCGCTGCGCGGTGACCTTGGCGCTGGCGCCGGCCGAGCCGGTGCCGGGTCCCTTGGGGGACAGCAGCCACGGGCCCTCGCCCCAGCGCGGGTGGGAGTCGTATTCCTCCTGCAGGACCAGCTCGTTGCCGCCCGGGTGCCCGGCTCCCGGCCGGCCCGCAGCAGCCCCGCACCGGTCCGCTTGTCCACGATGCGGGTCAGCGTGCCGCCGCGGGCCGGGTCGGCCTCGACCAGGAAGGTCTCGTTCTCGATCACCGTGCCGGGCTGCGGCTCCCAGCCGCCGGGCGCCGGGCCGGTCCGCCGGGCTGTCCGGCGCCGGGGTGGCCCAGTAGGTCCGGTAGCCCAGCGCGGGCACCCCGGCGGCGCGGAAGGTGAGCGTGACGGCGGCGAGAGTGCCGTCCGGGTGCTGCTGGGCCCCCTCGGCGAGGCAGGGCACCGCACCGCCCGAGTCATCACGCACAGTGATCGAGGCCGGCCCGGGGGCGGTGAACTCCAGCGCCGCGCGGGCCAGGCCGGACCGGGGCCAGGACAGGCTGTTGAACACGGTGAGGGCCCGCGCCGGGCTCGGCCTCGCCTCCGGCGCCGCCGGGCGGTCTGGTATCGGCCAGGCCGGCCAGGTAGGACGCCGCGTCGCGGCGGGCCTCGTCACCCCGCTGCCAGGCTTCCCGCCACCCGCCGAGCAGGTCCAGGTAGACCTGGTCGGACTCGGTCCCGGTGATCGCGTCGTGATGCGCGCCGAAGACGAGCTGGCGCCACGCCTTGTCCAGCGACTCCGCCGGGTAATCCGCCCCGGCCAGCCAGGCCAGCGTGGCCAGCCGCTCGCCCTCGCCGACCGCGATCTCCGCCGCCCGCTGGCCCTGCTTGGTGTCGATGTAGGACACGTCCTTGCCCGGGTACACCGGGTTCATGTCCCGGGTCTGCGGCACCAGCCAGACATCACGCTGGCCGGCGTCGGCGCGCACCGCGGCGAAGAACTCACGGGGCAGCGCGGTCACGAACCGGGGCCAGACGTACCTGGCGTTCCAGTCCCGGTGGATGGCGGTCACCCAGCGGCTCGGGATGACGTGATCGGCCCCGACCGGCAGCAGCACGTTCCGGGTCGCGGCGACCGGGGCGAGGGTGCGGAACTGGCTCAGCGCGTCCTGCTCGGCCGCGGCCAGGTCGGCGGCCCGGTGGGTGCCCCAGCCGGCCCCGTAGTGGTTGGGCATGTAGCTGGTGAGCAGGCCCCGGCCGTCGGGGGAGACCCACTCGAACTCGCTGCGCATCTGCATCCGGGTGTTGTCCCCGACGGTGCGCTGCGGGCCCCACTGGTGGTAGGGCCCCCGGGCCCAGGACGACTCGGTCAGCCCGGCCGCGGCCATCAGCCCCGGGTAGCCCGGATCGTGGCCGAACGCGTCCAGCATCCACGCGGTGCGCGGGTCACCCCCGGCCACGTCCCGCTGGTAGGCGAGGCCGTAGACCGCGTTCCTGATCGTCGACTCCGCGCTGGTCAGGTTGGTGTTGGGCTCGTTGTAGCTGCCGCCGACGATCTCCACCCGGCCCTCGGCCAGGAACCGGCGCAGGTCGGCGCGGTCCTCCGGATGGGTGTCCAGGTAGGGCTTGAGGTAGTCGATCTCGGCCAGGACGAACTTGTAGTCGGGGTCCCGCCGGGCCTCGTCCAGGTGCAGCGCCACCAGCTCGAACGCGGTCCGCACCTCGGGCAGGCTGCCGTCCTCGTCCGGCAGCAGCAGCCGGGATTCGGTGAACTCGCCCTGGGTGTCCCACCACACCGGGTCGTAGTGGAAATGGCTGACCATCCACATGGTCCAGCCGGTCTCGGCCACCCGGATCGCGGCCGCCTGCCCGGCCCGCCCGCCCGTCGCCCTCGGCGATCGCGGTGACCTGGCGGGGACTGCCGGGCACCGCGGGCGCGGCGATGTCCACGCCGACCTCGGCCACCTGTTCCGCGCCCGGCGTCGCCAGGATCCAGCCGGACCGGGACCGGCGTGCTCACCCCTGGCCCCTCGACCCGGACCGTGACCGCCAGGGGCGGGGCGCCCTGCGGCGGGCGATCGTCGAGCACCGTGACCCGGACGATCTGCAGCGGGTGCTGCGCGCTGCCGCCGAACAGGTCCGTGCCCGCCACGCTGGTGATACGCATGGCCCCATCGTGACACGCGGGCGCCGGCCCGGCACTGGCCCGCGCAGGCGGCGGCGCTGCGGTAGCGCGGCGGTAACCCGGATGCCGCAGCGGCAGGCAATCGTCTGCATTGGTGGATACCATTCAGGTCTGACAGTCGCCGGCCGGGCCCGCCCAGGATGCCCGGGGAGCATGGCGGCGCGGGCAGAATCGACGGGGCACGCCCGCAGGGCGAGCGCACAGCGGAAGCGGGGTGGCTGCCAGTGGCTGATCCGCCGGTGACCTTGAAGGATGTCGCCGCGCGGGCGCGTGTGCACCCCGCCACCGCGTCGCGGGCGCTGAACCCGGAGACCCGGCTGCTGGTCCGCGAGGACACCGCCCAGCGGGTGCTCGAGGCCGCGGCCGAGCTCGGGTACCGCCCGAACACCGTGGCGCGCAGCCTGCGCACCCGCCGCTCGCACAGCGTCGGGGTGCTCATCCCCGACCTGAACAACCCGCTGTTCCCGCCGATCGTGCGCGGTATCGAGGACCGTCTCGCCGCCGCGGGCTACGTGGCGCTGATCGGGAACACCGACGGGGACGCCGAGCGGGAGCGGATGCTCTTCGAGCAGATGCGCGCCCGGCACGTGGACGGCCTGGTCCTGGCCACGGTGCACCTCGGCGACCCGCTGCTCGCCGAGTCGGCCCGCGCCGACCTGCCGGTGGTGCTGATGAACCGGCTGGCCCACGACTACAGCCTGCCGTCGGTCTCGGTGGACAACGAGCGGGGCATCCGGATGGCCGTCGCCCACCTGGCCAGCCTCGGGCACACCCGTATCGCGCACATCGCCGGCCCGCAGGAGGTCTCGACCGGCCTCGCCCGGTACCGGGGCTTCATCGCCGCCATGGAGGCGCACGGGCTGGCCGCCGATCCCGAGCTGATCGTGACCGCGAAGTCGTTCTCCATCGACGAGGGCCAGCGCTGCGCCCAGCTCCTGCTCACCCGCGATCGCGGCTGCACCGCGGTGGCGGCGGGCAACGACATGCTGGCCATCGGCTGCTACGCGGCCCTGGACGAGGCAGGCCTGTCCTGCCCGGCGGACGTGTCCGTGATCGGGTTCAACGACATGCCGTTCATCGACCGGCTGCGCCCGCCGCTGAGCACGATCCGCTTCCCGCACTACCAGGTGGGCACCGAGGCGGCCCAGCTGCTGCTGGAGCGGATCGCCGGGCACACCGGGCCGGTCAAGGTCCTGTTCCTGGCGCCTGAGCTGGTGGTACGCGGCTCGACCGCACCGCCGGGCGGCGTCGCGGGCAGCCCGCCCGCCGGCGGGCCCGGCCTGGCGGACCAGCCGTCCGGGCCGGCCCGCTGAGCCGCCGGGTACGCTCGCGGCGCCGGGACGAATCCCTAGCGCCAGGAAATTCTCCGGTATCGAACTGATCATGTCTGTTGACACGGGCCTGACTCGTACGTCAGGCTTCGTGCAAACGATTGTTAGCGCAGGGGGTGACCTGATGGCAGGGCACGGTAACGAACTCCGGCTGGGCTGGCTGGGTACCGGGCGGATGGGCTTCGAGCTGGTCCGGCGCCTGCTCGAGGCCGGCTGTGACGTTGCCGTCTACAACCGCACCCGGGCCAAGGCGGAGCCGCTCGCCGCGCTGGGAGCCAAGGTCGTCGGCTCGCCCGCCGAGCTCAGCCGCCGGGACATCGTGTTTGCCACGGTCGGCACGCCCCAGGACCTCATCGACGCCGTCCTCGGCGAGGACGGCCTGGCCACGGGGGAGTCGGTGCCCGCCATCCTGGTGGACTGCTCGACCATCTCGGCGGACGTCTCGATGCAGATCCGCGAGCAGCTCGCGGCGCGCGGCACCGAGCTGCTGGCCGCGCCGGTGATGGGCAATCCGAAGGTCGCGAGCGCGGGAAAGCTCACCCTCGCGGTGTCCGGGCCGCAGGGCGCTTTCGACACCGCCCGGCCATACCTGGACCTGCTCGGCGCCGGGCGCCACATATGTCGGCGACGGCGAACTCGCGCGGACAGTAAAGCTTTGCCATAACTTGTTCCTCGGCGTTGTCAGCCAGTCGCTCGCGGAAGTGACGATCCTGGCCCAGAAGAGCGGCGTCAGCCGGGCCGCGTTCCTGACCTGTCTTAATAAAAGCGTGATGGGTTCGCAGTTCACTCGTTACAAATCACCGGCATTCGTGAACCTGGACTTTCATCCGACCTTTACGGCCATCCTTGCTCCGCAAGGACTTTGACCTCGGCCTGGCCGCAGCCAGGGAACATGAGGTCCCGATGCCGGTCGCGTCCCTCGTGCACCAGATCGTGCAGACCCTTATTGGCCATGGTTACGGCGAGCAGGATTTTGCGGCCCTTGTCGAACTGGAAGCGCACGCGGCCGGGCTGGAGCTGGAGAGCGAAAACTCCGACATCTCGGACGGGCTGAGCCAAGCCGACGCGAAGGGGGGCAATGCAGTACCGTGAGCGACTGTCCCCCGCCAGCTCTCTATGCAGTCAACCGAGCCCCCCGCGGACGCGCCTCATAGCGCGGGCTGCAGCTGGCATTACCCACAGGAGATTCCTGAACTGGAAGGAGGACCGGATGAAACCTCACCGCACCCGGTTCTTGTCTCTCACCGCCGCCGCCGCGACGGCGGCGATGGTTCTTGCTGCCTGCAGCAGCAACAGCAGCAGCGGAAGCAGTTCATCTGGCAATGGCAGCAAGTCGCCGATCCTGATCGGCACCTCGCTGTCCTTGACGGGTGACTTCTCCGCGGACGGCCAGGCTTTCCAGCGTGGCTACGAGCTCTGGGCCAGCCAGGTGAACAGCCACGGCGGCCTGCTCGGCCGCCAGGTAAAGATGGTGTTCCTGAATGACTCCAGCGACCCGACTACGGTGGCGACCAACTACACCAAGCTCATCGCCCAGGAGCACGTATCCCTGGTTTTCGGGCCATTCTCGACGCTGCTCACCGTGCCCGCCGCGAAGGTGGCGGCCCGGTACGGGTACGCGTTCCCGGAGGGCGCCGGCGGCGGGCCTTCCGTCTACGCGCTGAACCTGCCGAACGTCTTCAACCCCAGCCCGCCGATCGCCGACCAGCTGGTGCCGTTCGCCGACTGGGTGGCGGCGCTGCCCGCCAGCGAGCGCCCGAAGACGGCGGCCTACCCGATGGTTAACGACCCGTTTGCGGACCCGATGACGCAGACCGCGCAGGCCATCCTGCAGAAGGCCGGCGTGAAGACGGTCTACTCGAAGATCTACCCGGCTGAGAACCCCGACTACAAGGCGGGCGCCGACGCGGTGGCCGCGACCGGCGCGCAGATGGTGGTGCTCGGCGCGGTTGACGTGCCTACCTCGGCGGCCTTCATCCAGGCGTTCGAGCAGCAGCACTACAACCCGAAGATCTTCGTCGCCACCTCCGGCCCGGACCAGGGCGCCGCCTTCACCAAGGCGATCGGCGGCGCCGCCAACGCCACCGGGATCATGGTTCCCGGCGGCTGGTACGGCGGGATCAAGAACCCGCTGAGCCAGGCCATGGTCAAGGCGTACATCGCCAAGTACGGCGGCACCGCCGCGGACATCAACGCGGACGTGGCCGAGGCCTACTCGGTCGGCGAGATCACGGCGTCCGCGGTCACCGCGACCAAGGGCGTGGACAACAAGAAGATCACCGCTTACCTGCACAGCGGCGTCACGCTGCAGACCGTGCAGGGACCGGTGAAATTCAACAGCTCGGGCGAGAACACGGTCGCGCAGAAGTTCATCTTCCAGTGGCAGAAGGGCGGCAGCTTCGTCCAGGTGCTGCCGAGCGGCGCGACCGGCTCAGTGGCGATCGTCAATCCCAAGCCGCACTGGTCGAGCTGAGCACGCTCCGGATAGATCGGATCTAGAAGAAATGCGGTGCGCGGAGCGGCACATGGAACCGGGCCTTGGATCGGGGCAAAGCGGGCTTTCCCCGGCCGATAAAGGCATACGGTGCCATGTGCGCTCCGCGCACCGGAGCACGACGGGTGCTTCGGCGTGGTCGCAGGAAGGGAGAAGGTTGATGAGGCGCCCCACCCGCCGCCGCTTCGTGCCGCTCGCCGCCGCGGCCGCGGTGACCGCACTCGTTGTCACCGCGTGCGGCAGTACCAGTGCCAGCACCAGCGCCAGCAGCACGGTCCAGCCGATCACGGTCGGCATCTCGCTCCCGCTGACCGGCCAGTTCGCCGCGGACGGCCTCGCCACGCTGAATGGCTACAAGCTGTGGGCCAGTGACGTGAACACCAATGGCGGCCTGCTGCACCGCCCGGTCAAGCTGGTGATCCGTAACGACAACAGCAACCAGAAGACGGTCACCAGCGACTACAACGTGCTGATCAACCAGGACCACGTGGACCTGACGCTGGCCCCGTTCTCCACCCTGCTGACCTCCGACGCCGCAGCCGCCCACCGAGAAATCCGGGTACGCGCTGGTGGCCGGCTCGGCGACCGGGGGCCTGGTCTTCCAGACAGCCGTATCCACAATTTCTTCAGCGTCAGCCTGCCGGTCCGACTGGAGATGGACGTCGTTCGCCAACTGGGTGACCACGCCTCCCGGCCAGCCAGCGGCAGACCGCCGCCTATCCCGAGGTGAACGACCCGTTCGCCGACCCGCCCGTGGACGCCACCGAGAAGACCCTGTCAGCGCGCATGGCGTCAAGACGGTCTACTGCGAACCGCCACCGGTAACGCAGGCGGCCGTCTCGAACAAGCAGATCCAGCAGGCCGCGACCACGGTGGCGGCAGCAAGCACCCGCAGATCGTGGTCATCGGCTCGGTGGACCTGCCCAGCCTGCTGATCTTCATCCACACGTTCGAGGCCCATGAACTACACGCCCAAGATCATGATCGCGGCGTCCGGGCCGGACCAGGGCCAGGCGTTCCTGCAACAATCTGGACCCGGTCAACGCCCAGGACATCATGGTGCCGGACGGCTGGTTCGGCGGTGAGCAGAACGCGCTGAGCCACGTCATGGTGGAGGACTACATCGCCAAGTACGGCGGCACGTCCGCCGACATCAACGCGGATGTGGCCGAGGCGTACTCCGCCGGGCGAGGTCCTGGCCGACGCGGTCACGGCGACCAAGAGCCTGAACAACGCCGCGATCATCAACTACCTGCACAGCCCGGGGTCACGCTGCAGACCGTGCAGGGACCGGTGCAATTCCAGCCCGACGGGGAGAACCCGACGGGCCAGGCCTTCATCTTCCAGTGGCAGAACAACGGCCAGTTCATTCCGGTGCTGGGACCCGACACGGGGACCGAGGGCCCGGTGGCGCAGAAGCCGGCGTGGCAGACCGGCTGACCTCAGCGGGTTCGCTGAGTGCGCGGCCCGCCTCCACCACCAGTTAGCAGGATGAAGGGCATGAAGCGGAGATGGGACGCGAACTCACCGAGGCGATCGTCGATGGCATCCTCGGCGGCAGTGTCTACGCACTGATGGCGGTCGGGCTGACGCTGATCTTCGGGGTGCTGGACATCATCAACATCGCCCAGGGCATCCTGGTCGTGCTGGGCGCGTACCTCAGCTACGTGCTCTCCGTCCACCTGCACATCGACCTGTTCGTGGGCCTGCTGGTGACCGTCCCCGCGATGTTCCTCCTCGGGGTCGCGATCCAGTGGGCCTTCATCAGGCCGCTGCGCGGCCGGGAACGGACCTCGATGTCGCTGCTGGCCACGCTACGCGGTGGCGATCATCATCGAGGGAATCCTGTACATCATCTTCGGCTCGAACTTCGTGAACCTGAACGCCTCGTACGTCACGTCGGGCCCGGAGATCTTCGGGTTCTACCTCGACTACATCTACATCTACGGCTTCCTGATGGCCCTGCTGTTCGTGGCGGGGATCTACTTCACCCTGTACCGGACCCAGTTCGGCCGGACCATCCGGGCCACCATGCAGGACCAGACCGCGGCCCGGATCGTGGGCATCAACGTGAACCGGGTGCAGGCGCTCACGTTCGGGATCGGGGTGGGCGTCACCGCCGCGGGCGGGATGGTCTTCGGCGCCACCGGCGGCGGCTTCAACCCGAACACCGGGTATGACCTGATCTCCCGGCTGCTCGCGATCATCATCCTGGGCGGCCTGGGCAGCATCGGCGGGGCCATGGTCGCGGCGATCTTCATGATCACCCTGGAGGGGGTGGTGGACGTGGTCTGGTCACCCAGCTGGTCGGTGGTGGTGTTCTACGGCGCGCTCGTGCTCGTGCTGGCCTTCCGGCCGCAGGGCCTGTTCGGCCGCAAGGCGGCGAGGGCCCAGTGAACCGGGCACCGCGAATCAGGCACGGCGAACCAGGGCACGGCGAGCCGAGGGAACGATGAGCCAGGACACGGTGCAGGCGGGACCGGCCCAGCCGGGTGGCACGGTCGCGGCCCCCGCGCGCCGGGACCGCCGGGCCACCGGCGCCAAGCTGGGCGGCCTCGGCGGTCCTGCTGGTGATCGCGGCGATCTTCCCGCTCGTCATCACCAACGCGCTGTACACCCAGTTCGCCGTGAACACCATGATCTTCGTGGGCGCGGTGGCGGCCTGGAACCTGTTCTCCGGCTATTCGGGCTACCTCTCGCTGGGCACCGCGGTGTTCTTCGGCTCCGGCGCCTACACCGTGGGCCTGCTGGCCAACCACTGGAAGCTCCCGGGCGGGGACATCTTCCTGCTGCTGCCGCTGGGCGGGCTGGTCGCCGCGCTGATCGCGGTGCCGCTCGGGCTGATCGCGCTGCGGGTCCGGCGGCACACGTTCGTCGTGGTCACCATCGCGTTCTTCTTCATCTTCCAGCTGCTGGCGTTCAACCTCAGCTTCACCGGCGGGAACCAGGGCGTGAGCTCGCCCTTCTTCCTGTGGTCCGCGTCCAACTACAACAACCCCTTCTACTACGTCGGCCTGGTCATCGCGGTGGGCACCATCACGCTGTCCTGGCTGATCCGGAACTCGCGGTTCGGCCTCCAGCTCCTGGCCATCCGGGATGACGAGGACCGGGCCCGCGGGCTCGGCGTGCGGACCATGCGGGTCAAGCTCACCGCGTTCGCCATCTCGGGCGGGATCGTCGGCATGATCGGCGGGCTGTGGTGGTTCTTCATCGGCCAGGCGCTGCCCGAGACCGCGTTCAATCCCTTGTTCGACCTGAGCGTCGCGCTGATGGCCTTCCTGGGCGGGTTCGGCACGCTGGCCGGCCCGGTGCTCGGCGCGCTGATCCTGGAGCCGCTCCAGCAGTGGATCGGGATCACCTTCACCAACGGCTACACCAGCGAGATCGTGCTCGGCGTGCTCTTCCTGGTGCGTCATCTTGTTCCTGCCGCGCGGGATCGTCCCGACCGGGAGCCGAGTACGTCACCCGGTGGCGCGCCGCGCAGGCCCGCCGGCGCGAGACCGCCGCCGGGGGATCAGCTCCGCCGGGCAGTCCCGCGGCGACCCGGACGGCCGCGCCGGCCACGCCGGCCAGCGCCGGTTCCGCCACCACTGGTTCCCCCGCCACGGGAACGCCGAGCACGGGAGGTGCGCGATGACCGCGCTGCTGCGCACCGCCGCGGTGACCAAGTCCTTCGGCGGCGTCCAGGCCCTGAACGGGGCCACGATCGAGGTGGAGCAGGGCAGCATCGCCGGGCTCATCGGGCCGAACGGCTCGGGCAAGACGACGCTGTTCAACGTGATCACCGGCTACGAGACGGTGGACGGCGGCGAGGTCTACCTGGGCGACAAGCGGATCACCAACGCGGCGCCGGACAAGGTGTTCTCGGCCGGCATCGGCCGGACCTTCCAGCTGACCCGGGTGTTCTCCCGGCTCACCGTCATGGAGAACATGATCGTGGCGGCCCAGCACGCGGAGGGGAGCCGGGGGCGGCTGCGTAACCCGCTGGCCCGGGCCGGCGGCCCGGCCACCCGGCGCCGGGCCCTGGAACTGCTGGAGTTCACCGGCATCGCGCACCACGCCGGCGCGCTCGCCGAGACGCTGTCCTACGGCCAGCGCAAGCTGCTGGAGCTGTCCTACGTGCTGATGGCGGACCCGGCCATCGTGCTGCTCGACGAGCCGGCCGGCGGGGTGAACCTCACCCTGATCACGATGATCGCGGACCGGATCCGGGAGCTGAACCAGCAGGGCACCACGTTCCTCATCGTGGAGCACAACATGGATTTCGTGATGGGACTGTGTGACCGGGTCACGGTGCTGGACTACGGCACCGCGGTCGTCAGCGGGCCGCCGGACGTGGTCCGGACCGACCCCCGGGTCCTCGACGCCTACCTTGGGACTGCGGAGGATGACGATGACGTCCCGGTCAGCTGAGAACGTGACGACGGGCGCCCCGGCCCTCGAGATCAAGGACGTGGTGGCCGGCTACGGCGGTGGCGACGTCCTGCACGGCGTGACCATGCAGGTCTACGAGGGCGGCATCACCTGCGTCGTGGGGCCGAACGGGGCGGGCAAGTCCACCCTGCTCGGCACGATCAGCGGGCTGCTGAACCCGCGGCTCGGCCACGTCAGCCTGCGCGGTGAGCGGCTGTCCGGGAAGTCTCCCCGGCAGGTGCTGGACATGGGCGTGGTGCTGGTACCGCAGAACCACAGCCTGTTCCGCGAGATGACGGTGCGCGAGAACATCGTGCTCGGCGGCTACATCCTGCGCCAGCGCGGGCTGGCCGACCGCAGGCTGGCTACCGTCCTGGAGATGTTCCCGCAGGTTACCGAGTGGCTGGGCAAGAAGGCCGGCAGCCTGTCCGGCGGCCAGCAGCGGCTGGTGGAGTTCGCCCGGTGCCTGATGCTCGACCCGAGCCTGGTCATCCTGGACGAGCCGTCCATGGGCCTGTCACCCAAGGTGCTGAAGTCGGTCTTCGACGCGGTCCGGCTGATGAACACGCAGGGCAAGACCATCCTGCTGGTCGAGCAGAACGCGCGGGCCGGGCTCCGGCTGTCCACGCACGGGGTGGTGCTGGAGAACGGCCGGGTCCGGCTGGCCGGCCGGGTCACGAGGTCCTGCACCATCCGGAGATCGGCGCCCTGTACCTGGGCGGGGCGGTGACCGACACGTCCGGCGGCGCGGCCCCCGCGCCCGAGAACGCGAACGTGGCGGCCGCGAACGCGGCCGCCGCGCAGATAGCCGCCGCGGACGCGGAGACCGGCGGGAGCGATCCCGCCGCGCACGACAGCACATCGACCGGCGGCGTTCGACCGGCGGCGCCGCCGAACGGCACGGCCTCGAACGGCACCGCTGCCCGTTGATCATCGACGCGCACTGCCACGTCATCGTCCCGGAGATGACGGCGCGCAGCGTGCCCGAGGCGTGGCGGCCGGCGCTGCGCACCGAGGACGGCCAGCGCATCGTCGGGTTCCGGGGCCGGGAACTGACCTCGGCGGTCGGCGAGTTCAGCGACGTCGAGATCATGCTCGGCGACGCGGCCGGCACCGGGATCGGGCACCTGCTGCTGTCCCCGTGGATCAACCTGGTGCCGGTGGACGCCCAGCCGGACGAGGCCCGGCTGGTCTGCCGGGTGCAGAACGAGTCCCTGGCCCGGCTGGTCGCCGCCCACCCCGGGCGGCTCAGCGCGGTGGGCGCGGTCCCGGTGCAGGACCCGGCTCTGGCCGCGCGGGAACTGGCGGACCTGATGACCGTGCCAGGCCTGCACGGCGTGGAGATCCCGTCCAGCGTGGGCGGCCGCTACCTGGGCGACGACTTCTTCCTGCCGTTCTGGGCGGCCGCCGCCGAGACCGGCGCGCTGGTGTTCATCCACCCCTCCACCCGGGGCTTCGGGATTCCTGCCCTGGACGGCTACTACCTGTGGAACTCGGTCGGCAACCCGCTGGAAACCGCGGTCACCGCCGCGCACATCGCGGTGGCGGGCGTGCTCGAACGATTCCCGCAGCTGCGGATCCTGCTGGCCCACGGCGGCGGCGCGCTGCCGGTGCTCCGCGGGCGGCTGCGCCGCGCCCACGCCATCCGGCCCGAAGCCGCGGCGCGCCTCAGCCAGGGCCCGGATGTGTCGCTGCGCCGGTTCCACTACGACACGGTGACCCACGACGCGGACCTGCTGGCCGACCTGGTCCAGCTACGCCGGCCCGGAGCAGGTCCTGCTCGGCTCGGACCGGCCCTTCGACATGGGGACCGACCATCCCGTCGACGAGGTGCGCGCGCTGCGCCTCGGCCGCGGTGAGGACCTGATCCTGGGCGGGAACGCCGCGCGCCTGCTGGGGCTCGGCGATGACTGAATCCCGCGGCTCCCGGCCGGCCCTGATCGATCTCGACGATCCAGGGCTGTTCGGGCACCATGTGAGCAGCGGCCGTGCGCCCGCACCTGACCTACCCGGAGGACATGCCATGGACTACACCAAGGCGGAAGCCAAGCAGGCGGCCCGGGAGTGCTTCACCGGGCTGTGGGCCGCGACCACCACGCCGTTCGACAGCAGCGGCGTCCTGGACGCTGACGCGCTACGCGGCGACCTCGACCGGCTCACCGGCAGCCTGGGGATCGACGGCATCTTCTGCGGCGGCGTGATGGGCGAGTTCTGGTCCCTGGCCGGAAGCGAGCGGCGCCGCGTGGTCGAGATCACCGTGGACGGCACCCGGGGCACATGCCCGGTGATCGCGCACACCGGCCACACGTCCGCGCGGCAGGCCATCGAGCTGACCCGGCACGCGCAGAAGGCCGGAGCCGATTTCGCGGTGCTGATCAACCCGTACTTCCCGCCCGCCTCGGACGAGGGCCTCTACCAGTGGTTCGAGACGGTCGCCGCGGCCGTGGACATCGGCCTCTGGCTGTTCGACACCGCCTACTCCGGCGTGTCGCTGTCGCTGGAGCTGATCGAGCGGCTGGCCGCCATCGAGAACATCTGCGGGATCAAGGTCGGCCGTGACCACGCCCGCTACCTGGAGGTGCTGGACCGGGTCGGCGGCGCAGATCCTGGTCTGTGAGCCGAACGAGGGCACCTGGCTGGAGAACATGCGCGACCACGGCCAGCGGGTGTTCATGTCCTCGGCCGCGCCGTACCTCTACCAGACGCCGCACTGGCAGCCGATGCGCGAGTACACCAGGCTCGCGCTCGGCGGTGACTACACGGCGGCGGCCGAGGTGGCGGCCACGCTCGACCCGGTGCGCGCGCTGGCCGCGAAGTGGCTGCACGGCAAGGCCCGCCGGTTCGACTCGCTGGCCTCCCTCAAGGCCTGGGCCGGCCTGGTCGGGATGTCCGGCGGCCCGCTCCGCCCGCCGCTGCTCCCGCAGACCCGGGCCGAGCTTGACGAGCTCACGGCGGATCTGGATGCGGTCGGGCTGCTCCCCGGGACCGGCTCCTCACGACGGGTCAGCAGCAACGGTCACCGCCCGACCCTGGCCTGACGGGGCGCTCATGATCGCGGCCGGGTCGTGGCCGAGGTCGTTCAGGAGCACGATCGCGGCGTTACGGCCGGGAGCGCCGGTGATGGATCCGCCGGGATGCGTGGTCCCGCCGGTCTGGTAGAGCCCCGGGATAGGCATCCGGTGCGAGGCCCAGCCCGGCGCCGGGCGCAGCGCCCCGCTGAACGCGGGCCCGCGGTTGCCCCCGTGGAACGCCCCGTGGATCATGTGCGGGTTGAGTTCCTCGATATCGGCGGGGGACTTGACCAGGCTGGCCAGGATCACCTCGTCGGTGAAACCGGGCGCGGCCTGGCGCAGCCGTTCCAGCGTCCGGCGGGCGTGCTCGTCTTTGACCGCCGCCCAGCCGCCCATGCTCTCCGGGAGCTGGTACACCTGCGGGCTGAGCAGCTTGACCGTGTGCTGGCCAGCCGGCGCCCGGCCCGGGTCGGCCAGCGTCGGCGTGGCCACCAGCAGCCACGGCGGCTCCGCGATGAACCGCCCGGACCGCAGGTCGGCCCCCATCTGGATGACGTCCTCGGGCCAGCCCGCGAGGCCCGCCGACACCGCGGTGCGCGGTCCGTCGGGAGCCTGGAATTCCGGCGGCGCGGTGCTGGCGTAGTAGGTGGCGAAGCCCGGCACGCCCACGTCGTAGGTGTCCACGCCGTAGTGGAATTCCTCCGGCCAGGCGTCCGCCGGGGCCATGTCGCGCAGGTGCTTGACGTGGATCGTCGAGACCACGGCGGTGCCCGCCCGGTACTGCGTACCGTCCTCGGTCTGCACCCCGGCGCACCGGCCGCCCTCCAGCAGCAGCCGGGTCACCCGCTGGCCGCACAGCACGGTGCCACCGTGATCGGCCAGGTAGCCGGTGAGGGCCGCGGTCAGCTGCCCGGACCCGCCGATCGGGATGGACCAGCTGCGCTGCTGCCGCCCGGACGTCTGCGCGTACGGGAGCACCCCCGAGCCGGGCTCATCGGCCGGCTGGAAGACCTGGAAGGCCATCCACAGCAGGAAGGCCTGGATGTGCCGGCTTTCGAACTCATGCTGCACCACCTGCACCGCGGACAGCTGCCGCCGCCGGGCCCAGATCCGGCCCTGGGGATGCCCGGCCAGCATCTGGTCCAGCGACGGCCCGAACCCGACCGGCGTGAACTGGGCCTGGCTGAAGATGTGCTTCACCTGGTCGTACTCGTCGAGCAGGCGCAGGTAGGCGGCCGCATCCGGCTTCGAGAACCGGGCTACCTCCTCGGCCGTCCGCTCCCGGTCCAGCCACATCGTGAACTGCTGGCCGTCCGGGAACGCCACGTGCTCCACCGGATCGGGCTCCGCGTAGCGCAGGCCGTAGTCGGCGGTCAGGCCGAGTTCGTCGCGGCTCAGCACCGGGTTGACCCGGATCATCGTGTGCCCGGTGGCGCAGGTGTCGATGCCGAACCCGGGCAGCAGCAGTTCCTCGGTGGCCGCCCCGCCGCCGGGGATCGCCCGCGCGTCCAGGACCAGGCAGCGGTAGCCGGCCTTGGCCAGGTAGCACGCGGTGAGCAGGCTGTTGTGCCCGGCTCCCGCCACCACGATGTCGGCGTCGTAGGTCATCCTCGGGCCGCCTCTC
>CAVUKT010000040.1:0-30710 GCA_963742055.1 uncultured Actinomycetes bacterium | reverse complement strand
GTAGGGGGAAGCGTCTCGGTCATCGATCCTCCTCTCGGCGGCCATTGAACCTGCTGCTCAAAGCGTATGGTCTGCGTCGCGGTGCATACGTGCGCATGAGCTGCGAGTAGGTGGAGATTCGTTGCGAAGTTTGAAGAAAGACCGGCTAATCGTTGCGCGTTAACATGAATGAGCACTGTTTTACATCGCTGTAACATTCAGCGGGCCCAGCCCACAAGAACCGAGGCTGGCCTAGCCGGGATGGACCGGTCTTGGGCCGGGCGGGACGGGCCTGGGCGGGGCGACGGGCTGGGGCGAACAGTGTGCAGACGCCCGGGCGTCCGTAGATGATGACCGCTCAGGGCGTGCGGACGGTCCAGGTCTGGCCGGCTGGTGTGTCGGTCACCGTGACGCCGAGCGTGCCGAGCTGATCGCGGAGCCGGTCCGCCACAGGCCAGTCGGCCGCGGCGCGGGCGGCCGCCCGCGCCTCCAGCAGGTCCGCCGCGTCGTCGGGGAGAGGCCGCGGCGCGGGCTCCCGCCCGATGTCCCGGGCCAGGTCCAGGCCGAGCAGGTGATCAGCGTGGGCGAACGTCTCGAACTTGGCCCCGGGCGGGATCTCGCTGTCCTTCTCCAGGTTCCGCAGGACCCGCAGCGCCGCCGGGGTGTCCAGGTCGTCGTCGAAGGCCGCGGCGAAGTCGCTGACGTACTCCGCGCACATGGGCTTGCTCGGCGAGCGGGCCCACTCGGCCACCCGCTCCCGCCAGCGGCGCAGCGTCCGGTCCGCGGCCTCCAGCACCGCCCAGGTCAGGTTCAGCTGCTGCCGGTAGCGGTGGTCCAGGAACGCGAACCGGAGCGCGAGCGGGTCCAGCCCGCGGGCGGTGAGATCGGCCAGCAGGACCACGTTCCCGGTGGACTTGGCCATCTTGCGGCCCTCGAACAGCAGGTGCTCGCCGTGCACCCAGTGCTGGACGACCTCGTGGCCGGTGACCGAGTTGGACTGGGCCCGCTCGTCCTCGTGGTGCGGGAAGCGCAGGTCGATCCCGCCGGTGTGCACGTCGATGGTCTCGCCCAGGTAGTGCAGGGACATCGCGGAGCACTCGGTGTGCCAGCCCGGGAAGCCGGTGCCCCAGGGCGCGGCGTAGGTCAGTTCCCGCCCCGCTCGCGCCGCTTTCCACAGGGCCCAGTCCGCGTGGAAGCGCTTGTCCGGGTCCACGCTCTGCTGGCCAGGACCGGGCTGGCCGTCAGGACGGGCTGGCCAGCGCTGGGCTGGTCAGCACGGGCGCCGCTGCGGTGGCCGGGCCGCAGGTCGCCGAGCCGGTTGCCGGACAGCTCGCCGTAGCCGGGGAAGGACCGGGCGTCGAAATACACCGAGCCGCTGGGGACCGGATAGGCGTGGCCGGTCTCGATCAGCCGGGCGATCAGGTCGATCATCATGCCGATGGACTCTGAGGCCCGCGGGTAGGAGTCGGCCGGGTGGATGTTCAGCGCGGCGCAGTCGGCGTGGAACGCCTCCTCGTAGTACCGGGCGAGGTCGAGCGGGCTCTTCCCCTCGGCCTGGGCCTGGACCAGCGACCTTGTCCTCGCCCTCGGGATCGATCTCGGTGTCGTCGACCAGGTGCCCCACGTCGGTGATGTTCTGGCAGCTGGTGACCAGCAGCCGGTGCCGCCCGGCGGTCCGCCGGATCAGGTCGGCCAGCAGGTAGGACCGCAGGTTGCCGACGTGGGCCGGCCGGTACACCGTCGGCCCGCAGCTGTAGACGCTGAGCCGGCCGCGGCGGGCGGGCTCGATCGTCTCGACCTGCCTGGTCCGGGTGTCATAGAGGCGGAGCACACCTGACAGCCTATGAGGGGTCCCGGGCTGGTGCCTGGGCCAGGTGGTGCCCGGGGCCGCAGTCGGCGGGGGCCGCGGGCCCAAAGCCCGACCGGCCTACGGATGCAGTCCGCGGACCAGGTCGGCCGGGACGACCCGGACCGGGAACGGCTGCGTGGCAGTCCACGCCTCGTCGCCCGCCACGCAGGCCACTTCCCGGTAGGCGCCGTCGGCCAGCTCGAACACCGTCAGCGACGGCTTGTCCCGGGCCGGGTCGACCAGCCAGAACGAGGGGGAGCCGAGCCGGGCGTAGACCGCCTTCTTCAGGTGGGCGTCGCGGAGGCGGCTGGTGGGCGAGATCACCTCGACGGCCAGCACCGGGGCCCGGGGCAGGTCGTCCTCGGTGAGGTCGGTATACCGGGCCACCAGGACGTCGGGCTGTACCTCGTTGAACTTGTCGGGGCGCACCGCGAACGGGGCGGCCAGTACCCGCAGGTCAGCGGGGCAGTGCCTGTCGCAGCAGCATGGACAGCGCGAGCACCGCCGCCTGGTGCGCCCAGCCTGGGGCCGGGCTCACCAGGAGCTCCCCGTCGATAAGTTCGTACCGGCGACCGTCATCCGGCATCCCCTCCAGGTCGGCGACCGTGAAGGGGTGGGCGACATCGCTGGGACTGGTCACGACTGTCATGGTCCCCTCCTTTCCTGATGCCAGCAACCATGCCAGGCGGGTACGACAGGCCGGGGAGATGCGCGGCCGGGCGGGAGAGGGCCGGGCGGTGCCAGGTGGGTCGACGGCGATGCTCGGCCCGGCTGGGTGAGGGCGGCGCGTAGGCGGGCGGCGGGCCACTGGGCGCGGGCGGGCCGCGCAGGGGCTTGGGCGACGGCCGGGCGGCGGGCTGGGCGGTGCGGGCTGGGCGTGGGCTGGCCCCCAGGCGCGGCGCGGGTCAGGCGAGGGTGGCCAGGCGGCGGGCGGCGGCGGCCACCCGCTCGTCGGTGGCGGTGAGGGCCACCCGGATGTGCTGGCGCCCCGGCCGGGCCGTAGAACTCGCCAGGCGCGACCAGGATGCCCGCCCCGGCCAGCAGATCCACCGACGCCCAGCAGTCGTACCCCGGGCGCGAGGCCCACAGGTACAGGCCCGCCTCGGAGTGGGTGATGGTCCAGCCGGCCTTCTCCAGGGCGGGCCGCAGCTGCTCGCGCCGGGCCGCGTACACCGAGCGCTGCCGCTCCGCGTGCGCGTCGTCGGCGAGCGCCGCCGCCATGGCCGCCTGGACCGGGGTGGGCATCATCATCCCGGCGTGTTTGCGGATCTCCAGCAGTTGCGCGACGAGCGCGGGGTCACCGGTGACGAAGCCCGCCCGGTAGCCGGCCAGGTTGGACCGCTTGGACACCGAGTGCACCGCGAGCAGGCCGTCGAACGACCCGCCGCACACGTCGGGGTGCAGCACGGACACCGGCTCCGCCGTCCAGCCGAGGCCGATGTAGCACTCGTCCGAGGCCAGCACCGCGCCGCGGTCCCGGGCCGCCCGGGCCGCCGCGGCGAGCTGCCCGGCGCTGAGCACCCGCCCGGTGGGGTTGCTGGGTGAGTTCACCCAGACCAGGCGCACCGGGCCGGGGTGGCTGGCGTGGTGGTTTTCGTTGCGGAGGCTTGGGGGGCGGGCACCAGGCCGGCGGGCGGGAGCTCATCCGCGGCCACCGCATCGGCGCCCGCCAGCCGGGCGCCGATGTCGTAGGTCGGGTAGGCGAGTTCCGGGTAGACGACCACGTCCCCGGGCCCGCAGCCGAGCAGGGCCGGCAGCGAGGCGATGAACTCCTTGGTGCCGATCAGCGGCAGCACCGCGTCCGGCTCGACCGTCACCCCGTGGCGGCGGGCCAGCCAGCCGGCCGCCGCCTCGCGCAGCGCGCGGGTGCCGTGGGTGGCCGGGTAGCCGGGCGCGTTGGCCGCGGCCCGGAGGGCGTCCTGCACCAGCGCCGGGACCGGATCCACGGGGGTGCCCACGGACAGGTCCACGATCCCGTCCGGGTGGGCCCTGGCCTTCTGGCCGTAGGGAGCGAGCAGATCCCAGGGAAACCGGGGCAGCCGTGCCGCGAGGGTCAGCTCGCTTCTCCCTGCGGGGGCAGCGCGCGTCACGACGGGGTGGTCCTTGTTGATCTTCCCGACCTTGGAGGCACCGCCAGGCGAGCCCAGGTCGCGAAGAACTCCACGTTCGCCTTGTAGAAGTCCTTCCACTGGTCGGGCACGTCATCCTCGTAGAAGATCGCCTCGACCGGGCAGACCGGCTCGCATGCGCCACAGTCCACGCACTCGTCAGGGTGTATGTAGAGCATGCGCTCACCCTCGTAGATGCAGTCGACGGGGCACTCCTCGATGCATGACCTGTCGAGGACGTCAACACAGGGCTGCGCAATGATGTACGTCACGTCGGAACTCCTCTTCCGGCATTATCCCGGTGGGTCTGGGGCCTCCCAGTATCCCGGTCCTGGGCAAGTATGTCGCGAAGGCGGCCGCAGCCGCGGCCCGGGGCCGCCAGTTTCACCAGCCGGCCGCAGGCTATCAGCTCAGCTGGATGGTGCCCGCTGGCGGTGCGCCCGCGTCACGTACCCAGCCCTTGGTCCCCGCGGACGCGCGCCACTGATAACCGCCGAAGCGCACCTGGTGGATGCCGTAGGTGCTGGCGTGGGTCACCAGCCAGGACGCCACGGTCCAGCCGAGCTTCGGGTGCCCGATCGGCACCAGCATGGTGTGGCGCTGCGCGGGCCGTCCCAGCTCCGCGGTGGCCTGGCCGAAGGTGCTCGCCAGCCCCTGCGGTGATGGCGGCCACGTCGGGGTGGCGCGGGCCGGCCGCGGTTGACCAGCAGTAGACCGCGTGCTCGCGCTGGCCGGTGAACGCGCCGGCCATCTCGGTCGCCATCCGCTGGTACTGCATGTACGCGGACCCGTCCGCGCTGCGCTGGACCGCCTGGGCCGCCTGGTACACGGGCATCGTCTGGTAGCCCTGGACGGACTTCAGGGCGCGGAAGAACTTGGTCGCCGCGTAGACCGGGTTCTCGAGCTTCCTGGCCGGTCCCCAGCCCTGCGAGGGCCGCTGCTGGAACACGCCGACCGAGTCCGAGGTCCCGTAGTCCAGGTTGTGCAGCTTGGATTCCTGCATCGCCGTCGCGTAGGCGATGGTGACCGCCTCGCGGGGCATCGACTCCTGGTGGGCCACGCCCGCGATCGTGGCCGCGATGCTGGCCTGCTGCGTATCGAGCAGCACCGACTGATGCGTGGCCGCGGCCGAGCATCCCGACCCGGTCAGCACGGGCACGATGACCGGCGCGAGACTGCGTACCGCCAGATAGGTGCCCACGGCGGCGGCGAGGAGCAGGCTCGTCGCGATGACCGCGCGGCGCTTGCGTTTCGGGCGCCGGGGACGTGGCTGGCTTGGCCGGCTGTTGGGCACATGCCGAAGTTACCGGCGCGATCCGGCCTGAGTGACACAGACCGCCGCACGTGTTGCAGTGCACACCGGCCCTTGACCGGTCGATGCCCTCCGGTGACGAGCCGGTGACCTGGGCGGGAATAGGCGGCGTCGCGGCCGTGCCGGGCAGGCGCGCGGGGCGCCCGTGGCGGCCCCGGGCGCCGCGTCGCCGGGCGCGCCCCGCTGACCAGGTCATTTCACGTGGCAGGATCGAAGGGTGCAATCTGAGTCACGTCGTCGAATCCGCCGCCAGGGACCTGCCATGCTGCGCGGCGATTTCATCCCCAAGACCACCACCGACCAGCGGCTGCTCGACAGGCGCGGGCCCAGCGACTGGGTGCATACCGACCCCTGGCGGGTGCTGCGGATCCAGGCCGAGTTCGTCGAGGGCTTCGGGCTGCTCGCGGAACTCGGCCCGGCGGTCTCGGTCTTCGGCTCCGCGCGGGCCCGGCCCGGGGACCGCGAGTACGGGCAGGCCGAGCGCATCGGCACCGGGCTGGCCGAGGCCGGGTACGCGGTGATCACGGGAGGCGGCCCCGGGGTCATGGAGGCGGCCAACAAGGGCGCCGTCAGCGTGGGCGGGGTCTCGGTCGGGCTCGGCATCGAGCTGCCCATGGAGATGGGCCTGAACGACTACGTGGAGATCGGGCTGGAGTTCCGCTACTTCTTCGTCCGCAAGACGATGTTCATCAAGTATTCGCAGGCGTTCGTGGTGCTGCCCGGCGGCTTCGGCACCCTGGACGAGCTGTTCGAGGCGCTCACCCTGGTCCAGACCGGCAAGATAACGAGATTCCCGATCGTGCTGGTGGGCAGCAGCTACTGGACCGGCCTGGTGTCCTGGATCCGTGAGTCGGTGCTGGCCAGGTCGGGCACATGCCGAAGTTACCGGCGCGATCCGCCCGAGTGACACAGACCGCCGCACGTGTCGCAGTGCACACCGTCCCTTGACCGGTCGATGCCTTCCGGTGACGAGCCGGTAACCTGAGCGGGAATACCCGGCATCACGGCGGCGCCTCGGTCATGGCGGGCAGGCGCGCGAGCGCCGTGGCGGCCCCGGCCGCCGCGTTGCCGGGCGCGCCCCGCTGACCAGGTCATTTCACGTGGCAGGATCGAAGGGTGCAATCTGAGTCACGTCGTCGGATCCGCCGCCAGGGGCCAGCCATGCTGCGCGGCGATTTCATCCCTAAGACCACCACCGACCAGCGGCTGCTCGACAGGCGCGGGCCCAGCGACTGGGTGCATACCGACCCCTGGCGGGTGCTGCGGATCCAGGCCGAGTTCGTCGAGGGCTTCGGGCTGCTCGCGGAGCTCGGCCCGGCGGTCTCGGTCTTCGGCTCGGCGCGGGCCCGGCCCGGGGACCGCGAGTACGAGCAGGCCGAGCGCATCGGGACCGGGCTGGCCGAGGCCGGGTACGCGGTGATCACCGGGGGCGGCCCCGGGGTCATGGAGGCGGCCAACAAGGGCGCCGCCAGCGCGGGCGGGGTCTCGGTCGGGCTCGGCATCGAGCTGCCCATGGAGATGGGCCTGAACGACTACGTCGAGATCGGGCTGGAGTTCCGCTACTTCTTCGTCCGCAAGACGATGTTCATCAAGTATTCGCAGGCCTTCGTGGTGCTGCCCGGCGGCTTCGGCACCCTGGACGAGCTGTTCGAGGCGCTCACCCTGGTGCAGACCGGCAAGATAACGAAATTCCCGATCGTGCTGGTGGGCAGCGAGCTACTGGTCCGGCCTGGTGTCCTGGATCCGTGAGTCGGTGCTGGCCAGCGGGAACATCTCGGCCGGGGACGAGGATCTGATCACGGTGGTGGACGATCCGGCCGAGGTGGTCCGCATCATCCAGCAGGCCCATGCGCAACACAACGGCGCCGACCCGGGCTGCCCCGGGCGGCGAGTCCGAGCCCGGGGCGGCGGACTGACGCCCGACGCGCCGGCGACGGCAGTGACGGCCTGAACCGGGCCTGAACCGCCGACTGGCTCCTGATGGATGTCGGCGAGCGCCAGGCGTGGGACGATTCGTACTGTGCCGATTCTGTTGCTACTTGCCGCGGCCGTCATTCTGGCCGGCGTGGTGAGCGTGGCCATGGGCCACGGTGGCGAGATGGCGGAGTTCGCCATGGACTATCTCCCGCCCGACCTGGTGACCGCCGCCGACGTGGCGCTGCTGCGGCCGCCGTCCGCCCTCTGGGGCTACAACGCCCAGGTGACCGACGAGGCGCTGAACCGGATCGCGCAGGTCATCACCGAGCGCGACGTGGAGATCGCGGTGCTCCGCCAGCAGCTCGCCGAGCTTCGGTCAGCCACCGGCAGCCACCCGGCCATCGCCGCCACCCTGCTGGCCCGCTCGCAGGCGGCCAGTGCCCGGGGTTCCGGTAGCAGGGAGGCCAGCACCCCGGAGGCCGGTACCCGGGAGGCCGGTACCCCCGACGCCGGCACCTGGGGAACCAGTGCCGACCAGGCGGGCCGGGCCGGACGCGCCGGTTCGCGGCCGCCGGCCCGCCGGATCCGCCCCGGCCTGAGCAGGAGACACCGGGCGGGGACGTGCCGCGCAGTGGCGCCGCGGGCACCACCTCCCCGGGGTCCGGCGCCCCGCGTTCCGGGGAAGCGGCCGCCGGCCGCGATGACTGATCCCGGCCGCCCGCCGGAGCCCGGGCCCGACGGGCTGCTGCGCTGCCCGTGGGCGCTGTCCGCCCCGGAAGAGCTTCCCTATCACGACGAGGAGTGGGGCCGCCCGGTCCGCGATGACCGGGGCATTTTCGAGCGGCTGTGCCTGGAAGCCTTCCAGTCCGGCCTGTCCTGGCTCACGATCTTGCGCAAGCGGGAAAATTTCCGGGCCGCGTTCGGTGGCTTCGACCCGGCCGTCGTGGCGGCATTCGGCCCGGACGACGTGACCAGGCTGCTCGGCGACGCCGGCATCATCCGGAACCGGGCCAAGATCACGGCGGTCATCGGGAACGCCCGGGCCGCGCTGGCCGTCCCCGGCGGCCTGGCCGCGCTGTTCTGGAGCTACGCGGAGGATCCGGCGGACACGCGCCCGCCGGGCCGCTCACCATGGCCGACGTACCCGCCTGGACCCCCGCGTCCAAGGCGCTGGCCCGGGAACTGCGGGCCCAGGGGTTCTCCTTCACCGGCCCGGTCACGGTCTATGCCACGTTCCAGGCCTGCGGGGTGGTCGACGATCACTTGCGCGGATTGCTTCCGGCGCGGGGCCTACCGGGCGGCGGGAGGCGCATGGCGACTCGTCCCGGGGGCAGCGGCTGATATCCGGTTCATGAAACACACGGAGCGTGTCACACTGTGAGCGGACAGTGTAGGAGGTGTCATGACCAGGGGGCGTGACCCGTGGCAGCCGGCGCTCGTCAGGCCGCGACGATCCACCGCCGGTTCCGCCGGGCGTGGACCCCGAGGTGCCCAGCCCGGCCCGGCTGTATGACTACTACCTCGGCGGCACGATCAACTACCCGGCCGACCAGCAGGCGGCGGAGCGGATCCGGGCGGACCTGCCCGAGATCTCCGACATGGCCTGGGCCAACCGCGGGTTTCACCAGCGGGCCGCGAAGTGGCTGGCGGAAGACCGCGGGATCAGCCAGTTCCTCGACCTCGGATCCGGGCTGCCGACCCAGGGCAACACCCACCAGGTGGTCCGGGAGGTCGCGGCCGACGCCCGGGTGGTCTACGTGGACAACGACCCGATGGTCCGCGCCTACGCCGGGCGAGTTGCTGACGGACAGCCGCCTCACCACGTTCGTCTTCGCCGACTTGCGTGATCCCGGCCGGGTGCTGGGCAACCGCCAGCTTCGCGACCTGATCGACTTCACCGAGCCGGTCGGGCTGCTGATGACCGCGGTGCTGCACTTCGTGGCCGACAGCGCGGACCCCTGGGGCCTGGTGGCCCGGTACACGCAGGCTCTGGCGCCGGGCAGCTACCTGGCGCTGTCCCACGTCACCGCGGACAACGTGCCCGAACGGGGGGTGCGGACCGGGCTGTCGGTGTACGAAAAGGCCACCGAGAACATCCACCTGCGCCCGAAGGCCGAGGTCGAGCGCTTCTTCGCCGGGCTCGAGCTGGTGGCGCCCTGGCCGGGCGAGGCGCCGCGGCTCGTGTACATGGGGGAGTGGGGAGCCGAAGATCCCCAGCTCGCGGACAGTGATGGCTCACGCTGGGGATATGCCGTGGGCGTGCGTGACCCGGCGGCCGTGACCTGAGGAGGGGTGCGATGAGCAAGAAGCCCAGCGTGCAGGATCTGGGCATCGAGGTGGACGCCCAGCAGTGGCGGAGGTCGGGAGACGGGGAAGGCTCGATCGAGATCGCCTTCGTGCCCGGCGCGGGCGGAGCGGCCGAGTGGGTGCTGATGCGGGTCACCGGAGACCCGGACGGCCGGATCCTCGTCTACGACCGGCACGAGTGGGAGTGCTTCCTGGACGGCGCCCGGGGCGGCGAGTTCGACGACGGGGCCGAGCTGACCGCGGCGCCCGGTGGCGGCTGCCGGCCCGATTCCGGGCGCTGCCCGAGCGTGACAGCCTCGACGTAACCTGGGAGTCTCAGGAGAGTATCCAATAATCTGCGATTCACAAGTTAGGTAGCGCTATGCTGCACGCATCATCCTGTCAAGGAGGAGATCCCGGATGGCTGACGATGCCTACGGCGCAACCGTAGCCAAGCGTCGGCTGTCCCGCCGCCTCGCTGAACTCCGGACTGAGAGCGGTCACACCGCTAACCACGTCTGCGACATCCTCAACTGGGGGCGCGGCAAGGTGGGCCGGTTCGAGGCCAACCAGTGGAAGCGCCCCGAGATGAGCGACATCCGGGACCTGCTGCGGATCTACGGCGTGGACACCGCCGCCGCGGAGGAACTGGAGGAGCTGGCCATCCGGGCGCGGGCCCGGCCGTGGTGGCGTGACTACACCGACATCTTCGAGAACGAGTTTCCCGGGTTCGAGAACGACGCCGAGCGGATCCAGGTCTGCATGCCGCTCGTGGTGCCCGGCCTGCTGCAGACCCAGGACTACGCGGAAGCCTTCATGCGGGCCGGCCCGCGGCCGCCCGCGTGGCGCCGCAAGGCGATGGAGACCCGGCAGCGCCGCCAGGAGATCCTCGACCGCACCAACGGGACGGCCCCCCAGCTGATCGCGGTCATCACCGAGGCGTCGCTCATGTATCGCTGGGGCAGCAAGCTGGAGCGGCGCGAGCAGATCGAGCACCTGATCGAGATGAGCGGGCGGTCCAACGTGGAACTGCGCATCCAGCGCTTCGCGGATGGCCCCAGCCCGGGGGTGTCGTCCTCGATCAACATCTTTGATCTCCCCGGAGACGAGCCCCTCGTCTTCACCGAAACAGACACGGCCATCCAGGAGGTAAGCAGACCAGAAGAGGTGAGCTTGTACATCCAGGCTTTCGGCCGGATCCGCGATTCGGCCCAGGAGCCCGGGGACACCGTTCTTTACCTCGAACACCTCGCTCAACAACTGGAGTAGAAATGACTGACCTGTCTCGAGCACAGTGGCGCAAGGCGCGCCTCAGCAGTACCTCTAACGGCGGTTGCGTGGAAGTCGCCGCGAACTTCGTGGATGTGGTCGCGGTCCGGGACAGCACCCGGCCCAGCGACGGCGCTCACGTGGTCAGCCGGGCGGCGTTCGCCGAGTTCCTGTCGGACACCAAGGCGGGCCGGTACGACCTCGACCGCTGACCACGCGTCAGGCCAGAAGCCGGCCAGGCCAGCAGGCCGGCACGACAAGCCGGACGACAGAGAAGAATCCCCCGGGTGGCGGCCCGGGGGATTCTTTGTGTACTGGGCCTGTCTCGAGGCCAGGCAGCTCCCAGTTCGGTAGCCGCACCGGCTCGACTGTACTGCCATGACCACCGGGCAGGCAGCAGTGGACCCCCTGCTCGTTACCTCTTAGCCACAGCAGTGTCACCTTACGTAGCGTTACCATAGGGCC
The DNA here is from genome assembly GCA_963742055.1 of uncultured Actinomycetes bacterium. Classification (GTDB taxonomy): domain Bacteria; phylum Actinomycetota; class Actinomycetes; order Streptosporangiales; family Streptosporangiaceae; genus RYN-230. Next base: position 19,525 of record CAVUKT010000040.1, on the reverse strand, counting down.
GTGGCCAGCCCGGGCGGTTGGTAAAGACTCGTTCAAGCCGGGCCGACAAACCCAGATGTCGTTGCGCAGCGGGGGCATGACTCGTAATCTGTGTTTCACAGATTGCGGGCCGGGAAGGCTGAGGATCATGTTAGGGTCGCTTGCCGCGGATGCGCCGCACGTCATGGCGGCGGTGCCTGCGCCGGCCGTGACCGTGTCAGCGGGCGGCTGCGCCGCCTCCCCGCTCCCGCTGGATGCCACCTGCGCAGGCGCGGCCCGGCGCCTGTTCCGGGCCGCCGCGGCCGGAGTCGGGCTGCCGGCCGAGTTGATCTACGACGGCAGCACCATGGCCAGCGAACTCGCCGCCAACAGCATGCACGCCCAGACGGGGATCCAGTTCGACGTGCGCGGCTGCGCGGTGGCGGGCGCCCCGGAAATCTGGCTCTACCTGCGCCGGGTCGGCGGGGAGCAGGAACTGGTCTGCAAGGTCTTCGACGCCCTGCCGCGCTGGAAAGACGACGCGCCGCCTGATCCGGCCGTGGCCGTAGCCGGTTGACGCGGTGAGCGGGCGCGGGCTGCACGTGATCGACGGCCTGTCCCAGGGACGCTGGGGCCACCATCTGACCCGGGCCCGGCTGGGGGCCTGGAAGGCCTCCGGCAAGGCGGTCTGGTTCGCCGCTCCCGGTCCCCGCCAGCAATGCCCTGGACCGGTTCCGTGGTCCCCAGCCCGGTTCCGTGCAAGCCGCTGGCATCCTGGAGCGGATGCTCTCCGAGCGCGGGATCGGGCATATCGTCCGCGCCGACGCCCCGGCCTCGGGCATGTCGGTGCTCTCCATCCGGCGCGGCCTGACCGTCTGGTGCCGCAGCCGGGTGGTGTCCTGGACAGGCCGCGCCGGTCACCGTGAGTGGCGGGCCTTCTCCGACCTCGTCGATGCCGCTGAGCAGATTGTCTGCGCCTACGAGGAACTGGGCAGCGCGGACGCGACCGGCCGCTAGCCCGGCCTGACGACCCGGCCCGCTAACGAGGCCCGCTGAGCCGGCCCGTCAGCCGGCCCAGGAATCTGGGCTCCTGCTTGCGGGTGAACGCGAGCGTGGCAGCCCGGTGATCCGCGGTGCGGCCCAGGGCGGCCTGGACCTCGGCCTCCTTGTCCAGCGCCTCGGCGAGGCCGTGCCCCGCGGCGTAGTTGAGCTGTTCCTTGATGCCCGCGTAGGCGGCGGTCGGGCCCGCGGCCAGCCGGGCGGCGAGGGCGCCCGCGGCGGACGGCAGGTCCGCGTCCGCTACCACCTGATTGACCAGGCCGAGTTCGAGGGCCTGCGGTGCGCGGATGGGCTCCGCGAGCATCAGCAGTTCGGCGGCCCGCCCGGCCCCGGCCAGCCGGGGCAAGGTCCAGGACACGCCCGTGTCGGCAGCCAGCCCGACCCGCGCGAAAGCCATCAGGAAGCTGGCCCCCTGAGCCGCGATGCGGAGGTCGCACGCGAAGGCCAGCCCGGCGCCGGCCCCGGCGGCCACCCCGTTCACGGCGGCGATGACCGGTTTGGGCATGGACCGGATGGCCAGCACCAGCGGGTTGTAGTGCTCGCGGACCGTGTCCAGGGGGGCCGGTGCCCCGGTGGCTCCGCGGGCAGCCCGGCCGGAGGCGGGGCTACCGCGGACGCGGACCCCGCGGGTGTCCGGGCGGCCGGGGCTCCGGAGGGCGGCGCGCCGGCGGCGGGGGTGGCCTCATCCTGCCCGTCCGCCCCGAGCAGTTCGGCGTGCTCACGCAGGTCCTGCCCGGCGCAGAAGGCCTGCCCGGCGCCGGTGATCAGCACCGCGCGGACCTGGGGGCTGGATGCGGCCTGGCGCAGCGCCCCGAGCAGTGCGGTCTTCAGCTCCGCCGTGAGCGCGTTACGGGCCTGCGGCCGATTCAGCGTGATGGTGGCCACCGCTCCATCGAGGTCCCAGCGGACACTGTCGGTCACCGGACTCCTCCTCGGGACAGGCCGCGAGCGGTGCCTCAGTGACTCCTGAGACCCCAGTTACCGACGGCAGCGGGCGGAAGGGAGTGCTGATCGTTACCACTGTAGGCCGGAACTCTGGATAATAGAGGTACTGATCAACACGGCTGTGGGTGGCCGGACCCGCCGCAGGCGCCGGGATTCCGGCGCGGGCAGGCCTCCGCGAGGTCTCATACGGCCCCGAGCAGGAAGGGGATGCGGAATGGCGGCGATGAAGCCGCGGACGGGTGACGGTCCGCTCGAGGTCACCAAGGAGGGCCGCGGCATCGTGATGCGCGTCCCGCTTGAGGGAGGCGGGCGGCTGGTGGTCGAATTGTCCGCGGATGAGGCTGCCCGGCTCTCGGACGCGCTCAAGTCTGTCACCGGCTGAGCCTTGCCGGTCAAGGCGAGGGTTACGGTCGCGCCGAGCGGCTGGCCTGGAACCGCTGGCTGACTACCTGGCCGAGGCGAGCCGGGATGCTGCCGCAGCGCCGGCCCTGATCGCTGTTCCCGTGCGCAGCCCGGACGGTGCGTCCCCGGGCCCGGTGCCCGGCGCCGGTGCGTCCAGCCTGGACGGGTATCTGGGGGTCAGTGCGGCCCAGGTCCTCGCCTCCGCCGAGCTGACCGGCCGGGCGGGTGAAACCGCCCAGTCGGTGATCCGGCTGGGCACGGAGGCCTGCGCCGTCCTGTTCCTCGGCGTGGGTGACGCCTCACCAGGAGCCCTGCGCCGGGCCGGGGCGGCGCTGGCCCGCCGCCTGCCGGCCGGGCGGGCCGCACTGACCACGGCCGTCCTCGATGAACCCGACGAGGGCGTGCAGGCCTTCACCGAAGGGATCCTGCTCGGTTCCTACCAGTTCACGATGAAGTCCGCGGGCCGCCGGCCAAGGATCCCGGGGAGGTGCGGTTGCTGCTGGCCGGGCCGGCCAGCCGGGCGGCCCTGGTGGAGCGGGCGGCCACCGTCGCGGGGGCCGTGGCCCTGGCCCGCGATCTCGCCAACACGCCCTCGATGATCAAGAGCCCGGAATGGCTCGCGGCCGAGGCGGTCGCGGTGGCCGCGGAGCATGGCCTGTCCTCGCGGGTCTGGCGGGAAGCCGAACTCGCCGCCGGCGGTTTCGGCGGGATCCTCGCCGTGGGGTCGGGGTCCGTCCACCCGCCCCGGCTGATCGAACTCAGCTATCAGCCCCCGCAGTGCCAGGCCAGACCAGCTACTAGACCAGCCAGCCCCAGACCCAGCCAGCCCGGGCTGACCGGCATGTGGTGCTGATCGGCAAGGGCATCACCTTCGACAGCGGCGGGCTGTCGCTGAAGCCCAACGACGGCATGAAGCTGATGAAGACCGATATGGCGGGCGGCGCCGCGGTGATCGCCGCGATGTCCGCGCTGGGCCGGCTCGGGGTCCGGACCAGGGTGACCGGCCTGGTGGCGGCGGCCGAGAACATGCCGTCGGGGACGGCCATGCGGGTGGGAGACGTCATCACCCACTACGGCGGCCAGACGGTCGAGGTGCTCAACACGGACGCGGAGGGCCGGCTGGTCCTGGCCGACGCGCTCGCCTACGCCGACGACGCGCTCGCCCCCGATCTCGTGGTGGACCTGGCCACGCTGACCGGCGCCGCGCGGGTGGCGCTGGGCACCTCCATCGCCGCGCTGTACGCCACCGACGACGAACTGGCCACGGCCTTGCTGGACGCGGGGACGGCGAGCGGGGACCGGCTGTGGCGGATGCCGCTGGCCGACGACTACCGCGGCGGCCTGGACTCTCCCGTGGCGGACCTGGCCAACGTGGCCCGGGCGGGCGGCCGGGCCGGATCCATCGACGCGGCCCTGTTCCTGCGGGAGTTCACCGGCGGCCGCTCCTGGGCCCACCTCGACATCGCCGGCGCGGCCCGGGCCACCTCCGACGACGGGGAGAACACCAAGGGCGCCACCGGCTTCGGCACCCGGCTGCTGCTCCGGTGGCTGGCGGCTAGCCCCGCTTGACCGCGGCCAGCAGCCCGTCACCGACCGGGAGCAGCACGGGCACCAGCCGGTCATCCTGCCGCACCTGCTCACCCAGCTCCCGGATGGCGATGGTGCTCGGGTCGTCCCGGCTGGGATCGGCCACCCGGCCGCCGGCCAGCGCGTTGTCGAACGCCACCACCCCGCCGGGCCGCAGCAGCCGCAGCGCTTCGACCAGGTAGTCGGGGTACTCCTGCTTGTCGGCGTCACAGAACACCAGGTCGTAGGCGCCGTCGGTGAGGCGAGGCAGGACGTCGAGGGCCTTGCCGCTGATCAGCCGGTACCGGTTGGACGGGAATCCGGCTTCGGTGAACGCCTTGCGGGCCAGCCGCTGATGTTCAGGCTCGGCATCGACGCTGGTCAGGACCGCGTCCGAGCGCATGCCCCGGAGCAGCCAGATACCTGAGGTACCGCAGCCGGTGCCGATCTCCACGACCGACCTGGCGCTGATGGCCGCCGCGATGAAGCGGAGCGCGGCCCCGCCGCCCGGCCCGATCGGCGGTGCCCCGCCGATCTCGGCCGCCTCGCGGCGCGCGGCCAGCAGCGGCTCGTCCTCGGTGAGGTAGCCCTCGACGTAGGAAAGGTTGGCCTCTGCGCTCACAATGTATGCCTTCCGGTGCATGCTTATCCCAGTCCGGCAGCCTATCGTTACGCGCCGTGACCCGGGAACCAGCGAGGCCCGTTCGGGCGTTAACTCTTGACGCGGGGTGAATCCCGCGTATCGAGCGCTGATCGAGCGGGCCAGGCGCGGTGCACAGCAGAATCCGAGCAGTTGTGGTGCGGGAAGGGGATGCCCGGGCACCATGGTGGTAGAGGCAGACGGTATACGGCGGGACGGCGAGATCGTGGACATGCCCGGGACCACGCCGGACGTGGCGTCCGGCTGGACGCCTCCGACCTGGGAAGAGATCGTGCGTGAGCACTCCGCCCGGGTGTACCGGCTTGCCTACCGGCTGACCGGCAACACCCACGACGCCGAGGACCTCACCCAGGAGGTCTTCGTCCGCGTCTTCCGCTCCCTGTCCAGCTACACGCCGGGCACCTTCGAGGGCTGGCTGCACCGGATCACCACCAACCTGTTCCTGGACATGGCCCGGCGCCGGCAGCGCATCAGGTTCGAAGGGCTGGGTGACGACACGGCCCAGCGCCTGCGCGGCGACGAGCCGACGCCGGCCCAGGTCTTTGACGACCGGCACCTGGACGGCGACATCCAGGCCGCGCTCAAGGCGCTCGCCCCCGAGTACCGGGCGGCCGTCGTGCTCTGCGACATCGAGGGCCTGTCCTATGAGGAGATCGCGGACACGCTGGGGGTGAAACTGGGCACCGTGCGCAGCCGCATCCACCGCGGCCGGGCCCAGCTCCGGACCGCGCTCGACCACCGCCGCCCGCGCCGCACGGCGATCACCCCCAAGGTCGTGGCGCCCACGGTCGTGCCCGTGGCGTGGCGCCTGCGGTTGTCGCGCCCGCGACGGTCTCCGGCGCGTCCGGGACCGCTACCGTGCCCCTGGCCGGTGACCTATGAGTCATCTCGGGCAGCGCATCTCCGCCTTGATCGACGGGGAGCTCAGCGATTCTGAGCGGGACCGGGTCCTGGCCCACATCGCCGGCTGTGACGAATGCCGCCAGGAAGCTGTGGCCCTGCGTGCGCTGAAGCAGCGGATGCATTCCCTGGGCGAGGCCATGGTGGACGCGGCGCTGACCGGCCGGCTGATGGCCATGGCCATGCCGCCGGACGGGCGGCCGTGGACCGCCCGGGCGCCATGGCGGCCCCGGGGCGCGTTCCCGGCGGCCCGGATGCTGACGGCCGGCATCCTCGCCTCAACGGTGGCCGGCCTCGGCGCGGCCGCCTTCTTCGCCGGCGGAGAGCAGCAGACTCCCGGCCCGAAGGTCACCCCTGCGGTCGATACGTTCCTGGTCCAGCACGCGATCGTCACCGGCGATCTGCCGGTGACGCCGCTCGCCGGCGGGACGGCCAGCAGTCCCAGCAGCACGGCCCCGGCCACCGGGAGCAGCCGCGTCGCGGCCGGGGTGTCGGCCAGCGGCATAGCCGCCGTGGCCGCCGCGGGCACCCAGGCCCGTTCGGCCAGCCGCCGGTTCGCCCGTGGCCAGGCCAGCATCGACCAGGCCAGCATTGACGAGGTCAGTGGACCAGGCTACGTGGGCCAGGCCGCACAGCGGTCAGGCGGGCAGTGGTCCGGCGAGCAGCGGTCCGGCGGGCAGTAGTCCGGCGGGCAGCATGATGCGCCGTGGACTGCTGCAGCTCGTCCCCGTGGCCAGTACCCCGGTGGCGACCGCGTCCGCGAGCCCGGGGCCGTGAGCTGACGGATGTTCTCACGCACCACGCCCGAGTGTGACGGGCCTGCTCCCGAGCACGACCCGCTGCACCTGCGCATCGCCACGCGCCGTGGTGGTCCTGGGCCTGATCGCCACCGGCGTCACGGTGATCTGGCGGGACGTGGCGGGGCACAGCGGGGAACTGGTTCCCCAGACGGCCAGCCCCAGACGGTCACTCCCCAGCGGCCAGCTGTGGCGGCCAGCCCCAGCCATCGGCGTCCGCCCGGCTACCGCCGGCCCCCAGGCGGGAGCGGGCCTGAGGCTGCTCAGCGAGGCCGCCAGCGCCTGCCAGCACGTTTCCTATCAGGGTGTTCAGCTGACCGCCTGGCAGGGCCCGGGGGGCAGCTGGATCTCTCTGGTGAACGTGTGGCACCAGCGGGATCACCAGACCCTGATCCAGGCGGCCACCATGCCCGCCGCCGCCCTGCCGCTGCGCCGGGGCGAGCAGTACGGACCCGGATGGCGACGGCGACGACGACGCCGGCCAGCGGGATCCCGAGGGCATCATGACCATGACCTCGCAGATGGTCACGTTGCTGGCCGAGAACTACCGGGTGTTCCTGGCCGGCCGCGGCCAGGTGGCCGGCCGCCCCGCGCAGGAACTGGTCCTGCGGCACCGGGACGGCCGCCTGGCCGCGCGGTTCTGGCTGGATAGCGCGACCAAGCTGCCGCTGCGCCGCGAGACGTTCGACGGCCACGCCCGGATGGTCAGCGACGACGTGTTCGTGAGCCTCAAGCTCGGCTCACCCGCGGCCGCGGCGGTGCCGCGCACCGCGTCGGTGCCGGGAGGCAAGCCGCTGGCCGGCGACGCAGCTGGCCCGGCTGCGGGCGGCGGGCTGGCCACTGCCGGCGCGGCTGCCCGGCCAGCTCACCCTGCTCCGGGCCAGCGAGACCGGCAGCCCGTCCGACGCGGTCGTCGACCTGGCCTATTCCGACGGCCTGTCGGTGATTTCGCTATTCGTCCAGCGCGGGCACCTGCCCGCCCGCTGAGCGGATGGTCCGAGGTCGCCCTGCGCGGTGATCGCGTCTACGCGTCCGGCCGCGACCAGCGCAGCGTGGCCTGGTCGGCCCGCGGATTCGTCTACACGCTGATCGCTGATGCACCGGACCAGACCCTGGATCAGGTGGTGAGCGCGCTGCCGCACAACGGCGGGCCGGGGTTCTTCGGCCGGATGGGCCGCGGCCTGAACCGCCTGGTCTCCTGGCTCGACCCGTTCCGCTGAGCCCCTCCGGGCGGGCCCGGTGGTTCGTGGGCAGCGCGAGGAGGCGTTTAGGCAGATGACGGTCTACAGTGAGGGCAAGACCGTGCGCGCCGCCGCGGCCGCGCCCCGCCTGGAGAGCTGACGTGTTCCTCGACCTGTCTATCGGCAAGATCCTGGTCCTGGCCGTGATCGCGCTCGTGGTCTTCGGGCCGGACCAGCTGCCGAAGATGGCCCACCAGCTCGGCCACACCCTGCGTGAGCTGCGCAGGCTGGCGGATGGCGCGACCAGGGACCTCCGGGAGGGCCTGGGACCCGAGTTCTCCGACTTCGACGTGCGGGACCTGCACCCGGGTAACTTCGTCCGCAAGCACCTGCTCGACGGGCTCGACGGCGACGACGGCGCCTCGGCCGGGACGGCGGAATCCGAGGGCGAGTACCTGGCCGACCGGCGGCCACCGCCACGCTGGCGCGTGAGGAAACCCCGCCCTTCGACCCCGAGGCCACCTGACCCAGTCCCGGGGCCCCGCTCTCAGCTGACCCAGTCCCGGGCCCACTTCCCGTGCGCACTGCCCCGGCGCGGCCGGGGCCTGACTTCAGGCGGGGGTCAGCCCCAGCCGCCGTCCCGCCAGCCCGCGCGACCGGTTCACCATCCCGTTGGCGATCCCGGCCAGCTGCTGGGCGGCCGCCGCCCCCGGGTCGGTGAGCACCAGCGGGACGCCCCGGTCGCCGCCCTCGCGCAGCCGGACGTCGATGGGCACCTGGCCCAGCAGCGGCACGGGCGCCCCGGTCACCCTGGTCAGCGCGTCGGCGACGGCCTGGCCGCCGCCTGAGCCGAACACCGGGACCGGCTCGCCGCAATGCGGGCAGGCCAGCGACGACATGTTCTCGATCACGCCGGTGATCCGCTGGTGGGTCTGCACCGAGATCGCCCCGGCCCGCTCCGCCACCTCCGAGGAGGCCAGCTGCGGGGTGGTGACCACGATGAGTTCGGCCCCCGGGACGAGCTGGGCCACGGAGATGGCCACGTCGCCGGTCCCGGGCGGCAGATCCATCAGCAGCACGTCGAGGTCGCCCCAGTACACGTCCGCGAGGAACTGCTGCACCGCGCGGTGCAGCATCGGCCCCCGCCAGACCACCGGCGCGTTGCCGGTGGTGAACATGCCGATGGAGATCACCTTCACGCCGTGCGCCGTCGGGGGCATGATCATCTGCTCGACCTGGGTGGGCGGATCGGTGACGCCCAGCATCCGGGGCACGGAGTGCCCGTAGATGTCGGCGTCCAGGACGCCCACCTTCTGCCCGGCCGCGGCCAGCGCCGCGGCCAGGTTCACCGTCACCGAGGACTTGCCGACCCCGCCCTTGCCGCTGGCGATCGCGAACACCCTGGTCAGCGACGTGGGCTGGGCGAAGGGGATCTCTTTTTCCGGGCGGCCTCCGCGCAGCTTGCCCTGGAGTTCCTTGCGCTGCTCCTCGCTCATCACGTCCAGTTCGACCTGGACCCTGGCCACGCCCGGCAGCTTGCTGACCGCCGCGGTTACGTCCCGGGTGATGGTGTCGCGCAGCGGGCAGCCGGCCACGGTCAGGTAGATATCGACCCGGACCACGCCGCCCTCGCCCACGGCGATGTTCTTGACCATCCCGAGTTCGGTGATCGGGCGGTGGATCTCGGGATCGTTGACCCCCGCCAGGGCCTGCGTGACCTGCTCGGCGGTGGGGGGCGAGGAAACAGCGGGCGGCATGACCATGCCCTCATGCTACGGAGCGTCGCAGGCAGCGTCGAACGGGGCGGCGACTGACCGGCCCCGGGCGGCGGACCGGTCAGGTCGTTCACCCGCGGCGCGCGTGGTTCTGCGGGAAGGCGGGTGGGTTGCGGGGAATGGGCGACCATCGGTGCTGGCCGCTCCGGAGGACCCGCGCACCAGGGCCCCCGAGAAATAAATGATGACTGATTGCCGCGAACTCTTTCCGCGGACGTGGCTGCTAAGTACCGGGTGGGCCCGATTCCGTATTCTCATCGGGAGTGAGCCGGTAAACGTGGCCGGTCTGCGCCCAGCGCTCGGCGGGAGACGGCGCGCCTGGGCTTCCCGGCTCGTTCAGCCAGGCCAGCAGCGCGCCGATGATCCCCGACCACTCCGCGGAACCTGGTTCGACCCGGCTCACCCGGGCCGCCCAGCACACCAGTAGCCCCCCGGTGTCCTTGCTGGCCACCGAGACGGTGACCAGGGGTGCGTCGCCGAGCCCGGGGACGTCCTGCTCGCCCGGGCCGGTCAGCACGTACGCCGCGTCGCGCCACACGTGCCACACCGGGCGTGGCCGGTCCGGGGCGGCACCGCCGGCCCGGCCAGGGACAGCCGCGTCCGGGACGGTGATCCAGATCAGCCCGGCCCGCTTGGTAGCCTCCGCGATGAGGGCGAGCCGGCCGGGTTCCGCCTGGGTCTGGCTGGGCTGCTGGCCAGGTTCTGCCTGGGTCTGGCCGGGTTCCGGCTGGCGGGCGCTCACCGAGCCAGCGTGCCATGCAGATCAGGAGGCCGTGACCGAATGGCGCCGTCGTCGTACCGCCCCCGGCGGACCTGCCTGGCCGTGCCCGGCAGCAGCCCCCGGTTCCTGGAGAAGGCTCGCGGCCTGCCGGTGGACGAGGTCTTCCTCGACCTGGAAGACGCGGTCGCGCCCGGCGTGAAACCCGCGGCCCGGGCGGCCGTGGTCGAGGCGCTGAACGGCGGCGGCTGGGAAGGCAAGATCCGTGCGGTTCGGATCAACGATGCCAGCACGCCCTGGGCCTACCGCGATGTGATCGAGGTGGTGGAGGGAGCGGGCCCGAACCTGGACGTGATCATCCTGCCCAAGGCCAGCGACCCAGCCCAGGTCAGCTGGCTGGACCTGCTGCTGTCCCAGGTAGAGCAGGCGGCCGGGCTGGAGCGGGGCCGGATCGGCATCGAAGCCCAGATCGAAGATGCCCGCGGCCTGGCGGACGTGACGGCCATCGCCGCTGCGTCGGACAGGCTGGAGGCCCTGGTGTTCGGCCCGGCGGATTTCATGGCCAGCATCGGCATGCGGTCACTCCAGGTCGGGGCCCAGCCCGCCGGGTACATCGGCAGCGATGCGTATCACTACCCCCGGATGCGGATCCTGGTCGCCGCGCGCAGCCGCGGGATCGCCGCCATCGACGGCCCGTTCCTGGCCATCCGCGACGTCGAAGGGCTGCGCCAGGACGCGGCCAGCGCCGCGGCTCTCGGCTACGACGGCAAGTGGGTGCTGCATCCGGGGCAGGTGGACGTGGTCAACGAGGTCTTCGCGCCGGACCAGGAGAGCTACGACCGGGCCGAGTTGATCCTGGACGCGTACGCGCACGCCACCGGGGTCCAGCAGACCGGCGCGGTGATGCTCGGCGACGAGATGATCGACGAGGCGTCCCGCAAGCTCGCCCTGGTCACCGCGGCCCAGGGCCGTGCGGCCGGCCTGGCCCGCAGCCAGGCGCCCGCTCCCGGCCCCGCCGGTACCTGCTCAGCCGAGCACCCCCCAGGCGGTGAGCGTCTCGGCCAGGCCGCTGGTCAGGGGTAGGCCCGCCAGGTCAGCCTGGCTCACCCAGCGCGCGTCGGCGGCATCGTCGCCCGCGGCCAGCGTGCCCCCGGTGACCGTGGCCGCGTAGTCCCGGATGTCCAGCACGGCGCCGCGCAGGCCGGGCCGCTGCACCGAGCCGACGAGCGCGCCGCACGTCACCTGGAGCCCGGTTTCCTCCCGGGTCTCGCGGATGACCGCCTGCTCATCGCTTTCCCCCGGCTCGATCCGGCCGCCGGGCAGCGACCACCGGCCCGTCTCCGGCTCGTGTCCCCGCTGGATCAGCAGGAGCCGGCCAGCCTCGTCCTTGATGATCGCCCCTACGCAGGGAACCCGCGGCGCTGGCACGCGCCCAGTATCGCGGCCCAGGGCCGGCGGGCTCAACCTGCCGCGGGCGGGAAGACCGGGACCGCACCAGCGGGGGCAAGTCTGCGCGCTTTCAGGCCGCCCGGTGCTTGACGTCGGGGCGGCCGGAGATCAACGTCATTACTCATGATGAAGGCTCCGATCTGCCCTCGCTGCCAGGGCGAACTGAGCGAGCCGAATGTCTGGCACAGCGCCTGGCAGCTGCGCCCGGCATGGAGCGGTGCAGCCACTGCGGCCTGCCCACAGCCCTACTGCGGAGGGTCTGCACGCCCTGCTCACAGCTGGCCGCTGTGCCGGTCTGGCTGCCCTGGCCGATCCCGCTGGGCTGGCTGGTCACCGGATTCACCGGCGCCGGGGATGAGCGCAGCGGAACCCGGGGCTGCGTGGTGGCCCTGTCCGGGCCCAACCCGGTGGGCGGCCTGGCGGAGATGCTGGTCGTCTCCGAGGAGCCAGGGCTGGGCCTGGGCTCGGGCCTCGCCGGGCTGGCGGGGCCCGATCCCGGTGAGGGATTCGCCGCGGGCCCGCCGCACGCCCTGGTCCAGTTCGGCCACCACGAGTTCCCGCTGTGGAGCGTGGAATCGCCCGGGGCGGCGGTGTTCGCCGGCGAGGTGCTGGCCAGCTGGCTGTGGATCATGTTGTGGCCGGACACGGCCGGCACTCTCCTGCTGGAGACCCTGTCCCTGCGGGACCTGCGTGATCCCGGTCAGGACCTGGATGTGCCGTTCGGCGCGCTCTCGCCGCGGCTGCCCAGCTAACCTGCCGTGAGTGCGCATCGACCTTCACTCCCACTCCACCGCGTCGGACGGCACCGACCCGCCCGCCGAGGTGATGCGCCGGGCCCGGGCCGCGGGCCTGGACGTGATCGCCCTGACCGATCACGACACCCTGGCCGGGCACGACGAGGCCCGCCGCGCCGCCCCGGAGGGCCTGTCGCTGGTCACCGGCATGGAACTGTCGGCCCGGCTGGATTCGCACAGCGTGCACCTGCTCAGCTACCTCCCGGACGGGGCCAGCCCGGAACTCGCGGCCGAGTGCCAGGCGATCCGGGACTGACCGGATCCGCCGCGGCCAGGCCATGGTGCAGCGGCTCCGCGAGCTCGGGGTGGATGTCACCTGGGAGCAGGTGGCCGCGCTCGCGGCCGGCGGGAGCGTGGGCCGTCCGCACATCGCCCGGGCCATGGTCGCGGCGGGTGCGATCGCCACGCCGGCTGAGGCGTTCGGCCCGGACTGGATCGGCGCGGGCGGCCGGGCCTACGTGAGCCGGTACGCGCTGGACCCGGCCCGGGCGATCGGGCTGGTCCGGGCCAGCGGCGGGGCGGTGGTGCTGGCCCACCCGGGCGCGATCTCCCGGGGCTGGCGGATCCCCGATGAGGCCATCGCCGCCCTGGCCGGGGCCGGGCTGGCCGGCCTGGAAGTGGACCACCCCGACCACGACGAGGCGGAACGGGCCCGGCTCCGGGCTGCTCGCCGCCGACCTGGGCCTGGTCGTCACCGGGGGAAGCGACGATCACGGCGACCTCACCGGGCACCGGCTCGGGGTCGAGACGACCAGCCCGGCCGCGTTCGGGAAACTGATGGCGCTGGCCGCGGAGGCCGGTGCGGCGGAGCCCGGCCGCGGACAGAAAACCGGACCGCGGATAAACCGGCCGTGGATGCAGCCGGGAACCCCGCGGTTACCGGGACTGCTCCGCGACCCCCTGGGCCACCGCACATGGTGCGCACAGCGGGACTTCCTGGTCAGAGATCCGGCGGGTGATCACCGCGTGGTGGTCACAGACCCCCCGGTCGTCCGGATGTGAGATGGCGCACAAGCACTCACAGTCCTGCCTGGCCCATAGCGGCGAGATGCGCCAGCCCTCCAGCACCGCGCGGATCGCCGGGTCGTTGACGAGTTTCTGGACCGCCTCGGAAGTCACCGTCGCAGTCCGCTGGAAAGCCTCGGACGTCACGGCCGCGGTCCGCTCGCCCACTCGGCCGCCACGGCCGTGGCGGCCTCCCAGGCCGCGGCCAGCTGCCGCAGTGGGTTGTCTCCGCCGTCGCTCACCCTGCCATCGTCTCACTCAGGAGCGGCCCTGACCAGGCTTCTGCCAGCGGAGGGCCGGTGCCGATATCGTGCGTGCCGTGAAGTTCTTCTGGCGAGGTCTTCGTCACCCTTCTGGTGATCATGGACCCCGCAGGCACCGTTCCGCTGTTCATCGCGCTGACCCGCGGCCGCGAGCCCCGGGAGCGGCACCGGCTGGCCTGGCAGGCCGCGCTGGTCGCCCTGGGCGTGATCCTCGCCTTCGCCCTGTTCGGCCGCGAGGTCCTGGACTACCTCGGCGTGCAGCTGCCCGCCCTGGAAGGAGCCGGCGGCCTGTTGCTGCTGCTGGTGGCGCTTGAGCTGCTGACCGGCAAATCAGCCGAGCCCACCGAGGCGGAGTGCGAGAAGATCAACGTGGCGTTCGTCCCGCTGGGCACTCCGCTGCTGGCCGGCCCCGGCGCGATCGTCGCGACCATGCTGTTCGTCCAGCGGATCCATAATGGGGCACAGGTGGCCGGCTTCGCGCTCGCCCTGGGCGCCGTGATCGTGGTGCTCTATCTCGCCATGCGGTTCTGCGGGGTGGTCAAGCGCGTCCTGCGGGACAGCGGCGTCGAGCTGCTCACCCGGATCTCGGGCCTGCTGCTGTCCGCGATCGCGGTCCAGCTCGTGGCGGAGGCCGTCCGGGCATTCGTGAAACAAGGATGAGGAAGGAAGGCCGGCCATGGAGGCGCGGATAGAGCGGGTGGCGTCACCGGGGGACGCGGACGCCCCGGAGAGCAACGCCTGGATCGTGGGCGATGACGAGGAGGTCATCGTGGTCGACCCGGGCCGCGACGCCGGCGCGGTGCTCGCCGCCGTCGGCGACCGGGAGATCCTCGCCGTCATCTGCACCCACGGGCACGCCGCCCACGTCGCGGCGGCCCCGGCGGTGGCGGCGCGTGACGAGGCCCCGGTCGCGCTGCATCCCCGGGACCGGCTGCTGTGGCGGGAGGCGCACCCGGACGACGACCCGGAGATCGAGATGGAGGACGGGGGGATCTTCGAGGTCGCCGACGTCTCGCTGGAAGTCATCCACGCCCCCGGGCACAGCCCGGGCTCGGTGCTGCCTCTACAGCGAGGAACTCGAGGCGGTGTTCGCGGGCGACGGCGTGACGGCCAGCGGCCCGGTTCCGCACGACGGCGAGTACCCCGACTTCCCCGCGCAGCTCAGCGCCATCGGCGAGCACCTGCTGACCCTGCCCGGGCCGACCCGGGTGCTGCCCGGGCACGGCGAGGAGACCACCGTGTCCGCGATCCAGAAGCGGTTCGACTCGTGGGTGACCGCGGGCCCGCTGCCCCGGCCCGCGGACCCGGACTGACCTGATGCGCAGCGAAGAGCAGCTGGGGCTGGACGGGATGCCCAGCCGCCTGTACGCGTGCACCCCGACCCGGCTGAGTACCTGGCTGGGCTGCCGGCGGCAGTACCGGATGAGCTACCTGGACCGGCCCGCCCCGCGCAAAGGGCCGCCCTGGGCCCACAACAGCCTGGGCGCCAGCGTGCACAACGCGCTGGCCGGATGGTGGCGGCTGCCGCAGGCCCAGCGGACCGTGCCCGCCGCCGGCGGTTTACTGGAACGAGGCTGGATCAACGAGGGCTTCGCGAGTGACGCCCAGTCCGCGGCGGTGCGGAACCGGGCCCGCGGCATGGTCGAAGATTACGTCTCGGCGCTGGACCCCGCCGACGAGCCAGCCGGCGTGGAGCGGACGGTGGGCGCCCGGACCGACCGGATCACGTTCTCCGGCCGGATCGACCGGCTGGACGACCGCCGGCGACGCCGGCGGCGACCGGGAGCTGGTCGTGGTGGACTACAAGACCGGCCGCCGCCCGCTGAGCACCGACGACGCCCGGGCCTCGCTGCCGCTGGCGCTGTACGCGGTCGCCGCCGCCCGGGTGCTGCGCCGGCCCTGCCACCGGGTGGAGCTGCACCACCTGCCCACCCGGACGGTGCACGCCTGGGAGCACACGCCAGCCGCGCTGGACCGGCATGTGGGCCGGGCCGAGGACATCGCCGCCGAGTGCGCGGCCGCCGACCAGCGCTACCGGGACGGGCTGCCGCCCGCGGGCCAGGACGAGGAGTTCCCGCCCAGCCCGGGCCCGGGCTGCGGCTGGTGCGACTTCCGCGCGGTGTGCCCGGAAGGGGCCGCGGCCACCTCCGCCCGCCGCCCGTGGGATGGCCTGGAGGAACTGGCCGGCGACTGACGGCACGCCTGGCCGCGGCTAGACGGCACGCCCGCTCAGGGCGGCTCAGGCGGAGCGGGACGGCCGGGCCTGGCTGCACTCGGTCGCGTTCCAGAAGCTGGTCAGGGTGCTCGCGGTGGTCTCCGGCGCCTCGACCGCGGGGGAGTGCGCCGCGGCCGGGATGCAGACCCGCTGGGCCCGCAGCCGGGCCGCCATGTCCTCCTGGGCGGCGGGCTCCCACGCGTCGTCGTTCTCGCCGTAGACGACCATCAGCGGGACCGCATCCAGACGGGCCAGGGCCGCGGTCCGGTCCGGGCAGGTGAGCAGGGTCTCGGCCATCGCCCGCAGCCCGGTGGGGGAACTGCTCAGCAGCCGGGTGCCGCAGGAAGTCGATGATCGGCCGGGGGCACGCTCCCGGCCACGCGCCTCCGGCTCCAGCCGGGTCCGCCAGATGCGCTCGACCTCCGCGCCCAGCCGGTCCGGGCCGATCCCGTCCAGCTCGGCCAGCAGCGCCTGCAGGATCTGGGCCCGCGGCCCGGTCAGCGCCCCCGGGCCAGAACTCATCAGGGTGAGCGAGCTGATCCGGGCGGCCCGGGCCAGCAGCACCTCCCGGGCCACCAGCCCGCCGAGGGAATGGCCGAGCAGGTGCACGCCACGCCGGCCGCCTGGCCGGACGGCCCGCTCCCGGGGCCGGCCGGGCCGTCGTGGTCCCCGCTCAGCCAGTCGGCGACCATGGCCACGTCGGCGGCCAGCGCGCCCAGCTGGTAGGCGGCCGCGTCATCGGCGCCGGGCGTCTCGAACTGGCCGCGCATGTCGATCGCGACCACCTGGCGGCCTGCGGCCGCCAGCGCCTGCAGGATGAGCAGGAAGTCCTCTTTGCTCCCGGTGTATCCCGGGACCAGCAGCGCGGGCTGCCGCTCGTGTACCCCGCTGAGCGGGAGAGCTTCGAGCGCCGCGAACTTGCCGCGGCTGGTTTCGATGGTCAGCCGCCGCACCCCGGAGGGCAATTGCAGCGCTTTTGGTGTGCTCACAGGCGGCCAGCCTACCCAGGGATACTCCGGCTACGCCTTACCGTGCCTTGAGGATTCCTGGAAGTCCGGCAGGAAACCGCCTAGCTAGCCGCGCTGCCCTTCCGGCCGCGGCCCGAACGCCGCCGGCGCCGGCGGGGCTGGCTGTGCTCCGCGGATCCCTCGCCCGCGGCCTGGCCCGCCGGTGCTGACCCGGACGGTGCCGACCCGGACGGTGCCGACCCCGGCCTGGGCTGACCTGGCTGCGCTGACTTGGACTGGGCCCGTCCGTGCCGCGGACCGTGACCCCGGCCCGGGTGCGCTTGCGGACCCGGGTCTTGCGCGGCGCCTGGTCCGTGCGGGCGCCCTGGTCGCTGCGGCGGGCGGGCCGCCGCGGTGAGCGGGCCTTCCCGGTCTCGCCCATGTCCTCGAGTTCTTCCGCCTCGAGTCCGGCCCGTCCCCGCTCGGCGCGGGGCAGGCTGCCCTTCACGCCCGCCGGGATGTCCAGCTCCTCGAACAGATGCTCCGAGGTGGAGTAGGTCTCGACTGGTTCCGGGATGCCCATGCCCAGGGACTCGTTGATGAGCTTCCAGCGCGGCATGTCGCGCCAGTCCACGAACGTGACGGCGATGCCGTCCCGGCCCGCCCGGCCGGTGCGCCCGGTGCGGTGCAGGTAGGCCTTGTCGTCTTCCGGGCACTCGTAGTTGATCACGTGCGTGACGTCGTCCACGTCCAGCCCGCGGGACGCGACGTCGGTCGCCACCAGCACGTCGATCTTGCCGTTGCGGAACGCGCGCATGGCCCGTTCCCGCTGGCCCTGGCCCAGGTCGCCGTGCACCGCCGCGGCCGCGAAGCCGCGGGTGGTCAGCGCCTCGGCCACCTGGTCCGCGGACCGCTTGGTCCGGCAGAACACCATGCTCAGGCCGCGCCCGTTGGCCTGCAGGATGCGGGCCAGCATCTCGATCTTGTCCATCTGGTGGGCCCGGAACACGTGCTGCACGGTCAGCGGGACCAGGTCAGGCTCGTCGCCGTGCTCGGCGCGGACGTGCAGCGGCTGGCGCAGGTGCCGCCGGGCCAGCTGGACGACGTCGCCCGGCATGGTGGCCGAGAACAGCATGGTCTGCCGGGTCGGCGGGGTGAGCTCCAGGATGCGCTCGACGTCGGGCAGGAACCCGAGGTCCAGCATCTTGTCCGCCTCGTCCAGGACGAGGGAGCGCAGCCCGGACAGGTCCAGGTGCCGCTGGCCCGCCAGGTCGAGCAGCCGGCCCGGGGTGCCGACCACGATGTCCACCGTGTTGCGCAGGGCGTCGATCTGGGGCTCGTAGGCGCGGCCGCCGTAGACGGTCGCCACCCGGGCGCCCCCGAGCCTGCCTGCCACGCGCAGGTCCTCGGCGACCTGGCCGGCGAGTTCGCGGGTCGGCACCACGACCAGGGACACGGGCGCGGAAGGCCGGGTGGCCGGCGCCTCCGCCACATGCTGCAGCAGCGGGATGCCGAACGCGAGCGTCTTGCCGGTGCCGGTGCGGGCCTGGCCGATGATGTCGTGCCCGCTCAGCCCGATGGGCAGGGCCAGGCTCTGGATGGGGAAGGGCGTGGTGATGCCGGCGACCTCCAGGGCCGCACAGATCTGCTCATCTACGCCAAGGTCACGGAACGTCTTGGTCACGTCCGGAGAACCGGCGGCCGGGTTATCGTCGGCCGGCGGTTCTGCTACGGACGAGGTCAGTGTGGTTGTCAGTTGAATCAGCTTCCATCAGTGGCCCGCTGTCTGGGCGCGCCTTGTACGCGTCCTTGCCACTGCGGACCTGGCTATCGGCTCCACCAGCGGGCCTCGCCCGCCAGCGCAATAAGGCATCCGGCCAGCCCTATGCTGGCGTCCTCGCCGTTGTGTCCTGCCACCGCCGTCGCGTCTCCGCGCCCGGCTGGCCACGAGCCTTACTGCTAGGTGAAACACGGCAGGGGGTTGCCGCATTCCATTCCAAGTTCTGACTCGCAGTGTACCAATGTGTCCTGGCCTGCGGGCGGACCAACTCGCGCGGCCCGGGTTGTTACGCTTCGCGGGTGACCGAAGCGCAGCGGCGCAACGATGCGTCCCGCGAGCACAGCGAGCCAGACGAGCCCCGCGAGCCAGACCAGGCGAGCCAGACCAGAGCCAGCACCCAGGCGAGCCGACAGCGAGCCAGACCAGACAGCGCGAGCCCAGACGAGCCCGACCAGCAGAGCGGGATCATCGACCTGCTCGGCCTGCTGGCCTACGCGGAACTGGACGCGTACTTCCGGCTGACCGACGACGCGGCGCTCGCGCCCTCGCTGGCGGACAAGGCCGCCCTGGCCGGGATGGCGGTCGCCGAGTTCGGCCACTTCCGGCTGCTGTGCGAGCAGCTGGCGGCGCTGGGCGCCCAGCCGGACCAGGCGATGCTCCCCTTCGCCCCGGCGCTGGATGCCTTCCACGCCCGCACCGCCCCGGCCGACTGGCTGGAGGGCCTGGTCAAGGCGTATGTGGGGGACGGGATCGCGGCGGACTTCTACCGGGCGGTGGCCGAACTGGTTGACCCGCAGACCCGGGAACTCGTGCTCCGGGTGCTGGCCGACACCGGGCACGCGGAGTTCGTGATCGCCCGGGTCCGCGCCGCCATCGCGGCCGACCCGCAGGTCGGGGGACGGCTCGCGCTGTGGGCCCGGCGGCTGGTCGGGGAGGCGCTGGCCCAGGCGTACCGGGTCGTCGCGGACCGGCGTTCGCTGGCCGGCCTGCTGGCCGGCGCCGCCCCGGGGAGCCCGGCCAGACTGCGCCAGCTCGGGGACATCGGCCGGATGTTCGCCCGGATCACCGACGCGCACGCCCAGCGGATGGCAGCCCTGGGCCTGGCCAGCT
>CAVUKT010000039.1:0-98246 GCA_963742055.1 uncultured Actinomycetes bacterium | reverse complement strand
TCGGCGCGGGGCAGGCTGCCCTTCACGCCCGCCGGGATGTCCAGCTCCTCGAACAGGTGCGCCGAGGTGGAGTAGGTCTCAACTGGTTCCGGGATGCCCATGCCCAGGGACTCGTTGATGAGCTTCCAGCGCGGCATGTCACGCCAGTCCACGAACGTGACGGCGATGCCGTCCCGGCCCGCCCGGCCGGTGCGCCCGGTGCGGTGCAGGTAGGCCTTGTCGTCTTCCGGGCACTCGTAGTTGATCACGTGGGTGACGTCGTCCACGTCCAGGCCGCGGGACGCGACGTCGGTCGCCACCAGTACGTCGATCTTGCCGTTGCGGAACGCACGCATGGCCCGTTCCCGCTGGCCCTGGCCCAGGTCGCCGTGCACCGCCGCGGCCGCGAAGCCGCGGGTGGTCAGGGCCTCGGCCACCTGGTCCGCGGACCGCTTGGTCCGGCAGAACACCATGCTCAGGCCGCGCCCGTTGGCCTGCAGGATGCGGGCCAGCATCTCGATCTTGTCCATCTGGTGGGCCCGGAACACGTGCTGCACGGTCAGCGGGACCAGGTCAGGCTCGTCGCCGTTGTTGGCGCGGACGTGCAGCGGCTGGCGCAGGTGCCGCCGGGCCAGCTGGACGACGTCGCCTGGCATGGTGGCCGAGAACAGCATGGTCTGCCGGGTCGGCGGGGTGAGCTCCAGGATGCGCTCGACGTCGGGCAGGAACCCGAGGTCCAGCATCTTGTCCGCCTCGTCCAGGACGAGGGAGCGCAGCCCGGACAGGTCCAGGTGCCGCTGGCCGGCCAGGTCGAGCAGGCGGCCGGGGGTACCGACCACGATGTCCACCGTGTTGCGCAGCGCGTCGATCTGAGGTTCGTAGGCGCGGCCGCCGTAGACGGTCGCCACCCGGGCGCCGCCGAGCCTGCCCGCCACCCGCAGGTCCTCGGCGACCTGGCCGGCGAGCTCGCGGGTCGGCACTACGACCAGGGACACCGGCGCGGAAGGCCGGGTGGCCGGTGCCTCCGCCACATGCTGCAGCAGCGGGATGCCGAACGCGAGCGTCTTGCCGGTGCCGGTCCGCGCCTGGCCGATGATGTCGTGCCCGCTCAGCCCGATGGGCAGGGCCAGGCTCTGGATGGGGAAGGGCGTGGTGATGCCGGCGACCTCCAGGGCCGCACAGATCTGCTCATCTACGCCAAGGTCACGGAACGTCTTAGTCACGTCCGGAGAACCAGTGGCCGGGCTATCGTCGGCCGGCGGTTCTGCTACGGACGAGGTCAGTGTGGTTGTCAGTTGAATCAGCTTCCATCAGTGGCCCGCTGTCTGGGCGCGCCTTGTACGCGTCCTTGCCACTGCGGACCTGGCTATCGGCTCCACCAGCGGGCCTCGCCCGCCAGCGCAATAAGGCATCCGGCCAGCCCCATGCTGGCGTCCTCGCCGTTGTGTCCCGCCATCGCCGTCGCGCTTCCGCGTCCGGCTGGCCACGAGCCTTACTGCAAGTGAAACACGGCAGGGGGTTGCCGCATTCCATTCCAAGTTCTGACGCACAGTGTACCAATGTGTCCTGGCCTGCGGGCGGACCAACTCGCGCGGCCCGGGTTGTTACGCTTCGCGGGTGACCGAAGCGCAGCGGCGTGACGATGCGTCCCGCGAGCACAGCGAGCCAGACGAGCCCCGCAGGCCAGACCAGACGAGCCAGACCAGAGCGAGCAAAACCAGGCTGCGCCGGACCACGAGCCGGACCAGACTGCGCCGGACCAGACTGCGCCCGACCAGCGGAGCGGGATCATCGACCTGCTGGGCCTGCTGGCCTACGCGGAACTCGACGCGTACTTCCGGCTGACCGACGACGCGGCGCTGGCGCCCTCGCTCTCGGACCGGGCCGCCCTGGCCGGGATGGCGGTCGCCGAGTTCGGGCACTTCCGGCTGCTGTGCGAGCAGCTGGCGGTGCTGGGCGCCCAGCCGGACCAGGCCATGGCCCCCTTTGCCCCGGCGCTGGATGCCTTCCACGCCCGCACCGCCCCGGCTGACTGGCTGGAGGGCCTGGTCAAGGCTTATGTGGGGGACGGCATCGCGGCGGACTTCTACCGGGCGGTCGCCGAACTCGTCAACCCGCAGACCCGGGAACTCGTGCTCCGGGTGCTGGCCGATACCGGGCACGCGGAGTTCGTGATCGCCCGGGTCCGGGCCGCCATCGCGGCCGACCCCCAGGTCGGGGGACGGCTCGCGCTGTGGGCCCGGCGGCTGGTCGGGGAGGCGCTGGCCCAGGCGTACCGGGTCGTCGCGGACCGGCGTTCGCTGGCGGGCCTGCTGGCCCGCGCCGCCCCGGAGGAACCCGGCCAGACTGCCCAGCTCGGGGACATCGGCCGGATGCTCGCCCGGATGACCGACGCGCACGCCCAGCGAATGGCATCCCTGGGCCTGGCCAGCTAAGCCCCAGCTCGCAGAGCCCTCAACGGCAGGGCCCCACGGCAGGGCCTCAAAACAGCCAGGCCCCCACCGGCAGAGCCTCAACCAGCAGGGCTACAGGTTGCTGAAACCAACCCGGCGCGTCTCCACGTCGGCCAGCTCCACGTAGGCGATCTTGCCCGCCGGGACCAGGAACTTGCCTCCCTTGTCGTCGGGCAGCACGAACAGCCCGCCGTCCTCGGAGGTCATGGCCTGGGTGAGCGCGCGCTCCAGGTCCTGGGCCGAGACGTTGGTCTCCACGACGAGTTCACGCGGGATGTTCTGGATTCCGATCTTGACTTCCACGGTGCTCCTGTACTCGGACCAGTTCGGACTCTTGGAAAGTGTTGCTGCCGGCCTGACTGCGCCGGGGGCGGCCGCTCAGCCGCGCTGCTCAGCCGCTGCGCGGCCAGCCGCTGATACCGCGCCAGGCCAGCCGGGCTATCAGCTGCTCCGCGGCGTCCTTGGGGATAGCACGGTCGGTGCTCAGCCAGTATGTCGCGCTGATCTGGGCCATCCCGACCAGGCCGATACCGAGCAGATGAGCCTGATCATCGCCCAGTCCCGCGTCCTCGCGGATGAACTCGCTGATCATGTCCGCGTGCACCCGCATGGTCGCGTCGAGCCGGTCCCGGACGGCGGGCTCGTTGCGCAGGTCGGACTCGAAGACCAGGCGGAACGCCTCCCCGGTGCTGGCGACGAAGTCGAAGAACGCCTCGAAGGTGGCGCTGACCCGCTGCTTGTTGTCCGTGGTGGAGGCGAGCGCGTTCCGGATGGTGTCGGTCAGCGCCTCGACGCTCTCGTCCAGCAACGCCAGATACAGGTCCAGCTTGCCGGGGAAGTGCTGGTAGAGCACGGGCTTGCTGACCCCGGCCCGTTCGGCGATCTCATCCATCGCCGCCGCGTGGTAGCCCTGCGCGACGAAGACTTCCTGGGCAGCGCCCAGCAGCTGCCGACGCCGGGCTTGCCTCGGCAGCCGCGTACCGGCCGTACGGGCCTGCGGGGTTGCTGTCACGAGACTCTCCGTTGCGTCAATCGGACGGCAATTCCGTCCGATGCACGCCATCCTACGACCGCTGGCACCCGAGAAAGGGAGTAACAGAGGGTGACCCAGGAAGCTCCCCGGGTCGCGCTGGTCAGCGGTAGGCGTCCTCGTCCTCGTCGTCGTCCGCGACTTCCTCGTGCTGCTCGACTACGTCCGCCGTGTCCGCCTCGTCCGGCAGCTCGAAGTCCTCCAGCTCCGGTCCCTGCTCGTCTCCGGCCAGGGACTGGTGCTGCTCGATGGCGTCTTCGGTCGGCGCCTCCAGGTCTTCGCTGGGCTCCTGGCTCACGTCACTCATCGGGGTGCCCCTCACGTGTTGCGCGACGGCTGGGTGCTCACCCGGTCGGGACCCGCTGTGGACGGCGCGGGCGGCGCAGGCGGCTTCCTCGAGGGTAGTGCCCCCGCGGCCCGCCCCTGGCCCAGCAGGGTCCGTCCCGGCGGGGCGGCCGGCGCGTCCCCACCCGGGCCCGCAGCCGCTGGACCTGCGGCCGTTGCCGGACCCGCGGCCACCGCCGGACTCGTGGCCGGGCCGGCATCGACCCCCCTATCCGGGCTCGCGCTGGAAGCCGCAACTGTTCCCGCGTCACCGCTTACGCCCGCCGCCGCCGGGCCGGCGCCCGGCTCCGGAGCCAGACCGGAGCCGGGGCCCTGGCGGGGATCCCGGTCCGGGGCCGCCACCCCGCCCACCCGGGCGGCCGGGCGCTGGGTCAGGCCCGGCAGCGACATTTCCACGGCCTCACCGTAGGTCGGGAACGCGTGCACCACGTCCGCCAGGACGGCCAGCGGGATCCTGGCCCGGATGGCCAGTGTCACCTCGCCCATCCACTCTTCGGCGTCCGGCCCGATCGCCGCCGCGCCGACCAGGAGGTCGCCCGACGCGGTGTCCACGTACAGCTCGACCCGGCCCCGGTCGTCGTCTTCCACCGTGGCCCTGGGCGTCTCGGCCAGGTCGTAGCTGACCGTGATCAGCTCGACCCCGGTGGCCTCGGCGAGCGACGGGGACATGCCCACCGTGTAGACCGACGGCGAGGTGTACACGGTGCGCGGGATGGCCCGGTAGTCCGCGGCCCGGCTGCCGCCCAGGAGGTTGGCCGTGACGATCTGGGCCTGGTAGCGGGCGGTGTGCGTGTACGGGGCGACCGCGGTCACGTCCCCGGCGGCCCAGACCCGTGCCGCCTTCTTCCCGGTGGTGGCGGGCTCCCCGGTGGTGGCGGGCACGTCCTTCCCGGGCGGGCCGGGCACGTCTTTCCCGGCCGCTTTCCCGGCCGCGCCGGGCGCGACTTTCCCGGGCGTCTTGGGCACGACCCGGCAGTTCTCGTCCAGCGCCAGCATCTCGCCGGGAGCGGCCGAGATGCCGAGCTCCTCCAGTCCGAGCCCGGACAGCCGGGGCCGCCGGCCGGTCGCCAGCAGCACCCGGTCGGCCTCGATCCTGCTCCCGTCGGCCAGCGTGAGGGCCAGCCCGGCGTCGGTGGTCTCGGCCTTCACCACCGCGGACCCGAGCCGCAGGTCCACCCCGGTCCGGCGCAGCGCGTCACCCAGGATCTCCCCGGTGAACAGCGCTTCCCCGGGCAGCACGTGCGGTTCGGCCTCGACCAGCGTGACCTGCGAACCGAACGCGGCGTAGATCTGCGCCAGTTCGCAGCCCACCGGGCCGGCGCCCAGCACCACTAGCCGCCGCGGCAGGTCCGGGCAGGTGAGCGCCTCCGCGCTGGTCCAGGCGGGCACGTCGGTCAGCCCCTCGATGGGAGGCGCGACCGGCTCGCTCCCAGTGCACACGACCAGGTCTTGGTAGCCGAGGGTCAGCGGGCCGGCCGGGGCCAGCCCGTTCAGGCTGCTCTTGACCACGTTGGGCTGGACCACGATGGTGCCGGGCCCGGTGATCTGGCCGGTGCCGCGGATCAGGGTCACGCCCGCTTCGGCGAGGCGGGCCGCGGCCGCCGCGTCGTCGAGGTGCCCCGCGACCTCGTCCCGGCGGGCGACCGCGTGCTCCCAGGTCTCGCCCCGGCGGGCGGACTGGAGCAGCGACTTGGAGGCCATATCGGCCAGGTAAGGTGCCTCGCCGCCGACGAGGCCCGCCTCGACCAGGGCCGTGGTCCGGCCAGCTTGCGATACCCCGATGGCGATGAGGCTGCCGGAGGTCCCCCCGCCGAGCACGACCACGTCGAAGTCAGGCATGTGCTGATCCTCCCCCGACTCGCTGGACGTACGCGGTCCGTTCATCATGACAGCCATACCCAAAGCCGAGCCCCCAGAGGGGCACATTCCTCTCATCTGGGTAGGGAGTCAGCATGCGCAGCATGTGGAAGGGGGCCATCTCCTTCGGCCTCGTCACGATCCCAGTCAAGCTCTATACCGCCACCGAGCAACGGGATGTTTCGTTCCGCCAGGTGCACGCCGAGGACGGCGGCCGGATCCATTTCCGCCGGGTCTGCTCCGTGGACGGTGCCGAGGTCCCGTTCGCCGACGTGGCCAAGGGCTACGAGCTGCCGGACGGCGAGATGGTCGTGCTGACCGACGAGGATCTCGCCCACCTGCCGCTGCCCACGGCCCGCAGCATCG
Organism: uncultured Actinomycetes bacterium; assembly: GCA_963742055.1. Taxonomy (GTDB): domain Bacteria; phylum Actinomycetota; class Actinomycetes; order Streptosporangiales; family Streptosporangiaceae; genus RYN-230. Next base: position 92,216 of record CAVUKT010000039.1, on the reverse strand, counting down.
AGGTGCTGAACTTCAGCCCGGCCGACCAGGTGGACCCCATCTTGTGGAACCGGAGCTACTACGTGGAACCCGAGCCGGCCGGGGCCCGGGCCTACGTGCTCCTCCGGGACGCCCTGGACCGCTCGGGCAAGGTCGCCGTGACCAAGGTGGCGCTCCGCCAGCGTGAGTCGCTGGCCACCCTGCGCACCCGCGACGGCCTGCTGGTGCTGGAGACGATGCTGTGGCCCGACGAGATACGCGTCCCGGACTTCGCGTTCCTGGATCAGGACATCGACGTCCGCGCCCAGGAACTGCGCATGGCCACCTCACTGATCGACTCGATGACCGCGGACTTCGAGCCGGACGAGTACCACGATTCGTACCGGGAGGCGTTGCAGGAAGTGGTTGAGGCCAAGGTCGAGGGCCGCGACGTGACCCCGTCCCCCGAGCCTGCCCCGGCCGAGCCGGCCAGCCTGCTGGACGCGCTCCAGGCCAGCCTGGACGCGGCCAGCAAGGAGCGCCCGGCCCGCGCCAAGCGCCCGGCGGGCCGCCGGGCCAGTGCCTAGCCCCCGAAGACCGTCCCAGTAACCTGGCTCAGCCAGGAATCCACGACTTTGGGTGGCAGCTGATGAGACAACGCACGCTCGGCCAGGGTCTGTCCGTCGCCGAAGTGGGCCTCGGCTGCATGGGCATGAGCCAGTCCTACGGTTCCCCCGACGACCAGGAGTCGGTGGCCACCATCCACCGGGCCCTCGATCTCGGCGTGACCTTCCTGGACACGGCGGATGCCTACGGCCCGTTCACCAACGAGCGCCTGGTCGGCGGGGCCATCAAGGGCCGGCGGGACGAGGTCGTGCTGGCCACCAAGTTCGGCAACCAGCGGCTGCCCGACGGCAGCCGGACCGTCAACGGCCGGCCCGAGTACGTGCGCGAGGCCTGTGACGCGTCCCTGGAGCGGCTCGGCACCGACCACATCGACCTGTACTACCAGCACCGGGTGGACCCCACCGTCCCCGTGGAGGACACCTGGGGGGCGATGAGCGAACTGGTCGATGCGGGCAAGGTCCGCTACCTCGGCATCTCCGAGGCGGCGCCGGCCACCGTGCGGCGGGCCCACGCGGTGCACCCGATCGCTGCGGGCCAGTACGAGTACTCGCTGTTCAGCCGGGAGCCGGAGGACGACCTGCTGCCGGTGCTCCGCGAGCTCGGCATCGGCCTGGTGTCCTACAGCCCGCTCGGCCGCGGGCTGCTGACCGGATCGCTCGACGCCTCGGGCGGATTCGGGGCGGCCGACTTCCGCCGCGGTCACCCGCGCTTCGAGGGCGAGAACTACGACCACAACCTGGCCGTCACGGCCCGGGTGGCCGAACTGGCCCAGGCCACCGGGGTTACCCCGGCTCAGCTGGCCATCGCCTGGGTGCTGGCCCAGGGCAACGACATCGTCACCATCCCGGGCACCAAGCGGCGCAGCTACCTGGAGCAGAACGCGGCCGCCGCCGACATCGTGCTCACCCCCGAGGACCTCATCGAGCTGAGCAAGGCGGTGCCGCGCGACGCGGTCGCCGGGGAACGCTACCCGGCGTCGTTCATGGCCCACGTGGGCCTATGAGAGCCAGCACGGTGGTCTGCCGCCCGTGATCATTACCGCGCCGCGGGTCATTACCGCGCTGCCTGATGCCCCGGTGCTGGAGCCCGGGTACGTCGTGACGGCCGGGGACCGCATCACCGGCGTGGGCCAGGACCGGCCGCCCGGGCCCCCGGACCTGGAGCTGGACACCGGCGTGCTCGTGCCCGGGCTGGTGGACCTCCAGGTCAACGGGTACTTCGGAGTCGAGATGCAGGCCGCCGACCCGGCCGGCTGGGCCACCGTCATCCAGCGGCTGCCCGCCACCGGCTGTACGGCGTTCCTGCCCACCTTCATCACCGCCCCGGTGCGGCGACTGGCCGGTCGCCCTGGGGCGCGTTGCGGAGTATCTGCCCGCCCGGCAGCATGGCGAGGCGCGCGGGTGCTCGGCGTGCACCTGGAAGGGCCGTTCATCTCGCCGCGCCGGCGGGGCGCGCACAACCCGGACTGGATCGTGCCGCCGGAGCCCGCCGCGCTGGATGAGCTGCTGGCCGCGGGGGCGGGCCTGGTCCGGCTGGTCACCCTGGCCCCCGAGGTAGCCGGGGGGCTGGCCGCGATCGGCCAGCTGGCCGGGGCGGGCGTGCTGGTCAGCGTGGGGCACAGTAACGCCACCGCGGCGCAGGTAGCCGCGGCCGCCGGGGCCGGGGCGCGGATGGTCACCCACCTGTTCAACGCGCAGCCCGGGGTCAAGTCCCGCGAGCCGGGCGTGGTCGGCCAGGCGCTGGCCGACCCCCGGCTGACCAGCGGCATCATCATGGACACCCACCACGTGGCGACGGCCAACTGCACGCTGGCCTTCACCGCCGCGCCGGGCCGGATCTGCCTGGTCACGGACGCGGCCGCGTGCGCGGGCATGCCTGCCGGGGGAGTACCTGCTCGGCGGCGAGCCGATCACGCTGCCGCCCGGGGACGGCGTGCCGCCGCGCCGGGCGGACGGGGGCCTGGCCGGATCGGCGTTGCGGATCGACCGGGCGGTGGCCAACATGGTCGGGTGCGGGAGCGGACTGGCCGCCGGCGGTGGCCGCCGCGTCCCGGGTGCCCGCCGACCTGATCGGCCGGCCGGACCTGGGGCGGCTCGCCCCCGGTGCCGCGGCCGACCTGGTGTGGCTCGACGACGACCTGCGGACCGCCGCGACCTGGATCGATGGTGAGAGGGTGTACCCGTGACGGTGTTTTCAGGGCGCTGCGGACAGCGCGTTCAGCCCGGGGGCGGGCATGACTGAGCCCACCGCGATGCGGACCGAGATCGGGCAGCAGCCCGCGGCGCTGCGGGCCACGCTGGATTCGCTGATGCCGCGGAGCGGCGAGGCCGCCGCGCTGGCCCGGGACTGCCGCCAGGTGCTCTTCATCGCCCGCGGCACCTCCGACAACGCCGCGGTCTACGGGACCTACCTGCTGCAGGCGCACGCCGGGATGCTGGCCACGCTGGCCTCCCCGTCGATCGCCACCGAGTACCACGGCCGGCTGGACCTGTCCGGCGTGCTCGCGGTCGCGTTGTCCCAGTCCGGGGCGACCGAGGAGATCGTCGAGACGCTGGCCTGGGCGCGGGATTGCGGCGCGCGGACCCTGGCCATCACCAACGGCGGCGGGTCGCCGCTGACCCAGGTGGCCGACCTGGCCTTCGTCACCTCGGCCGGGGCGGAACTGGCCGTCCCGGCGACCAAGACGTTCACCACCCAGCTCGCCGCGCTGGCCGTGCTGGCCATCGCGCTGGGCGCGGACCTGGATCCGGGCCTGCTCGCCGCGGTGCCCGACGAGATCGAGCGAATGCTGGCCGCCCCGGACGACCTGGAGCCGATGGTCGCCGACCTCGCCGGTGTCAGCCCGGGGGCGACGACCCCCCGGAACCCCGCCGCGATCGCTGGCTCGGCGGGAACACGCCTGCGGCGCGCCCCCCCTCGCCAGTCGATGGCGTGGTGGTGTCCGGGCGCGGGCATGGCCTACGCGGCGGCGCTGGAGCTCGCGCTCAAGCTCAAGGAGGCGTGCTACCTGCACGCGATGGGGCTGTCCTGGGCGGACCTGCTGCACGGCCCGATCGCGGTGGTGGACGCGAGCACGCCGGCCATCATCGTGGCGGCCGACTCCGGCCCCGCGCTGCCGGGCAGCATCGAGCTGGCCCGCCGGGTGGTCGCGGCCGGGGCGCGGGCCTACGCGATCGGCGGCGGCCCCGGCCTGGCCGCGGCGAGCAGCCTCGCGGTGCCCGGTCCCCGGCTGCCCGAATGGCTGGCCCCGCTCGGGCTGATCGTGCCCGGGCAGTTGCTGACCGAGGCACTGTCCCGGCGGCGCGGCATCGATCCGGACAGCCCCCGCGGCCTCAGCAAGGTCACCCAGACCGCATGATGGCCGGGATGCCTGAGCACGACGACACCGAAGGGCCATCCGGCGAGCCGCGACGCTTCCAGGCCGCCGTGTTCGATCTCGACGGCACGCTGGTGGACAGCGAGACGCGCAGTCATGAGAGCTGGCAGCACGTGTTCCGGTCCCGCGGCATCGTCCCGGACGACGACCTGATCCGTGCGTTCGTCGGCCGCCGCGGCGTCGACGTCCACGACCTGCTCCGGGAACGGGTCCCGGAGCACGACCCGGCCGAGCTGATGGCGGCCGTCCAGCGCGCACTTCCACGCCCCGCACCAGCCGCCCCTGGGGCCGCTGGCCGGCGCGGTCGAGCTGGTCCGGCAGATCAGCGCGGCCGGTGTCCCGCTGGCCCTGGTCACCTCGGCGGGCCGCCGCTACGCGGAAGAGACCCTGACCGAGCTGGGCGTGCGCCCGCTGTTCTCGGTGGTGGTGACGGCCGGAGACGTGACCGTGGGCAAGCCGGACCCGGAGGGGTACCGGGCCGCGGCCCGCGGGCTGGGCGTGGCCCCCGCGGCGTGCGTGGTGTTCGAGGACGCCCCGGCCGGCGTGGCCGCGGCCAAGGCCGCCGGCATGTACTGCGTGGCGGTGGCCACCACCCACCCGCCGGAGGACCTGGCCGGCGCCGACCAGGTCGTCCCCGACCTCACCAAGATCACCTGGCCCCCAGCGGCCGACTGACGCGCCTCCCCCGGGAGTCCCCCGTGATCACGGTCAATTTTCGGTGTCATCTGTCAGAAAATGACCGTGATCACGGTGTACGGAGGCGGCGGCCGCCCTGGGCGGGCGTCCTGGTTAGGGGGCGCTGGGGTTGCGGAAGACCTTGTGCTGGGCGGCCTGGGCCCGGGGGCGCAGGACCAGCAGGTCCACGTTCACGTGGGACGGCCGGGTGACGGCCCAGGCGACGGTGTCCGCGACATCCTCGGCGGTCAGTGGCTCGGACACGCCGGCGTACACCGCGGCGGCCCGCTCGACATCACCCCGGTAGCGGTTGACCGCGAACTCGTCGGTGCGCACCATGCCCGGTGCGATCTCGATGACCCGGACCGGCTGGTCGTACAGCTCGAGGCGCAGCGTCCCCGCGATCGCGTGCTCGGCGTGCTTGGCCGCGACGTAGCCCCCGCCGCCCTCGTAGGCGACGAAGCCGGCCGTGGACCCCATGACCACGATGGTGCCGTCGCCGCTGGCGATGAGCTTGGGCAGCAGCGCCTGGGTGACGTGCAGGGTGCCGAGCACGTTCACGTCGAACATGGCCTGCCATTCGGCGGGGTCGCCCTCGGCCACGGTGTCCGCGCCGAACGCACCGCCGGCGTTATTGACCAGCACGTCGCAGCGGTCCAGTCGCTCCGCGAACCCGTCCACCGCGGCCCGGTCGGTCACGTCCAGGATCACCGGGTCGGCCTCGCCGCCCTTCCCGCGGATCTGCCCGGCTAGCTCGCTGATCCGGTCGGCCCGCCGGGCGGCGAGGATCACCCGGTAACCGGCCTCGGCCAGCTTGACCGCGGTAGCCGCCCCGATCCCGCTGCTCGCCCCGGTGATGACCGCAACTGGTGGCATGAGCCTGCCTCTCCACTCGTGTCTGCTGACGCTGCGCTGGCCTTGCTGGGCTGGCCTTGCTGGCTGGTCTGGCGTTGGGGTGATTCTGCCAGGGACCTCTCCACGGCGGAGCCGGCGTCTCATGCAAAGAAAGCTTTGCATATCTGCCCGGACACCTTCCCAAGGACTCTTTGCAAAGCTATGTTGGCATCTATGGCTGATGACCCCACCGCCGCTGAACACCCGGCCGGCGAGTCCGAAGGCCGGCCCGCCAACCGCTCGGTCACCCGGCTCCGGGACCCCCGGGCGCTGCGGGCCCTGGCCCACCCGATCCGGCTGTCCCTCGTCGGGCTGCTGCGGGTCGAGGGCCCGCTGACCGCGACCCGGGCGGCGGAACTGCTCGGTGAGAGCTCGGCCAGCATGTCCTTCCACCTGCGCCAGCTGGCCAAGTACGGCCTGGTCGAGGAGGCCGGCGGCGGCAAGGGCCGGGAACGTCCCTGGCGGGCCACCGCCATGTTCACCAACCTGCCCGACGTCGCGGAGAACCCGGATCTCGCGGTGGCGGCGGAGCTGCTCAGTTCGGTGATCGCGGAGCGCTACTTCGAGGACGTGATGCGCTGGCTGGAGGTCCGGCAGGGCGAGCCGGAAGAGTGGCAGCGCGTGGCCCAGTTCGGCGACACGTACCTGTATCTCACCCCGGACGAGTTGGCCGCGCTGGGCGAGCAGACGCAGCAGATGATGGATCAGTACATCGACCGGCAGACTCACCCCGAACTCCGGCCGGCAGGCGCCCGCCTGGTCAGCTACCTGCACCTGGCCTTCCCGCAGATGCGGCCGTTCGGCCGCCAGAGCGCCACGCCGCCTGAGGAGGCCCCGCCGGACGGGAGCGCCCGGTGAGCATCACGGCCACCCCAGGACGCCGGACGTCCTGGGTCCCTCCCTTGCTGCGCGAGACCGCCTTCCGGCGGTACTGGGGCGCGCAGAGCGTTTCCCTGTTCGGCGACCAGATCTCCGCCATCGCGCTGCCGCTGGCCGCGGTGCTCGCGCTGCACGCGAGCCCGGCCGAGATGGGCTACCTCAGCGCCCTCATCTGGCTGCCCAGCCTGCTGTTCGCTCTGCACGCCGGGGCCTGGGTGGACCGGCGCGGCCATCGCCGGGCCACCATGATCGCAGCGGACCTGGGCCGGGCGGCGCTCCTGGCCAGCATCCCGGTCTGCTCAGCCCTGGGCGTGCTCAGCCTGGCCCAGGTGTTCGCCGTGGCGTTCGCGGCCGGGACGCTGAGCATCTTCTTCACCGTGTCCGACGCCGGGCTGTTCGTATCCCTGGTGCCCAGCGACCAGTACGTGGCAGGCAACTCACTGATCTACCAGAGCCGCGCGCTGGCCGCGGTGGGCGGTCCCAGCGTGGGCGGCCTGCTGGTGCAGGCCCTGTCCGCGCCGTTCGCGCTGGCGGCCGACGCGCTGTCGTTCCTTGGCTCGGCGTTCTTCCTGAACCGGATCCGGCCGGCTGAGCCGCCCCGGACCACGCCGGGGGCCGGGGGGCGCTCAGCGCCGGCGCCCGCTTCATCTGGGCGTCGCCCATCCTGCGGCCGTCGCTGGCCTGCGTGTCCGTGATCAACTTCTTCAACTTCATGTTCATGGCCCTGTTCGTCCTGTACGCGGTCCGGTCCCTGCACGTCCGGCCCGGACTGCTCGGCATCGTGCTGGGCGCGGGCGCGGTCGGCGGTGTACTCGGGTCGCTGCTCACCCGGCGGATCGCGGGCCGGGCCGGGGTCGGGCGGGCCTACCTCATCGGCTGCATCGTGTATCCCGTCCCGGCCCTGCTCGTGCCGCTGGCCGCCCGGCCCCGGCTGCTGATCCTGGGGATGCTTTTCACGGCCGAGTTCGTCTCGGGCTTCGGTGTGATGGTCCTGGACATCAGCATCGGCACGATCCTGGCGGCCGTCGTGCCCGATCCGCTCCGGGCCCGGGTCTGCGGGGCCTTTCAGGCCGTCAACTACGGCACCCGCCCGGTGGGGGCGCTGGCCGGTGGGGCCGCGGGCACGCTGATCGGGGTGCACCCGGCACTCTGGATCGCCGCCGCCGGCGGGACGCCGGGCTTCCTGTTCCTGCTTCCCTCGCCGCTGCCGCGCTTCCGCCTCACGGGGCCGGGTGCCTGACGGTTCCCCAGCCCGTAGTGCTCGACCGTCCTTAGCTCACGGCGCCTGCCGGTGTCCTAGCCCATGGTCTTGGCGCCGTCCAGGGACTCCCGGATGATGTCGGCGTGCCCGGCGTGCTGTGCGGTCTCCGCCAGCACGTGTAGCAGCACCCGGCGGGCGGACCAGCTCGCCCCCTTTCGAACCAGGGCGCCTCCGGCAGTGGCTGTGCGGCATCCAGGTCGGGGAGCGACCGGATCAGGTCGTCGGTGCGCTGCGCCACCTGGTCGTAATCGGCCAGCAACCCAGCCAGCGTCTCCCCCTCCAGCATCCGGAATCCATCCAGGTAGGACCCTACGGCTGACTCGTCAGAGGCCATGGCCGACGGGCCCACCACGATGAACTGGGCCCACTGCCGTTCGGTGAAGGTGACGTGCTTGATCGCGCCGCCCACGCACAGCGCACTGGCGGTGGTGCGCTGCGCGGCCTGCTCGTCGGTCAGGCCGCGCGCGGTGAAGCGCAGGAAGTAGCGCTGCTTGGCCAGGGCGCTCAGCAGGTCAGCCCGCTCGCCGGTGGCGACATCGGTACTGGTCATGGTGCGGTCCGCCTTCCCCTCGGTGCCGTATAAGAGCACGGTACGGGGGACACCGACACTTTCTGCCCCGGCCGGTGAACCGGAATTAACTCCGCCGGCCACATTCATAGCGATTGCAGAAGCTCTGCCAACGACGCACAGAATCCGCCCGGGCAATCTTGAGAACGTCAGAAGCCGGCTGGGGCCGCCGCCGGCGAGGAACTTCCAAGGAGAGACACCGTGACCGGCATCGTGATCGCCAACTTCCCCATCATCGCCCTGTTCGTGGCCGCCATGATCGGTATCCCGCTGTGGATCACGTTCAGGCATCCGCACACCCAGCCGGACTACTCCGAGGCCCGGGCCCACTTCCGGGCCAAGGCCGCCGCCGAGGCTCACACCAGCGACTTCGTGCCTACCACGAGGGTGGCAGCGTTCGATGGTCTCACCGTCACGCGCCAGCACCTGGCGCCGCGCACCCTGGTCCCGGGCCGTCGGCACGCGACCGCCGGGCCGTCCGTCCGTACCCACGCGCAAGGCGCCCCGGCCCGGTCCGGACAGGCCCGGACCACTCAGCCGGCCGGCTCCGCCGACGCCCGGTGACCCACGGTGCGGGGGGAAAACGCACATAACATCGTTCGGCAGCGACACGGCGGGAGTCAGCGAACTCCCGCCGTGTCGCACGTTAGTCCGCTTTTCCGGGCCTGAGTGGCCGCTGATCCATCTGCTACGCGCCGACCAAAAATTGCGTTTAGGACAAAGGTCTATGAGCGGGATCGTGTCCCGGCTGACCGGGGTAACCACGGTCTTCCCGGGCGCTTACCATCGAAGCGTGTTTGACCCTCAGCTGACCTCCCGGCCCGCCCAGCCCGATGACGAAACCGCCCCCGCCACCGGGGCTGCTCCGGCGCTGGGCCGGCCGCCGCTGCGCGGGGTGGTCGCGGACTGGGGTGGGGTGATGACCAACCCCATCTCGGAGACCGTGCGGGCCTGGATCGCCGCGGACGAGATCGAGTACACCAGCTACCACGCGGTCATGAAGGCCTGGGTGACCGGCGCCTACGACGTGGACGGCGCGGACAACCCGATCCACGGGCTGGAACGCGGGGAGTGCAGCAACGAGGAGTTCGAGCAGATGCTCGCGGCCCAGATCGTGCGCCGGGACGGCGGGCCGGTGACCGCCGCGGGACTGCTGGACCGGATGTTCGCGGCCACCGTGCTCAGCGAGCCCATGCTGGACCTGCTGCGCCGGGTCCGCCGGGCCGGGCTGAAGACGGCCATGCTCTCCAACTCCTGGGGCATCACCGCCTATCCGGCCGACCTGCTCCCGGAGTTGTTCGACGCGGTGGTCATCTCGGCCGAGGTGGGCATGCGCAAGCCGGAGGAGCGGATCTTCCGGCACGCGGTCGGGCTGCTCGGACTGGACCCGGCCGAGTGCGTGTTCATCGACGACATCGAGGCCAATGTGCAGGCCGCGGAGGCCCTCGGGATGACCGGGGTCCTGCACACCGACCCGGCGCGCCACCGCGGGCCTGGCCGAGTTGCTCGGCCTTCCTTAATACTGCGGCCGGCGCTCCTGGCAAACGGGCCCGCATACCAGGGCCCGGCTGCTCTAGCCTGGCCCGGTGGCCGATCATCTGAGCCCGTCCAGCTCGCTTCGCACGGGCCTGATTCCCCCCACCCCGGGACGATCGGCGAACATGCGCGCCAACCGGCGCACCGACACCAAGCCCGAACTTGCCCTGCGCAGCGCGCTGCACCGGCAGGGCTACCGGTTCCGCAAGGACTTCCGGCTCGATCTGGACGGCGGCGCCCGGGTCCGGCCGGACATCGCGTTCACCGGGCGCCGGGTCGCGGTGTTCGTGGACGGCTGTTTCTGGCACGTGTGCCCCCAGCACGGCCGCGACCCGGCGGTCAACGAGTCGTACTGGTCACCCAAGCTGCGCCGCAACGTCGAACGCGACCGGGCCGCGGATGCGGCGCTGGCCGCGGCGGGCTGGCAGGTGGTCCGGGTGTGGGAGCATCAGTCCCTCGATGAGGCAGTAGCCCTGGTGGTTGCGGTTCTCGGGACCTGACTACCGGGACAAGTGCTGGTCCAGCTGTGCCGATACAACCGGGGAGAAGCATGCGCGTCTATCTGCCGGCCACGCTGCCCGCCCTGGCCGGCGCGCTGCGGGCTGGCCAGGTCGGCCCGGCCCCGATGCAGGCGTTCACCGTCACACCGGCGCTGCGCGAGTGGTACGCCCAGGCGGACCTTGAGGAACTCGAGTACGCCGCGCTGACCCACGCGGCGCGGGCGTCGCTATGGCTGCTGCTGGCCAACCCGGACGCGCCGCGACGGCGCGTCGTCCTGGCCGCCGACGTGCCCGAGGAACAGGTCAGCCGGGACGGGGGGTTCGGCGGCGGTTTCGAGGAGCCGACCCGGGTGCTGCTGTCCGCGCCGGTCCCGCTGGCCTGGGTGGTCTCGGGGCACGTCGATGACCTGCTCGCCCGGCCCGACGTCAGCGCGGCAGTCGCCGCGCTGGGCGCCGCCGAGGCGGGCGACGACGACGCCCAGTTCCTGGTGGACGGGGCGGAGGGGCACGAGCTGATGTGGTACGCCACCCAGGAATTGCCGTTCGTGGCGGGGAACGCGGGCTAGCCGGCGCGCCTCATACGATGGGGCCACCGCATCGTAAGAGCAGTTCGGGGAGATCCTCATGGACGCCGTCAGCAACGTTCCGCCGCCCGTCAACGAGCCGGTCCGGGCCTACGCGCCGGGCAGCGCCGAGCGCGCCGCCGTCGAAGCCAAGCTCAAGGAGCTGGCCGCCAGCCCCGGTCGAGCTGACCATGACGGTGGGCGGCCAGCAGCGGATGGGCGGCGGCGACCGCATCGCCGTGGTCGAGCCGCACAACCACGCGCACGTGCTCGGCCACCTCGGCAACGCCGACCGACGCGGACGTGGCCGCCTCGATCGAGGCGGCCGCCGCGGCCGCGCCGGGCTGGCGGGCGCTGTCCTTCGACGACCGGGCCGCGATGTTCCTCAAGGCCGCCGAGCTGCTGGCCGGCGCCGTGGCGGTCCACGATCAACGCGGCCACCATGCTCGGCCAGTCCAAGTCGGTGTACCAGGCCGAGATCGACGCGGCCTGCGAGCTGATCGACTTCTGGCGTACAACACCCACTTCGCCCGGCGGCTGCTGGCCGAGCAGCCCTCCTCCGTAACGGGGGAGTGGGACCGGCTGGAATACCGCCCGCTCGAGGGCTTCGTGCTGGCCATCACCCCGTTCAACTTCACCTCTATCGCCGCCAACCTGCCCACCGCCCCGGCGCTGCTCGGCAACGTGGTGCTGTGGAAGCCGTCCCCGACCCAGCAGTTCTCGGCGCACTACACGATGCGGCTGCTCGAGGCGGCCGGGCTGCCTGCCGGCGTGATCAACCTGGTCACCGGCGACGGCCGGGCGGTCTCCCAGGTGGCCCTGCCGCACCGGGACCTGGCCGGCATCCACTTCACCGGGTCCACCGGGACGTTCCAGCACCTATGGCGCAGTGTGGGCGAGAATATCGCCAGCTACCGCGGCTACCCGCGGCTGGTCGGCGAGACCGGGGGCAAGGACTTCGTGATCGCGCACCCGTCGGCCGATCCAGAGGTGCTGTCGGTGGCGCTGATCCGGGGCGCGTTCGAGTACCAGGGCCAGAAGTGCTCGGCCGCGTCCCGTGCCTACATCCCGCGGTCGGTCTGGGACCGGATGCGCGACGACTTCCTGGCCCAGGTCAACTCGCTCACCGTGGGCGACGTGGCCACTGACCTGTCGGTGTTCATGGGGGCGGTCATCGACGCCCGGGCGTTCCGGAAGCTGTCCGACGCGCTGGCCCGGGCCCGGAGCCGGCCGTCGATCCGGGTGCTGGTCGGCGGGGACGCGGACGGCGACCAGGGGTACTTCGTCCAGCCGACCGTGCTGGAGTGCTCCGACCTGGAGGATGAAGTGTTCCGGACCGAGTACTTCGGGCCGATCCTGGCCGTGCACGTCTTCGAGGACGCCCGCTACGACGAGGTCGTGGCCCAGGCCGCGAACGCCGCCCCGTACGCGCTGACCGGGGCGATCATCGCCCAGGACCGGGACGCCATCGCCGCCGCCACCGAAGCGCTGCGCTTCGCGGCCGGCAACTTCTACATCAACGACAAGCCCACCGGGGCCGTGGGGGCCGGCAGCCGTTCGGCGGGGCCCGGGCCAGCGGGACCAACGACAAGGCAGGCTCGATCTTCAACCTGACCCGCTGGGTGAACGCGCGGGCCATCAAGGAGCTGTTCGCGCCGCCGACCGACTACCGCTACCCGCACATGGGCTGATAGCGCCATATGGGGTGACATCCGCCTCCGGTGTCCCCGACCATCCGGGCGCCGAAAGCGGTCCTCTGGGATCGGGTCCTCTGGGATAAAGCCCAGGGTCCGGGGGTAGGCAGGGCTCAAGGGGCTACAGAGGCGTGGGGGGATTCATGAGCAAGGTGAGATCGGCGCGCCGTCTGAGTGACGTGGCAGGAACGGGTCTGCGTGAGCTTCCGGCTAATGCCGCCTGGCTGTTGTCCAAGGCCCTGAAGCCAGCCATCTCGGCCGGTTCCGGCGCTTCCGATGTGGCCGCCTCGGTGGCCGACAACGTATCGGACACCGCGTCTTCGGCCGCGGCGGCCGCAGGTTCCGCCACCTCCGGCGTGCGGCGCAAGGCCAGGACGGCCGGCCGCTCGGTCAAGGCCGCCGTGCCGGGCCTGGGCGGCGACTCGGTGGACTCGCTGCTGCGGCAGGCGGACAGCGCCGCGGAGGAGGCGCGGGAGAAAGAGGGCCGGGCACTGGATCTGGCCCAGGAGGCCAAGGACCGGGCCGATGAGGCTGAGCGGACGGCCAACGAGATGGACGGCCTCGTGCGGCAGGTCCAGCAGGACGCCACCCGGCAGCTCACCGCCCGGGTGGACGAGGCCACCCGGCAGGGCCGCGAAACGGTCGCCGAGGCCGAACGCGTGCAGGAGGAGCGGGTGCGCCAGGCGCGCGCGCAGGCGGAGGAACACCTTGAGCAGGTCCGCCTCGCGGAGGAGGCCCAGGGCCGGAAGGTGCTCGACCAGGCTGAGGGTGAGGCCGAGGCCCGCACGCGGGAGAAGCAGCAGGAGGCCGAGCGCGCTCAGCAGCGCGCCCGCGAGGCTATCCAGGAGGCCAACCAGGCTGTCGCCCAGGCCAGGGAGCTGGCGGGGCAGGCCTCAAGAGCGGCTCAGGAAGTCGCGTCGCAAGCCAGCCAGGAGGCCGATCGCCTGGCCGCCCTCGCCCAGCCGCCCGCGGCTGCGGAGCGGCGGGTCGCCCAGGCCGGCCAGGCCCGGGGGCGCAGCGTGGCTGCGGCCCGCAGGTCAGCCCAACGCTCGGCGTCGCGGCCAGCGCGGGGCTCAGCCCGGGTGCGCAACGGTAGCCAGCCGGGTGACGCCACGGTGCGTAGCAGCGGCCAGCTCGGCCAGCTCACGAAGCGAGAACTGATCCGCGTGGCGGGCACGCTGGAGGTCGCTGAGCCGTCCGGGATGAACAAGCAAGAGCTGGTCGAGGCCGTGGTCCGGGCCGGCGGTATCCCGCTGGACCAGCTCAACAAGGAAGAGCTGATGCGGCTGGGCCGCAGCACCGATGTCGAGCTGCGCACCTCAATGACCAAGCCGGAGCTCATCGTCGCCATCAGGACATCAGGATCGGCGCGTTAGCGACCGGGCGGGCCGGGTTCGACGGCTGGCCGCTGCGCAAGGCGGTAGCGGGCCGCTGCTTTCCAGAGAGGACACGGGCGGATGGGATTGTTTACCCGCAAGAGCAAGTGGGATCTCCTGCTGGAGTCTGTGACGTCGGTCGCGGACAGCGACACTTTGCGCCTGGCCTCCAAGGTCACGCTCGGCGTGGTGGGCGGGGCGGTCGCGGCCACCGCCGCGAGTGCGGCCATTTCCGTCCTGCGGCACCAGGACAAGACGTGAAGCTGGGCACCGTGGTGGTGTTCGGGGCGGGTTACGTGCTGGGGACCCGGGCGGGGCGTGAACGCTACGAGCAGCTTCGCCAGCTGGCGCACGGCGCGACCGGGACGTTCGCGGCGTCTGGCGCCCGGCGGCGGCTGGAAGCCTACAGCGGCCGGCTGGAGGCCTACGCGGCCCGGTCGCGGGCGGCCCGGTCTGGTGCGGCCCGGTCTGGTGCGGGTGGTCCTTCCTCGTCGTGAATCTTGTCCGCTCGCCCGCGGGCCAGCTAGGACATCCCGCGCGTTCCGGCTGCGCCGGGGCCGTCCTGACCCGGTTCCGGGTGATCCGGTCCCGGGCGACCTGGTCATCAGGGCCTTCGTGCTGGCCAGGCTGCTCGGTATCCGTTTGCTGACTCTCGAGGCCCAGGTGATGGTGCACGGGACGGGCCGTAGCGGCGCCCGGACCGACTGGCTCGTTCTCTCTCCGGAGACGCAGGCCGGGCCGGACCATTCCCGGGGCCGTCTGCCCCGCTCCCTGACCCGCACTGGATCAGCGAGCGCCGGATCCGAGCGGCTGGCCCACGCGGTGCAGCTGCTGGAACAGGGGGCGGACACGCTCGAGCGGACGCGGCGGGCCCAGTACCGAGGTTGATCTGGCCCGTGAGGGCCGACGGTGCCTGGTCAGGGAGTCGGCGTCCCCTGGAGCAGCCCCAGGGGACTGGGCGCGGCGAACTGAATGCTCAGCACGGATACACCGGCCGCGCCCGGCTCGATCAGCGACCGGGCCGGGAGGTAAGGCGGCCGCTGGGCACGGACGAAGGTGAGCATGTCCGCCAGGGCGGCCGGGTCCTCGCGGCCGGCCACGGCGATCACCGCGGACCGCAGCGGAACGCCCGCGCTCGCCCCGGGCCCGGAGTTCTCGAACGCGCCAACCTGAATAGGTTCCTCCCCGGCGAGGGTGGCCAGGTGCTGAGCAGCCGGGAGTCCACCTGACCGGCCTGGAGTTCCCTCCGGGCGGTGGCGGAGACCCGGACGTGTGGATTGCCCAGCAGCTGACGTCCCGCTTTCCGGCGGGCCGTCAGGTCCGCGGCCAGCTCGGCCCGGTAGGCGGCCGCGCCATCCGGGGCGACGGCCCGTACATCGATCCGGAGGCGGCCGGAACCGAAACTGGCCAGGACGGCCGGCGCGTAGATGCTCGCCAGCCGCGCGCCGAACTGGCTGCGCACCGCGGCGGTCGCGACGACGACATCGGAGCCCAGCGGATCGGCTGCCCCGTCCCGCAGTTCCAGCAGATTCCCGGCCGCGATCCGCTGGGCCAGCAGGGCCGCGCACATGGCCGGGTCACAGGCCACGATCGCGTCCTGGCTGACCTGCCGGGCCACCCACGCGGCCGCCCGGGAGCGGATCGCTGACGCCTGCTGCAGTACCGCCTGTTGCCTCTCGGGCGCATCCGCGGCGTGGCCGGCGTGCGCCGCGGATGACCCGGGCCGCCCCAGGCGAGCGCCCCGGCCGCCGCGGTCAGCACGAGTCCAGCCAGCACGAGTCCAGCCAGCTTCAGTCCGGCCAGCACGAGTGCAGCCAGCCCCAGTGCAGCCAGCGCGAGTCCAGCCAGCACGAGTCCGGCTGGCACCCGTCCGGGCCGCCTCAGTCCAGCCCGCTGCGCCGCGGCCGTGCGGCGGGAGGGGACGCGGCGACGGTATGCCGCCAGGCGGCGCAGTGGGCCCGCGGCCCACCGGGGACCGCGTCCGGGGATGGACCGCCGAGCTCGCGGAGCAGGAGGTCGCGGGCAGCCAGGGCGATCGACTCCGCGGCAGGCGGCGGCAGCTCGGTGGGCGCGGCTGGCCCGCCGGGCCGGGCGGGGCTTCCGCTCTTGCCCTCGACCGCGACCGCGAGACGATCGGCCACCTCCGGGAACCGGACGTCACCCGTGGCGAGCAGCGAGTCCAGGTATTCCATAGCCTGGGGATGGCCGCCCAGCAACCGCCAGGCCTGGTCGAGTTCTTGCTCGCCGAGCGATCCGAGGGCAGGCAGTGATTTCGCCAGCTCGAAAGCGCCAGAACGGGACAGCGGGCCGAGATGGTGGAATGTGAGCGGCGGTCCGCTGGTCCGGGCGCAGGCGGAATGGATGGCGGCAGGTAATGAGCAGCCGGCCGCGATACGGATTTGCTGCCCCAGGTCGCTATCAATTCGGCCAGGGCTGGATCGCGGACCGTCCAGCCACCGGAACGGGCGAGACGTTGTCATCGAAATCGTCCAGGACCAGCAGGACCGGCACCTGGCCGAGGACCAGTTCGCGCAGCAGGGCCAGCCGATGAGCCCACGGCAGGTCGGCGCGATCCGCCGCCCGCACCGATTGCGCCTGGCCACCGCCCTCAGCGACCACCGGGTGACGGCGAAGAGCCGCGGCCACCCCGCCCAGTACCGCCTCGACCGATACCTGGCCGCGGACGACCGCGGTGACCCGTTCGGGCTCGAGATGGCTCACCCGCGAGACGATCTGGCTGGCCAGCGTGGACTTGCCGATTCCGCCGGCCCCGTGCAGAACCAGCCCGGCCAGCTCCGGGCCGGTCAGGTCCGCGGCCCAGCGCCGCCGTTCGGCGGAGCGGATCGGCGACAGAGGTGAGCGGGGTTCCAGCAGCCTCCGAGGCGGTCGCGGTCATCGAGCCGGTGCGTCTGCCTTTCGGCGAAAACAAGCGTCATCCTGGGCGTCTGGCCGCATGCGCGCTGTCGTTACCATCCGTAATCCCCCCTGCCGGGCCAGCTTCAGCCACGATCCCGTCGTTATATAGCACGCTAGACAGCCCTAAGGGGTCCCTAATCGTGAATCTATTAGATCGACCATCTCGAATAGTTATCTACTAGCCATCATCGTTTATTCCGAATTAAAAAGGGCTACACTAAAAGTAAGCTTTTAAGCTAATTGTCCGCCTGATTCCGGAATTTCGCCCGGTACGCGCCGGGCCCGGCGGCGCAACCCGGAAGCAGGGCGCGGCCCCTCGAACGCACCGGCCGCCGCCGCCGTCGCCGATCGGGCGTGCGTGCGGCCTGTCCGGGCATAGGCTGGCCTTGCCCGCCGCGAGGGGGATGCCAACCCCGGAGGTCCTCATTAGCCGCCTGGTCCTGTGGAACATCGATCTGACTCTCATCGACGTCGGCCGGATCACCAGGGATGCGTACGCGGAGGCGTTCCGGCGGGTCACCGGACGGCCGATGGTCCAGCTCCCGCAGCTCCCGGGGCGGATGGAGTCGGAGATCTTCTTCGAGGCGCTGGCCCTGAACGAGGCGGTGCCATCCGGGCTGCCCAGCCCGGCTACGGCCGGCGGCGAGGAACTGCTGGCCCGGTTCAGCTTCGAGCTGGCCAACTCCTTCGCGGCCCGCCGCGGCCAGCTGCGTGAGCAAGGCCGGCTGCTGCCCGGGGCCGCCGAGGCCGTGGCCGAGGTGGCGGCCCGGCCCGGGGTGGTCCAGACCGTGCTGACCGGGACGATCAAGCCGAACGCGATCGAGAAGCTGCGCGCGTTCGGGCTGGAGGAGTTCTTCGACCTGGAGATCGGCGGCTACGGGTCGCAGGTGTACCCGAAGGGCGCCCAGCTGATGATGACCCGCAGCCGGGCCGCCGAGAAGTACGCCATCCGGTTCGATGAGGACTCCACCGTCTACATCGCCGACTCCACCCGCGACGTGGCGGCCGCCCAGACCGGCGGCGCGCGGTGCCTGGCCGTGGCGACCGGCCGCTCCACCATGAGCGAGCTGCGGAAGGCCGGGGCGGACGTGGTCTTCGACGATCTCTCGGATACCCCGGCCGTGGTGCGCGCGGTGGACCGGCTGACGCTGGCCGCCGCCGGCTGAGCCGATGGCCGGTCCCGTTGCTGGACGGTCGCGGTGCCGCGACCGTTCACCTGCGCTGCGTAGGTTGGCCGCGTGCCTGATCACGCTGCGCGGGAGCAGCACCCCGCCGGAGCCTCCCGCCGTCCCGCTGACCACGATCGCCCGGGAATGGGGCCGGATCGGCTGCGTCGGGTTCGGCGGCCCGCCCGCGCACATCGCGCTGCTGCGCAAGCTGTGCGTGGCGGACCGGCAGTGGCTGCCGCCTGACGACTTCGAGGACGGGCTGGCCGCCTGCAACCTGCTGCCCGGCCCGGCCTCGACCCAGCTGGCCATCTTCTGCGCCTGGCGGCTGCGCGGTCCGGCCGGGCGCGATCCTGGGCGGGGTCTGCTTCATCGTCCCCGGCCTGGTCATCATCCTCGGGCTGGCGGCCCTGTTCCTGGCGCCCCGCCCGCCGGGCTGGATCGCGGGCGCGGCGGCCGGATCAGGCGCGGCCGTGCCCGCGGTGGCCGTGGCCGCCGCGGTGGGCCTGATCCCGGCGAGCTGGCGGCGGGCCGGCGGGAGTAACCCGGGGACCCGCGCCGCGCACGGCCGCTGGATCGGCGTACCTGGCCGCCGGCGGGGCTGGCCGCGGCGACCGTCGGGCCGTGGCTGGTCATCGTCCTGGCGGCCTGCGGACTGGCCGAGGTCGCGGCGCGGACCCGGCCGCGGTCCACCCGCGCGGCCCCGGGTCGTCCGGGCCGGGATCGTCCGGGCCCGGGTCGTCCGGGCCGGAATCGTCCGGGCCGGGGTCGTCCGGGCCTGAGTCGTTCCGGGCTGGGCGCGGTCATGCTGCCGCTGGCCGCCGCGGTGCCTGCCGCGGGCGGCCTGCTCGCGGTGGCCTGGGAGGGGTTCAAGGTCGGTGCCCTCTCCTACGGCGGCGGGCTTCGTGATCATCCCGCTGATGCAGCACGACGCGGTGGACACCTACCACTGGATGACCGCGGGCCAGTTCCTCAGCGCGGTCGCGCTGGGCCAGATCACGCCCGGGCCGGTGGTGCAGACCGTCGCGGTGGTCGGGTACGCGGCCGCGGGGGTGGGCGGCGGGCTGCTCGCCGCGCTGGTCGCCTTCACCCCCTCGTTCCTGTTCGTGCTCGGCCGGCGGCCGCTACTTCGACCGGCTCCGGGCCAGCGCGGCCGTCCAGGCCTTCCTGACCGGGGCCGGCCCGGCCGCCATCGGCGCCATCGCCGGGGCCGCGCTCCCGCTCGGCCCTGGCCCTCGCCCACCTGTGGCAGCTCGGCGTGCTCGCGCTCGCCGCGGCCTGGCTGCTCGGCGTGCGGCGCGGCGTGGTCAGCGCGATCGTGGGTGCCGCGGGGCTCGGCGTGCTGGCCTTCGCCGCCGGCGCTCCGGTGGGGTGAGCCAGACCGGTCAGCCAGGACGGGTCCGGCCGCGCAGGCGGAGTGAGCTTGACCACAGCCTGGGCCGCGTGGCTCGCGTTGCGATGCGCGGGCTGACCCCCGATGCTGGGGCCTATGCCAAGAAACGACGAGGTGGCGCGGCTACTCGGCAGCGATTACGGCGAGGTTCTGTGGGAGCCGGGCCCGGAGGTCATCGATCAGGCGCGGATCACCCAGTACCTGCGCTGGCTGGCCGAGCACCATGGCGTCGCCGCCGCCGACTACCAGGACCTCTGGGAGTGGTCGGTCGGCGAGCCGGGCGCGTTCTGGGACTCGCTGTGGGAGTACTTCGGGGTGCTCGGCCAGCGCGGTGACGGTCCCGCGCTGAGCGGGCAGCTGCCCGAGGCCACCTGGTTTCCTGGCGCCACGCTGAACTACGCGCGGAACGCGCTGCGCACGGCCCGCACCGACCCGGGCCGCGTCGCGATCATCGCCTGCGCCGAGGACGCCCCGCCGCGGACCTTCACCTACGGCGAGCTGGCCGCCGAGGTCGGCCGGGTCCGCGGGGCGCTGCGCGCGCTCGGCGTCGGCCAGGGGGACCGGGTGGCCGCGTTCCTGCCGAACATCCCCGAGGCGCTCATCGGGCTGCTGGCCACCGCCAGCCTGGGAGCCATCTGGTCGTCCTGCTCGCCGGATTTCGGCGCGCACAGCGTCATCGACCGGTTCGCGCAGATCCGCCCGACCGTGCTGTTCGCGGTGGGCGGCTACCGCTACGGCGGCAAGGAGTTCAGCCGGGACGAGGCCGTGGGCGAGATCGTCGCCGGGCTGCCCGGGCTGGCCGCCGTGATCATGGTGGACGGCCCGGACGCCGACGGCCCCGGACGCTGGGTCCCGCCGGATCGCCGGGTCCGCGCGCGGGCTGGGACCGGCCACCCGGGCCGCCGCCGACCAGGCGGGGGTACGCACGCTCGGCTGGGCCGACCTGCCGGCCGCGGCCGGGGACGGCCAGCCGGAGTTCGTGGAGGTCCCGTTCGATCACCCGCTGTGGGTGCTGTACTCGTCCGGCACCACCGGGCTGCCCAAGGCGATCATGCATGGTCACGGCGGCATCGTCCTGGAGCACCTCAAGGCGCTGGGCCTGCACCAGGATCTCGGCCCGGGCGACGTGTTCTTCTGGTACACCACCACCGGCTGGATGATGTGGAACTACCTGGCCGGCGGGCTGCTGGCCGGGGCGACCCTGGTGCTCTACGACGGCAGCGCCACCTACCCGGGCACCGACGCGCTCTGGCGGCTCGCCGCGCAGACCGGGGTGACCTACTTCGGCACCGGCGCGCCCTACCTGCTGGCCTGCGCCAAAGCCGGGCTGGCCCCGGGCCGTGAGCTGGACCTGTCGGCGCTGCGCGGCATCGGCTCCACCGGATCACCGCTGCCGCCCGAGGGCTTCCACTGGGTCTACCGGGAGGTCAGCGAGGACGCGCAGCTCGGCTCGTTCTCCGGCGGCACCGACGTGTGCACCGGGTTCGTCGGGCCGAGCCCGCTGCTGCCGGTCGGGCCGGCCTCATCGCCGGCCGGTGCCTGGGGGCCCGGGTGGAAGCCTTCGACGCCGCCGGGAAGCCGGTCATCGGGGAGGTCGGCGAGCTGGTCATCACCGGGCCCATGCCGTCCATGCCGGTCGGCTTCTGGAACGATCCGGACGGCGAGAAGTACCGGGCCAGCTACTTCGCCGCATACCCTGGAGTGTGGCGGCACGGTGACTGGATCACCATGCTGCCGGACGGCGGATGCGTGATCTACGGACGCTCGGACGCCACCTTGAACCGTGGTGGCGTGCGGATGGGCACCAGCGAGTTCTACCGGGTGGTGGAGCGGCTGCCGGAGGTCACCGACAGCCTGGTGGTGGACACCGGGCAGCTCGGGCCGCCCGGGCGGCTGGTGCTGTACGTGGTGCTGGCCGAGGGACGCGAGCTCGACGACGACCTGATCGGCCAGCTCCGCGGGGCGCTGCGCAGCGAGCTGTCCCCGCGGCACGTGCCCGACGAGATCCATCAGGTCCCGGGGATCCCGCGGACGCTGTCCGGGAAGAAACTGGAAGTTCCGGTGCGCAAGATCCTGCTCGGCACGCCGGTCGCGGAGGCGGCCGACCCGGACGCGCTGGCCAATCCCGAGGTGCTCGCGCTGTTCGCCCCCCGGGACGAGCCCCGCGTAGAGTCGGGACCAGGCGATGCGCAGCAATCAACGGTGATTGAGGGAAACGCGTGACAACACCACAATGGCGTGGTGCGCCAATGAGTGACAGCTCGGCCGCGGACCGGGAAACCCTGCTGGCCGAGGCGGCCCAGGCGGTTACCGCCGAGGACCTGGCCGATCTGCACGTCGGCGACCTGCTCTGCTACCTCCGGGCGTACTACCGGCACGTCCCCGTCGAGGACCTGGCCGCGGCCGGGCCCGGTCCGGTCGCCGCGGCCGCGCTGGAGCAGGCCCGGCTCGCCGCGCACCGGCCGCAGGGCCGGGCCCTGGTCCGGGTGCGGCCCGCGGGCTCGCCGGCCGCATTCGACCCCGGCCGCCGCGTGGTCGACATCATCACCGACGACATGCCGTTCCTGGTCGATTCGGTGACCATGGAACTGGCCCGGCATGGCCTGGACAGCGACCACATCCTGCATCCCCAGCTGCTGGTCCGCCGGGACGTGGCCGGGACGCTGCACGACGTGTGCGGGACGCTGAGCGGCCGGAACGGCGACCACGAGGAGATCGCCGAGTCCTGGACCCACATCGAGATCGGGGGACCAGCCGCCGACGGCGCGTCCGGGCCCGGCCCGGCCGCCAGGAACGCAGCCGCGCACAACTCCGCCGCCGAGCTCGAGCAGGACCTGCACCGGGTGCTGCACGACGTCCGGGTCGCGGTCGAGGACTACCCGCGGATGCAGGCCAGGGCCACCTGGCTGGCCGACCGGCTGGCCGCGGAAGGTGCCGGGGCCCCGGCCGAGACCGTGGCCCTGCTCCGCTGGCTGGCCGACAACCACTTCACCTTCCTCGGCTACCGGGAGTACGACCTGGTGGACGGGCCGGACGGGATGGCGCTGCTCGCGCTGCCCGGCACCGGCCTGGGGATCCTGCGGCACGACAAGCACGGTTCCACGTCCTTCGCCGCGCTGCCCCCCGAGGTCCGGGCCCGGGCCCGGGACCGGCAGCGCCTCATCCTGACCAAGGCGAACTCCCGCTCCACCGTGCACCGGCCCAACTACCTGGACTACATCGCGGTCAAGCGGGTCAACGACGCTGGCGAGGTGGTCGGCGAGCACCGCTTCCTCGGGCTGTTCACGCACGCCGCGTACCACGAGAGCATCACCCGCATCCCGGTGCTGCGGCGCAAGCTGGCCAGCGTGCTGGAGGCGGCCGGGATGACCCCGGACAGCCACGACGGCCAGGACCTGACCGAGATCCTGGAGGGGTACCCGCGCGAGGAGCTGTTCCAGATCTCCGTGCCCGAGCTGACCCCGATCGCGCTGGGCGTGCTGGCGCTGCGGGAACGCCGCCAGACCCGGCTGTTCCTGCGCCGGGACGTCTACGGCCGTTACATGTCGTGCCTGGTGTACCTGCCCCGGGACCGCTACACGACCGCGGTGCGGCTGCGCGCCCAGGAGATCCTGCGCGAGGCGTTCGGCGGCGCGACCGTCGAGTACAGCGCCACCGTCGGCGACTCGGCGCTGGCCCGGCTGCACGTGGTGGTGCGGGCCGAGCGCGGCCGCCGGCTGCCCCAGGTGGACACGGCGGAACTCGAGGCCAAGCTGGCCGCCGCGGTCCGGTCCTGGGATGAGGACCTGGCCGCCGAGGCCGCTGGCCCGGCTGGGCGAGGAGCAGGCCGGGGAACTGCTCGGCCGCTGGGCGCGAGCCATCCCGGAGACCTACAAGGCTGATGTGCCCGCGGCCTACGCGGTGAGCGACCTCACCCGGGTGCGCGGCATGGTCGAGTCCGGCACCCCAGTGGCGTTCGACCTCTGGGAGGCCGAAGGCTACTCCGGCGGGGTACCCGCCGAGGACACCGGCCAGCCGGCGGACAACCGGCCGCGCGTCTGGCGGCTGACGATCTACCGGACCGGATCGCCGATCACCCTCACCGATGTGCTGCCCCGGCTGCAGCACCTGGGGGTGCAGGTGGTGGACGAGCATCCCTACGAGTTCTCCGCGCCCGGGCTGCCCACCCCGTTCTGGATCTACGACTTCGGGCTGCGCCCCAGCAGCGCCGGCGCCGGCCGGGGCAGCGCCGCGCCCGCCAGGGCCCCCGGCCGCAGGCACCCGCCGGCGGGCTGCCGCATCCTGGCCCGGTCAAGGGCCTGGTCGAGGACGCGCTCGACGCGCTGTGGCGCGGCCAGATCGAGGACGACGGGTTCAACGCCCTGGTGCTGGACGCCCACCTGAGCTGGCGCCAGGTCATGGTGCTGCGCGCCTACGCCAAGTACCTGCGGCAGGCCGGCACCCGGTTCAGCCACGCGTACATCGAGCGGGTGCTGCGCTCCAACACCACGGTGACCCGGCTGCTGGTGCGGCTGTTCGAGTCCCGGTTCGACCCGGCCCGGCAGGGCGGGCAGGCGGAGCGCAGCGAGGCCATCACCGAGGAGATCCGCGGCGAGCTCGACGACGTGGCCGTCCTCGATCACGACCGGGTCCTGCGGGCCTACCTGGGCCTGATCCTGGCCACCCTGCGGACCAACTACTTCGCCGACCAGGCCGCCGGCCACGCGCCCCGGGCCCGGGCAGGTTCCGTACCTGGTGGTCAAGCTGGACGCGGCGGCCGTGCCCGACCTGCCCGCGCCGCGGCCGACGTTCGAGCTGTTCGTCTACTCACCCCGGCTGGAAGCGGTGCACCTGAGGTTCGGCGCGGTGGCCCGGGGCGGGCTCCGCTGGTCGGACCGCAGCGAGGACTTCCGCACCGAGATCCTCGGCCTGGCCAAGGCGCAGGAGGTGAAGAACTCGGTCATCGTCCCGTCCGGCGCCAAGGGCGGCTTCGTCTGCAAGCGGCTGCCCGACGCGGCGGACCGGGAGGCCTACCAGGCCGAGGTGCTGGCCTGCTACCGGACCTTCATCAGCGCCATGCTGGAGGTCACCGACAACCTGCAGGCGGGCCGGGTGGTACCGCCGCCCGGCGTGGTCAGGTACGACGGGGACGACCCCTACCTGGTGGTCGCGGCGGACAAGGGCACCGCGACGTTCTCCGACACCGCCAACGAGATCGCGCAGAGTCACGGGTACTGGCTGGGTGACGCGTTCGCCTCCGGCGGGTCCGAGGGCTACGACCACAAGAAGATGGCCATCACCGCCCGCGGCGCATGGGAATCGGTCAAGTTCCACTTCGCCACCCTGGACCTCGACGTGGCCACCACGGACTTCACGGTGGCCGGGATCGGGGACATGTCCGGCGACGTCTTCGGCAACGGGATGCTGCTCTCCGAGCACATCAAGCTGGTGGCGGCGTTCGACCACCGGCACATCTTCCTCGACCCGTCGCCCGACCCGGCGACCAGCTTCGCGGAGCGGCAGCGGCTGTTCGCGCTGCCCCGCTCCTCCTGGGCCGACTACGACCCCACGGTCATCTCGGCCGGCGGTGGCGTATGGTCGCGGACCGCCAAGTCCATCCCGGTTTCGGCGGCCGCCGCCGACGCGCTGGGCCTGGACCGCGACGTCCGGGCGCTCTCCCCGGACCAGCTGATCTCGGCGATCCTCGCCGCCCCGGCCGACCTGCTCTGGAACGGCGGGGTCGGCACCTACGTGAAGGCCAGTACCCAGTCGCACGCCGACGCGGGGGACCGGGCCAACGACGCGGTCCGGATCGACGCCACCGCGCTCCGGGCCAAGGTGATCGCCGAGGGCGGCAACCTGGGCCTGACCCAGGCGGCCCGGATCGAGTACGCGCTGGCCGGCGGGCTGATCAACACCGATTTCATCGACAACTCCGCCGGGGTGGACACCTCCGACCACGAGGTGAACATCAAGATCCTGCTGGCGGACAGCGTCAGCCGCGGCGAGCTGGGCGCCGGAGCAGCGCAACCGCCTGCTTCAGGAGATGACCGACGAGGTCGCGGCGCTGGTGCTGCAGGACAACTACCACCAGAACCGGGCGCTGGCCTCGTCCCGGGCCCAGGCCCCGGAGATGCTGCACGTGCACAGCCGGATGATGCGGAAGATGGCGCGCGACGGGCGGCTCCGCCGGAAGCTGGAGGTGCTCCCGGGGGACAAGGAGATCGCCGAGCGCCGGTCGGCCGGCCTGGGCCTGACCGCGCCCGAGTTCGCGGTCCTGCTCGCCCAGGTCAAGATCGCGGCCGAGCAGGAGATGCTGGCCTCGACGCTGCCTGACGACCCCTACCTGCAGTCGGTGCTCACCGCCTACTTCCCCGAGCCGCTGCACGAGAAGTTCGCCGACCAGATGCACGCCCACCCGCTGCGCCGGGAGATCATCACCACCAAGGTCGTCAACGACATGGTGGACCGCTCCGGGACGACCTTCCTGTTCCGGATGAACGAGGAAACCGGGGCGTCGGTCCCCGACATCACCTGCGCCTGGCTGGTCGCCCGCCGGGTCTTCGACCTGCCCGGCTTCTGGGCCCAGGTGGAGGCGCTGGACGGCCAGGTCGAGGTGGCCACCCAGCTGGCCCTGCTGCTGGAGGGGCACAAACTGGCCGAGCGGGCCACCCGGTGGCTGCTGCTACAACCGCAGGCCGCCGTTCGACATCGCCGAGACCATCGACTTCTTCTCCGGCGGGGTGCTCACCGTCTCCTCCGGCCTGCCCAAGCTGCTCACCGGCCGGGACCAGTCGGGCTTCGCCGACCGGCTGGAGTCGTTCACCGCCCGCGGCGTGCCCGAGGGGCTCGCGGAGCGGGTGGCCGCCATGGTTCCGGCCTACTCCGCCTTCGACCTGGTGGAAATCGCCACCGCCACCGGCCGCAGCATGGAGGAGACCGCCGAGGCCTACTTCGACCTGGCCGAGCGGCTGCAGATCACCCGGCTGCGGGACCGGATCACGGCGCTGCCGCGCGACGACCGGTGGAACACGATGGCCCGGGCCGCGCTCCGCGATGACCTGTACGCGGCGCACGCGGCCATCACCCGGGACGTGCTCCAGGTGACCGGCCCGGGCAGCCCCGAGGAGCGCCTCGCCGACTGGGCCCGGCGCAACGAGTCGGCCGTACAGCGCGCCGGGCAGACCCTGACCGAGATCTGGGAGAGCGACCGGTTCACTGTCGCGATGCTTTCGGTGGCAGTGCGTGCAATTCGCACTCTGGTGGACGCCAGTTCGCTGCCGGAACATCCCTGATTTCGCATTTGGCGTAGATCCGGACCCGCCGTTGGCGGACGATCGTCCTTTCGAATGCCTGCGCTCGCGTAGGCTTTCCCGCATGGCAGGTACCGATCCCGCAAATGAAATCTCGGAACTGTCGTCCACCCTCACCAGCGTGGAGTCCGTTCTCGATCCGGAAGCCATGCGGCGCGAAGCAGACAACCTGAGGGAGCGCGCGGCCGACCCAGGGCTCTGGGACGACCAGGAGAGGGCCCAGGCGGTCACCCGCCGGCTGTCCTACCTCGAGGGGGAACTGAGCCGGCTGGGCAGCTTGCGCCGCCGCCTCGACGACACCCGGGTCATGTTCGAGCTGGCCGAGAGCGAGCACGACGAGCCCACCCGTGAGGAGGCGACCCGTGATCTTGCTGCCCTGCGCAAGGAGATCGACCAGCTCGAGGTGCGGACCCTGCTGTCCGGCGAGTACGACGCCCGCGAGGCGCTGATCACGATCAACGCGCAGGCCGGCGGGGCGGACGCGGCCGACTGGGCGGAGGGGCTGCGGCGCATCTACCTGCGCTGGGCCGAGCGGCACGGGTACCCGAGCGAGATCTACGACACCTCCTACGCGGAAGAGGCGGGCATCAAGTCCACCACGTTCGCGATCAAGGCGCCGTACGCGTACGGGACGCTGCGCGGCGAGCACGGCACGCACCGGATGGTGCGCATCTCCAAGTACGACAACCAGGGCCGCCGGCAGACCTCCTTCGCCGGGGTGGACGTGATCCCGGTCGTCGAGCAGACCGATCACATCGAGATCCCCGACGACGACATCCGGGTGGACGTCTACCGCTCCAGCGGGCCGGGCGGCCAGGGCGTGAACACCACGGACTCCGCGGTCCGGCTGACCCACCTGCCCACCGGGATCGTCGTGTCCTGCCAGAACGAGCGCAGCCAGATCCAGAACCGGGCCAGCGCCATGGCGGTCCTCCAGGCCAAGCTGCTGGAGCGCAAGCGCGCCGAGCAGGCGGCCAAGATGGCGGAGCTACGCGGCGACTCCTCGGGCAGCTGGGGCACCCAGATCCGGAACTATGTGCTGCACCCCTACCAGAACGTCAAGGACCTGCGGACCGGGCTGGAGACGGGGAACACCGCCGCGGTCATGGACGGCGAGATCGACGACTTCATCGAGGCCGAGATCCGCTGGCTGCGCAAGCAGCCCGCCGAGGGGTGAGCCGGCAGCGCGCGGGTGCATCCGGCCCGCGGCCGGCGGCCTAGTGGGCCACCTGCAGCATGACGGCCAGCGCCAGCGCGGCCAGCAGCAGCATGGCGATCACCGGCAGGCTCAGGCCGCCCGAGTGATGGTGCATCTGGGCTCGCGCCGACTGGCAGGCAGGGCAGCGTGCCTCGACCACCGGCCCCGCACAGCTGGCGCAGATCAGGTCTTCGCAACTCATCTGGGTCCCTCCCTCAGCAGGCACCGGTGTCACTTCCGCGGTGTTGGACGTTCGGAGCCAGTTTCCCCCCTAGACTGGCCCCTGGCCAAACCGGACAGTCCGCCAGACCCGGGAGGGCCGTACGGCGGCCGGTTTCCGGCTGCGGCGTCCGCATTCTGTCGAGCGTTGTGATGGGCCTGTGATCCACTTCGATAACGTCACTAAGACGTACCCGAACCAGGGCCGCCCGGCCCTGGAGAACGTCACGATCGACGTCGAGAAGGGTGAGTTCGTCTTCCTGGTCGGGCCCTCGGGCTCGGGCAAGTCGACGTTCCTGCGGCTGGTCCTCAAGGAGGAGAAGCCGACCGACGGCAAGATTCACGTCGCCGGCAAGGATCTCGCCCGCCTCACCAACTGGAAGGTTCCGTACCTGCGCCGCAGGATCGGGTGCGTGTTCCAGGACTTCCGGCTGCTGCCCAACAAGAACGTCTACCAGAACGTCGCCTTCGCCCTCCAGGTGATCGGCAAGCCCCGGCGGTTCATCCGCAAGGTCGTCCCCGAGGTGGTGGACCTGGTCGGGCTGGAAGGCAAGCACGACCGGATGCCCGATGAGCTGTCCGGTGGCGAGCAGCAGCGGGTCGCGATGGCCCGGGCGTTCGTGAACCGGCCGATGATCCTGCTGGCGGACGAGCCGACGGGGAACATCGACCCGGCCACCTCGATCGGGATCATGAAGGTGCTCGACCGGATCAACCGGACCGGGACCACGGTCGTCATGGCCACGCACGACGCGGCGATCGTCGACTCCATGCGCAAGCGCGTCATCGAGCTCGAGTACGGGAAAGTTGTGCGCGACCAGTCTCGCGGGGTGTACGGCCAGGCGTACTGACCAGCTCAGCGGCCCGTCCGGGCCGCTGACGGGGGCTTGGGCGGTACCAGATACCGAGGAATTACCGAGGGATCAAGCGACCATGCGTGCACAGTTTGTCTTCCAAGAGGTCTGGACCGGCCTCCGGCGCAACCTCACCATGACGGTGGCGCTGGTGGTCGTGGTGGCGATCAGCCTGTCGCTGCTGGGCACCGGCCTGTTGTTCGTCAAGCAGGTGGACAACACCCGGACCTACTGGCAGGGCCGGGTCCAGCTGTCCATCTACCTGTGCACGGCGACCAGCGTGAGCCCGCAGTGCAAGGCGAACGGGCCGGCCACCGCCGCCCAGCGGGCCTCGATCTACCACGACCTGCTCTCGCTGCGGTCCCAGGGCGTGGAGGCGGTCTACTACGAGTCGCAGGCCCAGGCCTTCGCCGCGGTTCAAGCAGGACTTCGCGCAGGACCGGTCGTTCTCCAGCCTGGTCACCCAGAACGAGATCCCGGACTCCTTCCAGGTCAAGCTGCGCAACGCGCAGACCGACTACCCGGTCGTGGCCGGCGCCGTGGAGGGACGCCCGGGGGTGGACAACATCGTGAACGTCGAGTCGATCTTGTCCAACTTCTACAAGCTGCTCGACGGCGCCCGGAACGCGGTCATCATCGTCGCGATCATCCTGGTCATCGCGGCCATCCTGCTGGTGGCCAACACCATCCGGCTGTCCGCGTTCAACCGCCGCCGGGAGACCAGCATCATGCGCCTGGTGGGCGCATCCAATTTCTATGTTCAGCTACCATTCTTGCTAGAAGGCATCATCGCGGGAATGTTCGGCTGGCTGATCGCCGCGGGGTTGCTCATCGCCGTGAAGACCCTGGGCCTCGACACGCTCCAGCAGTACTTCCCGTACAACGTCCGGCTCAGTCTCGCCGACCTCATCGAGGTCATCGTCCTGGCCATGGTTATGGGAGTGGTGCTCTGTGGCGTCACGTCCTTCCTCACCCTCAGGCGCTACCTTCGCGCGTGACGGCCGCGGACGCTAAGTCAGTGGCATCCAAGGCAGTGGCATCCAAGCGGCAGTCCACCGTTATTGCCCGCAACCGCCGGGCCAGGCACGACTATCACCTCGAGGACACGGTGGAGGGCGGGCTCGTGCTCACCGGCACCGAGGTGAAGTCGCTGCGCGCCGGCCGGGCCTCGCTGACCGATGGCTTTGCCCAGATCCAGGACGGGGAAGTCTGGCTGCACGGGGTACACATCCCGGAGTACACCCAGGGCACCTGGACCAACCACGAACCGCGGCGGCCCCGCAAAGTGCTGCTGCACCGCAAGGAGATCGACCGCTTCGCCAGCAAGGTGGCCGAGCGGGGTCTCACCATCGTCCCCCTGGAGCTGTACTTCTAAGGACGGGCGGGTCAAGGTCGAACTGGCCCTGGCCCGCGGCAAGCGAACCTATGACAAGCGTCATGATTTGGCCGAACGCGACGCCGCCCGGGAGGTAGAACGTGCCTTCCGGCGGCGCGGATGATGGCGAAGCAGGCCGTGGCCTCCTACCGTAGACGTGGGGCGCATGCGGCTGCTCGCAGGCACGCCACGCCCTTCGTCGGGGAGAAGCGCGTTCCGCAGCCTGCCGTCGGCGGGCGCGTACCGCACAGCGGCGGCATCGGGGGATGGGTGGGCGGCCTGCGCTTGAGGTCGCGGCAGCTGAAGCTGGGCGCCGCCGGTGTGGTGGTCCTCCTGCTGATCATCGGGGTCGCGGGCGGATTCGCCAGCGGCGAGCCGTCCGCCGAGCCGGCCGCGCAGGACTTCCTGCTGGCCTGGGCCCAGGGGCAGTACAAGACCGCGGCGGCGCTGACCACCGGCGCCCCGGCCACCGTGACCACCGCCCTGCGCACCGCCTACCAGCAGCTCGGGGCGGCCGCCTACTACCTGTCCATGGGCCCGATCACCCAGCACTCCGGCACCGCCGAGGCGCACTTCTACGCGTCCGTGGACCTCGGCCAGGACGGCGCGCCCTGGAGTTACGAGGGACGCTTCGCGATGCGCAAGACGTCCGCCGGCTGGCGGGTGCTGTGGAGCCCCACGGTCATCAACCCCGGCCTGCGCCAGGGGCTGCGGATGGCCGTGGTCACCACGATGCCGCACCGCGCCGCCGCTGCTGGACGCCGAGGGCGCCTCGCTGATCCACCCGTCCCCGGCCTGGATAGTCCAGGTCCGCCCCGGCAGGCTCAGCCCACCCGGAGGAGACGGCCACGGCGTTCGCCGCGCGTGACCGGGCTGGATGAGGAGCAGGTGCTCAGCGTGATCCGCGCCGCCCCGCAGACCCACCCGCTCACCCTGGCTCACGCTCTCCCCGGCGGACTACGCCACGCTGCGCAAGAAACTCGGCCAGGTCCCCGGGCTCCACCATGCGCCGCGTCTCGCTCCGCCTGTTCGAGACCGCCGCCACCGACGTGACCGGCACGGTCGGTACCGAGCTCGCGCCCGTGCTCCAGGAGCAGGGCGTCTCCTACCGGCCGGGCACCACGGTCGGGGTGTCCGGGCTGCAGCAGGTGTACCAGCGGCGGCTGGCGGGCTCGGCGGAGACCGAGGTCATCGCCGAGAACCAGGCTGGCCACCAGGTCGCGGTGCTCAAGAAGTGGGATGGGCACCCAGGGAACCGCGGTCCGCACGACCATCGAAGCCGGGGTGCAGCGGGCCGCGGCCAACGCGGTCGCGGGCCAGCCCGCCGCCGCGGCCATCGTCGCCGTGCAGGCGTCCACCGGGCACGTCATCGCCGTGGCCGACCATGCTGGCGGCGGGACCCGGGTGGACCCGCTGGCCGGGCGCTACCAGCCGGGCGGTGCGTTCACCATCGTGTCCACGGCGGCGCTGCTCGCCAAGGGCACGGCGCTCAACGAGCCGATCCCCTGCCTGGGCAGCACCAGAGTCGGCGGCCGGACCTTCACCAATGTCCCGGCCGTGTCGTCCCTCGGCGCCCAGCCGCAGTTCAGCGCGGACTTCGCGCAATCGTGCGGGACCGCGTTCACCACCCTGTCCCAGGGGCTGACCGGCTCCCGGCTGGCCACCGCCGCGACGGCCTTCGGCCTCGGCGCCCAGTGGAAGCTGCCGCTCAGCGCGTTCCCGGGATCCTTCCAGGCGTCTCAGACCCAGGGCGGGCTGGCCGCGGACACCATCGGCGAACAGGGTGTCCAGACCAGCCCGCTGGCCATGGCGCTGGTCGCGGCGGGCGTGGACGCCGGGAAGTGGCGTCCCCCCATGCTGGTGACCTCGCCGCCCGATCCCGGCCTGAGCCCGCGGGTGGTGGCCGACCCGCAGACGGTGAACTCGCTGCGCTCGCTGATGCGCGCAGGCGGTCGCCTCCGGCGCCGCCCAGGGGGCCAACCTGGCCGGCCTCCCGGTGTACGGGCAGGTCGGGACGGCCCGGGCCGCGGCCGGCTCCAAGTACTGGGCGCACTGGTTCGTGGGCTACCGGGGCAGCGTGGCGTTCGCCGTGCTGGAGCTGACCAAGTCCCCGGGCACGTCGGCCGTCCCGCTGGGCACCTCGTTCCTGTC
The DNA here is from genome assembly GCA_963742055.1 of uncultured Actinomycetes bacterium. Lineage (GTDB taxonomy): Bacteria > Actinomycetota > Actinomycetes > Streptosporangiales > Streptosporangiaceae > RYN-230. Next base: position 59,745 of record CAVUKT010000039.1, on the reverse strand, counting down.
CGGCCTGGGCTGACCGCCGGCGCCCGGCGCGCAGGCGTCAATGCATCGCCAGTCGCGCCGGCCGCCGCCAGGCGCCGGTCGCCACCGGAAACCCCGCCGCCAGAGGCCTGCCGACGGCCGGCGATTCCGTAGCGTGAACTTCCCCAAGATTTTTGTAACTCAGAGCAACCAAGCGACTACTCTCCGACGTCTTACCTAGTGACTGGGAGCCGCTTGGGGGGTTGCGCCCCAGTCGCCGTGATGAGAACCGGACCTCATCTCGGGGGAGGTCCGGGCGTAAGACCGGCCCCGACCCTGCCGGTCGACCCCCGTGGGCGCACTTCGGCCACCGCCAGCGCCCACGGGGGTATCTCATCACCACGTGGGATGCCCGATGGGGCCCGCTTTGCGGGCAGCCCATCGGGCATCTTGCGTTCACCGGGGCGACGCGGAATCCCGCTTGGTCGTTCAGCGTTGGATCCTGTAGCGTCCGGAAGGACGACAACTCAACAGGGGGTGACAGGCTTCGACTTCAGTGGTTGATCCAGGGGAAGCGAGCCGAGGACGGCGGACATAACCTCGTTAATACTGTGACCGCAACCCTTATAAGTGCCAAGGTTAAGCGCACTAACCTCGCCCTCGCGGCCTAAATAACCGCAGAGTAGGAGGTTTGTCAGCCCGGGGATGCCTCCGACCCGGTGTCTGGCATCAGCTAGGAGGATCCACCGCCCAGCCCGGTCGCGGGACTGGTCGGGACATCTAACAGCGACTGAGCCCGTCGGCAGCTTGCCTGCAGGACTGCCGGGGCCGAGAAAAGCGACGCAGGATGCGCTCGGAGAAGCCCTGGTGATGTACTGAAGGACGCGGGTTCGATTCCCGCCACCTCCACGAGGCGGGCCACGCTGCTCGCCGACCTACAGGTCGGCGGCAGCCGTGGCCCGCAGTGCTTTCCCGCTCGTCGCTGAAACGCCTGCTGCACACCCAGCTACACGGAACCTTCACCGACAGGCGGCTCTCCGGTCGCGGCGGGACGGATGTGGTCATCGGGGGTGGTGTGCCTGGTGGGGTGGGGCACCTAGCGCCGTACTGGCGAGCGGTACCGGTCAGGAGTCGATCCCCGCCAGCTTGCACTGGGTCCGGGTCTGCCGGGACTGGCTGTCGGTGTGGGCGTAGGCGCTCCGGCAGATCGTCCGGGCCTTGCCCCCGCACGCGTGGATAACGGCCCCTCCGGTGGAGCTCACCACCGAGAGGTTGATGCACCCGTTCCTGGACTGGTCGTAGCTGCCCTGATGCAGCCCGGACCACACCCCGACGCCCGCGAAGATCACCAGCGCGCCCGCGCAGATCGCTCCGATAATCCACTTCCCCCGGCGGGAAAGCGACTGCCCGAAGTGTTCCGGGTTGCGGCCTCTCATGCCCCCTGAGCATAAGGGACGTGCGGTCACGGCCAGCGGCCGCGCATCCGAGCGCGACCGGTCCAGGCCCGGTGAAGAATGTGGCGGGGCGACCGCGAGTTCCACGGCCTGGTGGGGAAGGATGTCCAGCAGGCAGGACGTCCGGCAGCCGCCGGATCGCCAGCAGCACCGGCCGACCGACGCGGCTCGCGCTGGTCGCCAGCGTGCACCTGCGCAGCGGTAGCGCTGGCGGCGGCGCCGATGCCGGCCAGCGCGGCACTGGGTCCGGGTCTGCCGCGGACGCCCGTCGTAGAGCGCGAAGCGCAGCTCCGGCAGAGTGCGACCGCGACTTGGCCCCGCAGGGAAGGACTCCAGGAGCCGGCCCAGTGGCGATCACCACGTGCACGGCGAACGCCGCCATCCCGGGACAGGCCGAAGCGGCCCGGGTGGCCGACCACGGACCAGACGCCGCACGCCAGCGCAGACACGGGCACCAGGCGACGACGGCAAGGTTCGCTGCCCATGACCCACTTGCTCCGGCGGCCAATCGACGGGCCGAAGTGGCCCGGGTTGAGGCCCGCTCATGGCCCTGATAGCGATGCCTAGGCAGTCGCGCAGCGGCCTGGCAAGGGCGCGGCGCCGGCCGATGCCAATCGGGGGATGCCCACGGGCCCGATGGTGCAGCGGGGGCCCATGACTGAGCCGAAGCCAGCGAACCGGTGACGACGGCGGCACCGGATCCAGCCGGGATCCCAGGCTGCCGGGACCGGCGCCCGGGCCGGTTCAGCGCGACTTCGAGCGGGGCCTCTCCCTGGCCCAGCTCACCGTGGTGCTGCCGGTCGTCGTCCTGGTGCTGTCCGGGATAGGCGCGTTCGTCTACGGAACCGCGATAGCGGTGCACTCGGTGGCGGACATCGCCCATCATCCCTTCGTCGAGCACAACCTCCGGCTGTTCCTCGACCGAGATCGACCTGTTCCTGATCGGGGCGACGCTGATCATCGCGGCCATCGGCCTCTACGAGCTGTTCGTGGCCCGGATCGACCCCGCGAACTCGCGCCGCCCGATGCCGGACTGGCTGGAGATGAACGACCTGAACGACCTCAAGGCCCGGGTCATCTCCATGATCATCCTGGTCTCCGCGGTGAGCTTCGCGGACGTGCTCCTGGAGTTCGGCAACGAGCTGAAAGTGCTGTACCTGGCCGCGGGGGTCGGGATCTTCATCGTCGCGCTCACCATCTACCTCAGGTTCGGCTCCGACAACGGTGGTGATCACGCATGACGGACACCGGCAGCCCGGCCAGCCCGCTCCGGGTCTCCGCGCAGGTCCACGTGGCGCGCCGACCCGCACGAGGTCTGGCGCCTGATGACCGACTGGTCCCGCCAGCACGAGTGGATCTGGGCCACCCAGGTGCGCGGCGGCCAGGGGCTGGGCGCCACGGTCGTCGGCTGGACCGGGGTGGGCCCGGTCGGCTTCACCGACACCATGATCATCAGCGAGTGGGATCCGCCGCTGCGGTGCGTGGTCCGGCACACCGGCCGGCTGGTCCGCGGCTCCGGGATATTCGAGGTCATCCCGGTCGGGGAGGAGGCCGACTTCCGCTGGACCGAGGACCTGGAACTGCCCCTGCCCCCGGCGCTGGGCAAGGTGGCCGGGCTGGCTCATCCGGCCCATCGCCGAGGCGAGCCTGGCCGCGTCGCTGCGCCGGTTCGCCAGGCTCCTCTAGTGCCAGTCGCGGCCTGGCCCAGCCGGCGGTCTAGCGCCCAGACCCCTGGACACGCCGCGCCGCCCCGCCTATCCTTGACTGTATGGTCAGTCAGGACTTTGCCAGCCCCGCCCCGCCGCCCGCCGCATCGCCCGCCGCGTCGCCGATCCGGCCGCCCGCCCCGCTCGATGAGGCCGCCGTGCAGGAATCGCTGCGGCCGTTCGGCAGCAGCCGGATGCTGCCCCGCGACGCCTACGTGGACGCGGACGTGTTCGCCTGGGAGCAGCAGTACTTCTTCGGCGGCGGCTGGATGTGCGTGGGACGCAGTTCCCAGACCCCGGCCGCCGGGGACATGCGGGCCGAGCCGGTCGGCGAGGGCAGCGTGCTCATCGTCCGCGGCGACGACGGCGCGCTGCGCGCGTTCGCCAACTTCTGCCGCCACCGCGGGCACGAGCTGCTGCCCTGCGGCGCCTCCGCGCAGGCCGGCGTCATCATCTGCCCGTACCACTCGTGGACCTACGGCCTGAAAGGGAACCTGCGCGCCGCGGCGGGCTTCAAGAACCGGCCCGGCTTCGACGCCGACGCCTGGGGCCTCGTCGAACTCCCGGTGGAGGAGTGGCACGGGCTGGTTTTCGTTGATGGATCCGGAACTGCCGGGCCGCTGGCCGACTCCCTGGGAAGTCTGGACGAGCTGATCGCCCCCTACGAGCTGGGCCGGCTCGTGGTGCGCGGCCAGCACGACTACGAGGTCGCGTCCAACTGGAAGATCCTGACCGAGAACTACCACGAGTGCTACCACTGCCCGCAGATCCACCCGGAGCTGTGCAAGGTCAGCCCGCCCAAGAGCGGCGAGAACTACCCGGCCCCCGGGACCTGGATCGGCGGCTGGATGGACCTGCGCGACGGCATGACCACCATGTCGCTGGACGGCACCAGCAACGGGGTGGCGTTGCGGAACCTGGACGCCCAGGGGCTGCGGACCGTCATCTACGTCCAGGTCTTCCCCAACATCCTGCTCAGCCTGCACCCGGACTACGTGATGACGCACCGGCTCACCCCGCTGGCCGCGGACCGGACCCGGATCGAGTGCACCTGGGCCTTCGCGCCCGAGGCGGCGGACGCGCCGGGGTTCGACCCCGGCTACGCGGTGGACTTCTGGGACATCACCAACCAGCAGGACTGGCACGCCTGCGAGTCGGTGCAGCGCGGGCTGACCTCCCCGCACGCCATCCCGGGCCCGCTCTCGGCCGAGGAGGACGCGGTCTACCAGTTCGTGACCATGATCGCCCGGGGCTACCTGGGCCAGCCGGTGTGGAACACCGGCAGCGCCACCGCCGCCACCGTCAGCTGATACCGGCCGCCGGCCATCCGCCCCGGCGCGGTGACGGCCGCCCGGCGGCGATACGTGCCACGCCGGTGGGTAGGGAAACCGGCATGGTGAGGTCAACCAGGGCGACAAATGAAGACCTGGCCCCTGAAGACCGGCCCTGAAGACCTGACCCCGCGCCGGCGCTACCCCCAGCCCGGGGGAGCGCGCCTGCAGCCCTCGTGGCCGGGGATCCGGCGCGGCAGGGCCAGCACCAGCACCAGGGCCGCCACCACGAAGCCCACGTTGACCAGCAGGGCCAGCTCCGCGCTGTGGCTGAACGCGACGGCCACGGCGTCCGGGCCGGGCTGCACGGCCAGCGTGCCGAACAGCACGGTGCCGATGATCGCGATGCCCAGCGCGGTGCCGATCCGCTGGGCGGTGCCCAGGATGCCGCTGGCCGTGCCCGCGTCCCGGCGCGGCACGCTGGCCAGCACGAAGTCCTGGTTCGGCGCGATCGTCATGCCGTTCCCCAGGCCCGCCACGAGCAGCGGCACCACCAGGTACCAGCCGCTGACGGCGGGCGCGGTGAGGTGCACCACCAGGACCGCGAACCCGAGCCCGGCGATGACCAGCACGCAGCCGGTGACCAGGACCATCCGGCCGAGCCGGGCCGAGAGCATGTCGCTGCGCGCCGCGGCGACCAGGCTGCCCACCGAGAACGGCGCGATGACCAGGCCGGTGACCAGCGCGCTGTGCCCGAGCCCTTCCTGCCACAGGATCGACAGCGTGAAGAACACGCTGGCAAAGCCGGCGAAGTAGATCACCGCGAAGATGGCCCCGGCCGAGAACGACATCTGCCCGAGCAGTCCGGGCTTGAGCAGCGGGTCGCCGCCGCGCCGGTCCTCGCGTATCTCCCAGGCGGCCAGCAGCGCGACGGCGACGGCGAACCCGCCGAAGCAGGCCCAGCACCAGGCGGGCCAGCCCGCCTGCTGCCCCTCGACCAGCGGGATCAGCAACAGCAGCAGCGCCGCGGTGAGCAGCCCGAGGCCGACGGGATCGAACCCGCGCCGGGCACGCGCCGCCGGGCGGGGCAGCAGCCACGCCGCGAGCGGCACCGTGACCGCGCCGATGAACAGGTTGACCAGGAACACCCAGCGCCACCCGTCGCGGGCCCCGGCCGCCGCGATGATCAGGCCGCCGAGCAGCGGCCCGATCGCGGTTGACACGCCGATGGTCGCGCCGAGGACGCCGAAGGCCCGGGACCGGGCCGGCCCGGTGAAGGACAGCTGGATGGTGGCCGAGATGGCCGGGTAGAACACCCCGGCCCCCAGCCCCTGCACGACCCGGGCGATGACGATCTGGTCCGGGTGCTGCGCGAGGCCGCAGGCCACGCTGGCCAGGGTGAAGATGGTCAGGCCGATGAGGAACAGGGGCTTGTGGCCGAACCGGTCGCCGGCCCGCCCGGCGGGCACCAGGGCCAGGCCGTAGGCCAGCGCGTAGCCGGCCACGATCCATTCCAGGCTGGACGACGAGGCGTGCAGCCCGGTCCGGATGCTCGGCAGGGCCACGTTGACGATCGTGGTGTCGAGCAGGGCCATGAAGGCGCCGACCAGCACGATCGACACGGCCCGCCAGCCGTGCCCGGCGGGGGCGGGGGCCGCGGTCGCGTCGGTCCGGGCCGGTACTCGTGGTCACGGCGGTCTCCTCCGGCGGTCTGGCCGGCCCTTAGTGCGGGCCGCCGATCCCGTCGCGGAAGTCGGCGGCGATCTTCGGCATCCGGCCGATGAGTTCCTCGTGCCAGCGCACCTCGGCGGCTCACCCGCTCGATGAAGTGCCGCATGATCATCCGCTCGGCCTCGTTGAGGTAGATGTCCGCGGTCTCGGCCCGGTGCCGCAGCGACGTCTCCTGGACCCGCAGCCCGGCCAGCCGGTCGGACACGATCTGGGTGAGGGTCTCCTCGGGCAGGTCCCGGGACTGGGCCAGCGCCAGGTCGAACGGGTCGTTCGGCAGGGTGAGCTCGCGCAGCGCCTGTTCCCGGACCGCGGCCAGGGCCCGGTGGCCCTCCCGGGTGATCTCGTAGACGGTGCGCTCGGGCCGGTTGCCGACCCGCTCGGTGCGTACCTCACGCACCAGCCCCTCGTTGGCCAGCCGCTTCAGCGCCCCGTACAGCGACCCGACGTGGACGTCGGCCCACTCCTCGGTGCGGTCCGACTGGGCCTGATGGCGGATCTGGTGCCCGTGCAGCGGCCCGCTCGCGGCCAGCGTGCCCAGGATGAACAAGCGGATAGACGACACGCGATTACTCTCGCACAAGTAATCGCGTGATAGCAAGCTGAACGGACCCCGGGGCCGTCCCGGCCAGAAATTCTCCGCAACGAAAACCAGGCCCGCGCCGGTCATCCCGGCCCGGCGGGAGCCCGGGCCCGGAAATGGGCCGGGTCCGAGAGTGTCTTGTTTGGAACCTCGGCATCGACCGAAGACCGGCCAGGGGGACTGGCCGTCCGGCATGCTCTCGCACGCGGCGGGCCGCAGCGACGACGGTGGTTTCGTGGTCACGGAGGTCTGGGCGTCGCGGGCGGACCAGGCGGCGTTCCTGCACTCACGGCTGGGCGCGGCGCTGGGCTCGGCCGGCGTGACCGTGGTACCCACGATGCGCTGGGTGCCGCTCGTCGCGTACTACGTGCCCGGGACCTGACCGCGGGATTTGTCACGCTGGAGGGCCGGATCTTGATCGATCCGGCCCTTTTCAGTCCGGCTCCACGTCCCGGCCCGTGCGGCAGTGCTGCTGCCGCCGCGACCGCGGTGTAATCGGGGGATTGGTTAACGAATGCCTGGAATTGACCATTATCCGGTGGCTGATCCAAAATAACTTATATCCGTATCATCCGCATTGCCGCAGGGAATATCCCGGGCACCGCTGAGTCACGCTGGCCCCGACTTATCGGGTCAGCGTCACGCCAGGCCTACTAGCTCCCCACCTTTAGCGGTGGTGATTAAGCGCGGCCTTGCTCCGCGACTACGAAGTCGATCTCCTCAGCGCTCGGAGTGAGCTCGTCGGCCGGCCCGGCCTGCTGCGCGAGATCCACGACCGCCTGTGCCGCCAGGGCACGCTGAGCTCGGAAGGCCTCGTCTGTGTGGTGCGCCCAGATGCCCAGGGTTGCGAAAGCGGCGCAGCCTACGAGGGCCAGAACCGACCAGAGAATCATCGGCACAATCATGTGATAGTCCCCCCACATTTGGGACATTAGCCACACGATCCATTCGAATGAGAGCTACATGCTTGACTAAACCGCCCGGCCGGGAGAACTGTCAATACGTAGGTTGCGCATATAGGCTGATTGCGCATTAAGCCTGCCTGGTGGCCTGGGGGGAGCCCATGCACGTGCCGGTGGGTACCCTGTGCCACTTGGGGCTGTATGCCGAGTTCTTCTGGACGTTCCCCATCGAGCACCAGCTCGCGGTCGCCCTGTCCAGCCCGGCCGCGACCGCCGCCGGCTTCGCGTTCAATCGCGCCCCGGCCCGCGTCCTGCCGCAGCTCACGCCGACCAGTCCGTGCGCAGTCGCGGCGACCGGGCCAGAGGCTCGGCGTACAGTGAAAAGTGCCTCCGGGAGGTGAGCGATGAACCCCATCCTGGTCATCGTCGCGGTGTTCGTGGTCCTGCTCGCCGCGGAGGGCTGTACGACCTGAGACATCGCCGGCTAGACGCGGCCCGGCGCAACTTGGGCCTGGAGGCACGGAGCGTCCGCGGGCCGCCGAATCTCACGGCAGCGTCGGTGGGTCGGACGTCCAGGGCCGCACGGCGGGCCTGGCGCTGTAGTACCAGTGGCCGGTCAGGCCAGGGCGGCGGGGCCGCGCTTGGTCATCTGGGCGGCGATGATCGACCGCTGGACCTCGCTGGTGCCCTCCCAGATGCGCTCGACCCGCAGTTCGCGGAAGAAGCGCTCGGCCACGTTCTCGCGCATGTAGCCGCGGCCGCCGAAGACCTGCACCGCGCGGTCGGCGACCCGGCCGGCCATCTCCGAGGCGTACAGCTTGGCCATCGAGCACTGCGCGTGGGCGATCTTGACGTCGATGCCGCGGTCGATGCCGCGCGCCGTCTCGTAGACCATCGACCGGGCCGCGAACAGCTCGGTCAGGCTGTCCGCGAGCATGGCCGCGATCGGCGCCGAACTCGCTGATCGGCGGGCCCTGGACCTGCCGCTGCGTGGCGAACGCGGTCATGTCCGCGGTCAGCCGCTGCGCGGCGCCGAGGCAGCGGGCCGCGACCATCAGCCGCTCGAAGCGGAACCACTCGTAGGCGAACGACATCCCGTCGCCCTCGGCGCCGATCAGGTGGGCGGCGGGCACGCGGACGTCGGTGAACTCCACGATCGGGTGATGGTGGCTGATCGTGTGCGAGTACGCCGGGGTGCGGACCACCGTCACCCCGGGGCTGGGCAGGTCGACCAGGAACATCGCGTGCTCACCGGCGTTCGGGCCGCCGGCCAGCACCGCCTGGAAGAACGCGAAGTCGGCCGAGTTGTATGACGTGACGTGCCACTTGACTCGCCGTTGAGCACGTACTCGTCGCCGTCCCGACGGGCGGTGGCCACCAGGGCGGCCACGTCGGAGCCCGCGCCCTCCTCGGTGATCGCGTAGCACTCCTCGCGCTCCCCGGCCACGGCCGGGCGGAGCGAAGTGCTCGATCTGGTACGGGGTGGCCACGGGGGCAGCCACGACGGCGGCGTGGCCGCCACCCAGCCCAGCGCGTTGGTCACCCGGCCCATCTGCTCCTGGACGAGGACCTGCTGCAGCGTGCTGCAGCCGCCCCCACCGAGCTCGACGCGGCATGTTGGTGGACGCCAGCCCGAGTTCGTGGGCCCGCTTCGCCTGCCCGGCGACCACTCGGGCGGCAGTTCGCCGCCGGCCATCTCGGCGTCCACCTCGAACGGGATCAGCTCCTCCGCGAACGTCGCGGCCCGCGCCTGGATGGCGAGATCCTCGTCTGACAATCCGTACACGCTGAGCTCCTCGCCGAGTTCGTCCGGACCGCCCGCCGGGTCGCCGCACCCGGCGCCCACCCTACACCTTGACTGAATGTTCAGTTTATGTCGAGCATCGAGTTCGTGCCAATGCCCCTCGCCGGCCATCCGGACACCGCCGACGTCGTCGTCGTGGGCGGCGGGACCGTGGGCGCGTGGTGCGCCTACTTCCTCCGCCAGGACGGCCTGCGGGTCATCCTGCTGGAGAAGGACCTGCTCGGCCAGGGCGCGAGCAGCCGGGCCGCGGGCGTGGTCCGCGCCCAGGGCGGCACCCGCGGGCGGTGCGCCTGGGCCAGTGGTCCCAGCACTTCTACCTGCGCCAACGCGACGAACTCGGCATCGACTCCGGCTTCACGGCCCAGGGCTACCTGCTGCCGTGCTTCACCGAGGCCGAGGTCACCGCGGCCCGGGAGCGGATGGCCATGCAGCTGGACCTGGGGCTCGACGTCGAGTGGCTCAGCCCGGACGGGTGGATCAGCGCAACCCGACCCTGGCCCCCGGGCAGACCCTGGGCGGCACCTTCTGCGCGGACGACGGCTACATCACCCCGCCGCGCAACGTGACCGCCTACACGGTCGCCCTGGCCCAGTCCGGCGTTGAGGTCCGCGAGCAGGTCCGCGTTCCTCGGGCTGCGGCGCGACGGTGACCGGCTCACCGGCAGTCGATACCAGCGCCGGGCCGATCGCGGCGGGCTCGGTCGTGCTGACCGGCGGGCCCGAAACTGGCCGAGGTCGGCGGGCTGGCCGGGCTGCGGATCCCGGTCGGCGGGGCCCGGCATCAGATCGCGGTCACCCAGCCACACCCGGACCTGGACCCGTCCCGGGTGCCCATGGTCTTCGACCTGGCCGTCCGGCCTGTACTGGCGGCCGGAAGAAGGCGGCCTGCTGTTCGGGATGAGCAATCCGGAGGAGCCGCCCGGCTGGGCCACCGAGGTGGACGAGGCCTACCTGGCCCTGATGCGCACCCGGCTGGAGCGGCTGGTCCCGGTGACCGCCGGGCTCGGGCTGCGCCGGCTGTGGGCGGCCACCATCGACTACACCCCTGATCACCTGCCGATCATCGGTCCCGCGCTCGGCCCGGACGGCCCGCTGCCCGGGGTGACCGTGGCCGCGGCGGGCGGGGCTGGCATGATGTGGGGCCCCGGCGTGGCCCGGGCCGCGGCCGACCTGGCCCTGACCGGCTTCTCCACGGTGGTGGACACTGCACCGGCCTGGGCCTGGACCGCTTCGATGACCAGGGTCGCAGCAAGGTCCCCACCGACCCCATCGCGCTGCCGTTCCCGCAATCAGCCTGAACGCCCAGCCCCGAAACACCGGGTGCCCAGAAGCCACTGGGCCAGCCGGACACTGAGAGGACCGAGCCACACCATGACCGACACCACCCCGCTGACCCCTTCCTGTCCGCCGCCGCGCTGCACGGCGAACTCGAGGACTGGGGTCCGCTGGCCGAGGCCACCGGCGACCCCGATGCAGACGTCCGGCACCACCACCTGGGCCAGACGGCGACCAGGAAGTCGGCGTCTGGGAGTGCACCCCGGGCCCTCCTACTGGAAGCTGGAGACCACGAGGCCATCCACATCGTCACCGGCCGGATGACGTCACCCCGGACGGCAGCGAGCCACAGGACATCGGCCCCGGCGACAGCGCCGTGTTCCCGCTCGGCTGGGCCGGCACCTGGCAGATCCACGAGACCTTCCGCAAGCTCTACGTCCTGTTCTAGCAGCACCCCCGGCCGCTGCGCAGTAACTGTTGCCGGAAAGGTCCGGGAGTAGCGTGCGTCTCGTGGGGGACGCGCAGCCAGCAGATGGGCCGCGGGCACCCGGGACGAGCATCCCGGCCCGGCGCTTCCGCCTGGCCTCACCCGCGACCGCCACCCTGCTCGGGGTGGCCGCGGTGGTCCTGACCGCCCTCGGCGTGATCCTGGCTGACCTGGACCACCAGCTCACGTTCCTCAACGCGTGGGCCGGAATCCCGGTCTTCCTCAGCTACGCCGCGGTCGGGGTGGTCATCGCCCGGCGCCAGCCGCGTAACCCCGTGTCCCTGGGCCCTGATCGGCTTCGTGCTCCTGGCCATGATCAGCAACGACGCCGGTTACTACGCGGTGTACTGCTATCGCCTCGGCCACCACGGTCTCCCGCTGGCCGCGGCAGCCGCGGCCCTGGTGCCGCATCTTCCTGCCCGCGATCGCGCTCTTCCCGGTGGTCATCCTGCTGTTCCCGGACGGCAGGCTGGCCTCGCCCCGGTGGCGCTGGGTGCTTCTGGGTCTACGCGGGGCTGGTCGCCTTGGCGACAGCGGCCACCCTGGCCCCGACGATTGCGGCGGTCGCCGGTCACCACGTCCGGCTCGACAGCACCGGTGACGTCATCACGAAGGGTCATTCGGCTAGCGACGGGATCCAGGGATGCCATCCCTGGTGGCGGTCCTGGCGATCTGGCTATCGTTCGTGGCCCACCAGGTACTGCGCTGGCGTCGGGCGTCGGGTGAGCGCCGCCAGCAGCTGAAGTGGCTTGCCTGCGGGGGCGCGGTCACCCTGGTCACGTTCATCGGGGCACACAGCAGCCGGCTTCACCACCGTGCTGGGCGAGGTACATGTCGCTCGGCCTGATCGCCCTGCCGCTAGAGCATCGGGGTGGGGATCCTGAAGTACCGGCTCTACGAGATCGACCGGATCATCAGCCGGACCCTGGCGTACGCCCTGGTCACCGGGCTCCTGGTCGGTGTGTATGCCGCCCTGGTCCTGCTGGCCACGCAGGTGCTGTCTCGTGTCTTCTCTCCGGTAGCGGTGGCCGCGTCTACGCTGGCCGCGGCGGCGTTGTTCCGCACCGTTGCGGCGCCGGGTGCAGCACGCCGTGGACCGGCGGTTCAACCGGGCCCGCTACGACGCCGACCGGATGGTGGCCCAGTTCGCGGACCACCTGAAGGAGGCCGTGGACCTGGATGGGTCCGCGCGACCTGACCGGGTATCCAGCGACGGCAGGCGCACACCTGTCGGTAATCACGCGCCGCCCCGACGGCGCGTCCCGCCGCTATTCTCGCCGGCAGCAAGACGTCTGAGATGATGTGGTGAATAGCTTCCGGGAGCAGGAGCCGCCGACATGCCGTCGCCAGACCTGGCCGTCCTCGCCGAGGGGGACCTGGCCACGGGCGAGCATTGGATCCTCAAAGCCGGCGGGACCCATGACGAGTTCTACACGTTCCTGGAGACGATCCACCCGGACGGCCACCGCGACGAGGGCGGCATGGGCGGCGCGCCGCTTTACCCGGGCGGCCTGTTGAACATCTACACCGGCGGCGCCGAACCGGGGCTGCGACGCGTTGTGGTCCGGGCTGACCCCCGGGTGGCATGCGTGCGCGTGCAACTGGCCAGCGGTGAGCGGATCGAACTGCCACCCCTGGCCACCCGGCCCGACGTCGGGGTGTCGTTCTTTGCCACCTTGCTCTCCCAGACCGCTGACCTGGTCTCGGTCACGGCCCTCGACGCGGGCGGCGAGGTGCTGGAACCCCAGGATTTGTCTAGGCACGAGACAGCCCCCGGCAGCGCTTCCTGCGGCGACGCGGCCATCAGGAACCTTGAGGCATCCCAGACATCGAGTAGGCGGCCCACCATGGCGCACCAGATCTGTCCCGGCGATGCCTGACGCCTGGACCTCGTTTGATGAGTCCCTCCGGTCGCGCGCATGCCTACGCAACCAGCACGGGGACTGCCCCCACTTGGCCAGCCTGGGAGGCGGGATCAACCCCGCCGGCTCCGCCCCGAATTCGGCGCCGGGCTATGCCCCTGTACCTGCCACGCCTCCTGCCCCGTCACCATCACCACCAGGCGACTGACCGTCCCGGTAAAAACCTGGTATGCCTCCTGCACCTGCCCAGGCGCCGGCCAGGAACGCCAGAACCTCGACGACGCCGGGGGGAACCCCGGACTTCGGCGCGCGATGGGAAGAAAGCCGGAACCGCTCCCGCGCCAGCAAAGGAAGCATTCACGGCGGCCAAAGCCCGTGCTGCCGGAAAGAACCGGGAAGAGATCCGGCGGCTTTACCTAGACGAACTGCACGCCCGGAACCTGGAGATACCGGCTGACCCCATTCTCGGCGCCGCCATCGACTCCATCAGCCGGAAACCCCCTCCCCGCGGCCCGCCTGCTCGGCCACCAGCTCACCACCATGGGGAAAGAGATCCATAAACTCACGAAGATATTCACCCAAGGCCACTGAAAGAACGCCACCGCCTGTCACTAGCTCCCGCAAGATGGGGCGCCATCCGCTATCGCCTGCTGGCGGGGGACCGCGGTGCTAGCCGTGAACATTGACCGGCCAGGACATTTCCAGCAAGCCCGCCCCGCCCGAGAAGCGGTTACCCGCGAGGTCTTGGCGGCATAGGGTCGTGCTCATGCCCAGGGAAAGCCTTCGGTATCGGGGACGCGCTCGTGTCGCCTGTGCCCGGCGCTGAGCCCGGGGCTGAGCCCGGGTTGCTGAACGTTCAGCAGGCCTACGAGCAGATGATGCGCGGACAGGTTGCCCCCGCGCTCCGCGAGCTGGGATTCAACGGAACCCTCCGGATCTTCAGCTACGGAAACGGCAGCCGAAAAGGGGAGATCCGCGCGCAGAAGGACGGCCGGGCCATCCGTCAGCAGCGCCTGTTCTTCACCATCAGCGTGGGCTGGGCCGGGGACGGCGGCCGTATTGGCGAGCTGATGCCACTACCGGCGACCGACACCTGGTGGGAGCTACGCGGCGGCCAGCCGACTGGCGCGGTCGTCCGCTCCCTCGTCTCGGCTATCCGCAGCTACGCCCTGCCCGCCATCCAAGCCGGACTCGACGGCCCAGATGACCAGCAAGACCAGGATGGGCACGGGCCGCGGACGTTCCCGCCTGGGTCGGCTGCCGCTGAGCAGCACCCCGGCGGCGGCGGGTGGCCAGCCAGAGCGCCTGGTACCTGCAGCCAGCTGGGACAGACGCCGACACGTCATTCGCGCAGTTGGCCAGCGGTATCGCTCACGACCGGCTGCGACGCCGCCGGGTGCATCACCGTGAACGCACTCACCGACCCGCGCGCGGTCCCCGCGCTCGTGGACCGGCTGGAGCGAGACCCGTCCCCCTTCGTCCGCAAGCAGGTGGCCAGCCGCATGCTTACCCTCCTGGCTCACGACCCGCACGTCCGGTCCGCACTCCAGGCCAGCGCCGCTGGCGATGAGGACCCGCAGGTCCGCTGGGCCGCACGCTACGCCCTGCGGCTGGACCTCGAACGCGAACCCGGCCGCCAGGCGCTCGCCAGATGGCCCCGGGACGGTGGTATCAGCGGTTGCGCGACGGGAGTTATTGCCGCCCCGCAACCATGACCGGGGTCACCAGGGGCCGCGGGGGAAGCGGCGGTCCCAGCTGCGCTCGCGGATGACCAGCGCCGTCGCAGCGCAGTTCCCGGCGGAAGCGGTAGCGCAGCGACGTCTCGTCGCCGTCCAGGTCGAGGGTGGACGTCGTGACCAGCAGCCGGCCGTCCAGGTGGACCTCGGTGCGCGCCTCGCCGTGCGCGCAGGCCTGCGCGGGCCGGTCGTCGTGCACCTCGTAGCGCAGGTACTCCTCGTCCACGACCCGGCCCCACGGGAAGTCCGTACCCGACGTGCCGCGCCACGACACGGACACCGTTCCGGCCTCGTCGCGGTGCACGGTCCAGCGCACCGGCAGGATCTCGCCCCAGTGCCGGACCCCCTCGGGACGGCTCCTCCGGCCCGGGCTCCGGGAACCGGGGCGCGGGCAGCTCCGCCTCGGCCGGGGGAACCACGGGCAGCACCAGCCGTGTCCCGCCCGGGCCGAACCGCAGCGTCCGACTCCCCGGGCTGCGGGAAAGGCCAGATCATCGGCCACAGCGCGTTGGACACCGCCAGCCGGATGCGGTGCCCGCGCGGGAACACCCACGACGTGACGTGCAGCTCCAGCGGCAGCGCTCCCTCAGCCGCCGGGTCCGGGCCGACCGGGGGATCGCGCAGCGGATCCGGCGCCCCGGCCCGGCCCGCCCCGGTGACCAGCGTGACCGTCCCGTCCGGCGCCACGTCACTCAGCCGCGCGAACCAGGGCAGCGGGCTCCGCCGGTGCTTCGCTCCGGCGCCGGCTCCGTGCTCCCGCACAGCTCCACCCGGGGGAAGCCGAGGATCTCGGTGTCCGCCGCCAGCGGCGCGGAGTCGAAGGTCAGGCTCCAGGCGTCGGCGTCGCGCTGGTCGGCGGTCAGCTCGCCCCACCAGTGGCCCGGCCGCGATCCCGGCCGACGGCACGCAGCGCAGCGACCGGGCCGACGCGGCCGGAGGCGAAGCGGACAGCGACCCCTCCGGCCCGCAGAACCAGGTCCGCAGCTCGGCCCGGTCCGGCGGCAGCGCCTGCTCCTGCCGCCAGCGCCCGGGGATCTCGGCCAGTTCCAGCGTCCGGCGGATGCCAGTCCCGCACGTACACGGTGACCGGCGGCTCGGCCATGATGCCGTTCTCGGCGCCCTTGAGCCAGTGGTCCCACCAGCGGACCGCGTCCGCGCGCCACTCGATGGCCGGGCCGGGCACCGCGTCATGCGGGAAGGCGTGGTTCCACGGGCCGATCAGCACCCGGACCGGGGCGGGCACGTGCGCGAGCATCCGCGGCACCGAGTCCCGGTACCCGTCGTACCAGCCGCCGATCAGGTAGGCGGGCACGGTGAGCCGCCCGTAGTCCGGCCGCAGCGACGCCCGCCGCCAGAACGGCCCGTCCTGGGCCTGGGCCAGGAAGCTGATCAGCCAGGGCTCGGTGTCCATCCGGGCCAGCGCCGCCTCGTCGAGCGGGAAGTCCGGCGCGGGCGGCAGCATGTTCAGGTGGTCGATCATCAGCGCGTACTCGTCGAGGTGCGGGAGCCCGTCGATGTAGTGCACGTCGTCGTGGAACAGGTCATCGGAGGCGTCCACGGCGAGGATCGCCTTGAGCGCCGGGGGACGCCGCAGCGCGACCTGGATCGCGTTGAAGCCGCCCCAGGAGATGCCCCACATCCCGACCGCCCCGGTGCACCAGGGCTGGCTGGCCAGCCACGCGATGACCGTCTCGCGCGTCGCGCTGCTCGGTCTCGGTGTACTCGCCCCCGGGCAGGGTCCCGCCGCTGCGCCCGGTGCCGCGGATGTCCACCCGGGCCCCGGCGTACCCGCTGCGGGCCATGTAGGCGTACAGGTCGTGGTCGCGGGCCAGCATCGCGTCGTCCTTGCGGTACGGCAGGTACTCCAGCAGCGCCGGGACCGGCGCGGCCGCCACGTCGTCGGGCAGGTACAGGGTGGCGGCCAGCTCGATCCCGTCCGGCATCGGGATGCCCGCCTGGCGCACGATCATGATGCCGGGCCCGGCGCGGGGCGGGCCGCCGGGCCGCCCGGCGCGGCCACCGCGCTGCGCAGCAGCTCGATGAACTCGTTCACCCGCAGGTCCCGCTGCCCGGCTGACTGGGTCGCGGTACCCGAACAGCCCCGGGTCGAGCTCCTCGGTCACCATCGCGTCCTGGACCCGGTCCATCAGCCAGTCGACCATGGAGACGATCATCCGCGGGTCGATGTCGCTGGCGGATCTCGCCCCGGGCGATGCCGGACCGGACGAAGCCCTGCGTGCCGTACGGGTCCTCGCGCGCCAGGAACTGGGTGATCTCGCGGCGCAGCTGCAGCCCCGCGCAGTAGTTGCCGATCAGGGTGACCCGGTACGGGATCCAGTCCTCGTGGATGAGGTGCGGGGTGGCGTCGATCCAGTACCGCAGGATCGCGAAGAACCCCTCCGCGCAGACCTCCGGCGGGGCGTCCAGGTAGGCCGGGAAGGACCGGGCCGCGGCCTGGTAGGCGGCCAGGAACAGGCCGGCCTTGGTCTCGAAGTACCCGAACACCGCGCCCTTGGACACGCCCGCCTCGCTGGCGATCTCCTCGATGCGGGCCGCCTCGTAGCCGCGGGTGGCGAAGTGCTCCATGGCCACCGCGACGATCCGCTGCTGCCGGGCGCGCTGCCGCTCCGGGGGCCCGGCGGCCCGCCCGCACGGCCGTTCCCTGACCAGTAGTCATATAGTGACCTGTTCCCGATTGCCCCAGCTCATTGACTTTTACCAGGCAAGCTAACCATACTTTCGAGGGATCCAACTTCTTAAATGACCAATAGTCAATAACGAAAGTCCATCCTCATGACCGCCACGCCGGGCTGGGACGTCATCGTGGTCGGGGCCGGTCACAACGGCCTGACCGCCGGCGCCCTGCTGGCCCGCGCGGGCCTGGCCACGCTGGTGGTCGAGGCCCGCGGCGTGGCCGGCGGATGCTGCGTCACCGAGGAGATCGCGCCCGGCTGCCGGGCCTCCACCACCTCCTACATCGCGAGCATGCTCCGGCCGGAGGTGATCCGGGCGCTGGACCTGGGCCGGCACGGGCTGCGGATGGTGGCCTGCAGCCGGCCCTGCAGGTGGCGCTGGACGACGGCGAGGTGCTGGCCGACTGGAACGACCCGGCGCGCACGGCGGCCGGGATCGCGCGGTACTCCCCGGCGGACGCCCGCGCCTTCGCCAGCGTGCACGCCGAGCTGGCCCAGCTGGCCGCCCGGCTGCAGCCGCTGTTCATGGAGCTGCCGCCCGACACCCGGGCCACCGGGGTGCGCCGGCTCACCGAGGCGGTCCGGATGGGCCGTCACCTGCGCGGCCTGCGCGGCACCGACGTCGAGGGCCTGACCCAGATGCTGACCGGCAGCCTCGGCCAGTTCATCGACGCGCGGTTCGAGTCCCGGCCGGCCAAGGCGCTGCTGCTGGCCAACAACCTGTACGGCAAGCACGGCGGCCCCTACCAGCCGGGCACCCTGATCGGCCTGGCCTTCCACCTGCTCACCGGCGGCGAGGACGCGGTGCCGGGCTTCTTCGGGCACGTGATGGGGGGCATGGGCGCGATCAGCGACGCCATCGCCGCGGCCGGGCAGGCGCACGGGATGCAGATCCGCACCGGGGCGCCGGTGGCCCGGATCCGGGTCACCGGCGGCCGCGCCGACGGGGTCACGCTGGCCAGCGGCGAGGAGCTGACCGCCCGCGTGGTGCTGTCCGGCGCCGACCCCAAGCAGACCTTCCTGCACCTGGTGGACCAGGCCGACCTGCCCGCGGACTTCCGGGCCGCGGTGGCCGGGATCACGATGGACGGCCCGTGCGCCAAGGTCAACCTGGTCCTGGACGCCGAGCCCCAGGTGCGGGGCATGCCCGCGGACGCCGGGCCGGGCCAGCGGGCGCTGTTCACCCTGCCGCCGGACCTGGCCGTGGCCGACGCCTGCTACGACCGGGCCAAGCGCGGCGAGCTGGCCGACGCGGAGCAGCTGTTCGTGGACTGCGTGGTGGCCTCCACGGTGGACCCCTCGCTGGCCCCCGAAGGCCGGCACATCATGACGTGCTTCGTCCAGTACGTGCCGTACCGGCTGGCCGAGGGGACCTGGGACAGCCGGCGGGACGAGCTCGGCGACCGGGTCCTGGCCCGGATCGCGCAGTTCGCGCCGGGCGTGCCCGGCTGCGGTGCTGGCCCGGCAGGTGCTCACCCCGCTGGACCTGGAGCGCGACTACGGGCTGACCGAGGGCAACATCTTCCACGGCGACATCGCGCCCGGCCAGCTGTTCCACATGCGGCCGGTGCCGGGCTGGGCCCGGTACGCCACCCCGGTCCGGGGCCTGTACCTGTGCGGCGCGGGTGCCCACCCGGGCGGCGGCGTGACCGGGGCGCCCGGCTACAACGCGGCCCACCGGGTCCTGGCCGACCTGCGGCGGGACCGGAGATCCGGGCGGAGGCACGCCGCGTGACCGGCCCGGGGCGGCGTAACGTCCCCGGTAGCCGATCGGCCGGCACCTCGTGAGCGGGCCGGAGGGCCGCCCTCAACCTCCTCTGCAGCGGACGGGAGACACCGGATGAGCGCGGACGTGATCGTGGTCGGGGCGGGCGTGGCCGGCGCCTCCACCGCGTTCCACCTCAGCCGCCTCGGCGCCGGGGACGTGCTGGTGGTGGACCGCGACACGGCCGGGTCGGGGATGAGCAGCCGGTCGTCGGCGATGATCCGGATGCACTACACGTTCCGGCCCGAGGTCGAGCTGGCCGTGCGCAGCGACGCGGATGTTCGCGTCCTGGACCGAGCTGACCGGCCGCCCGGCGTTCGTCCGCCGGACCGGGTTCGCCCGCATCGTGCTGCCCGGCGAGGAGGACGCCCTGCGGGCCAATGTGGCCATGCAGCAGGACTGCGGCGCCCGGACCGAGACCGTGCCGGCGGCCAGGCTGCGCCGCGCTCGCGCCGGGGATCCGCACCGAGGACCTGACCGAGGTGGCCTGGGAGCCCGACGGCGGTTACGGGGACGGCGCGCTGGTCGCCGGGGACCTGCTGGCCGCGGCCCGGGAGCGGGGGGTGCGCTACCGGCCGCACACGCCGGTCCAGGCGCTGCTGCGCGAGGGGGACCGGGTGACCGGGATCCAGACCCAGGACGGCCCGGAACACGCCGGGATCGTGGTGGCGGCGGCCGGGGTGTGGTCCCCGGCCCTGCTGGCCAGCATCGGCGTGGACCTGCCGATCGAGACCGAGTTCCACCAGGTGGCGGTGCTCAGCCACGCGCCCGGCCAGGGCGCCCCGGTGGCCTGCATCGACTCGACCACCCAGAGCTACTTCCGGCCCGAGGCGGGCGGCACGCAGGACGCTGGTGGGCAGCTTCACCGGCCACCGCGGCATCGACCCCGACCGCGTCGCCCCCCCCCCTGGTGCACCCCCCGCGAGCCGCCGCGCTGGCGACGCATCAGCGCGGTGCGTTTTATGCGCCCGGGCGCACCCAAACGCACCGCGACTGATGAGTTCCGGCCCGGAAGCCGGGCGGAGGGGCTGGCGGGGCTGGTGGGGGCGGCGGCCCAGCGGGTGCCCGCGCTGGCCGACGCGGGGATCGTGCGCGGCGTCACCGGCGTGTACGACATGACCCCGGACGGGCGGCCGATGCTCGGCGAGTGGCCGGGCCTGTCCGGGCTGGTCCTGGCCACCGGGTTCTCCGGCACCGGGTTCAAGATCTCCCCGGCGGTGGGCGAGGCCGTCGCGGCGCTGGTCACCGGCGGCCCGGTCGCGGGCAGCGTGGACATCGGGCCGTTCTGGCCGGGCCGGTTCGCCGCGGGGCAGCCGGTCTCGCCCCCGCACCCGTACTCGGACGACTGAGGGGGCGGGCGTGTCACGGGAGGCGGGCGTGCCAGTCGAGGTGGGCACGGCGGGGAGGCGGGCGCAGCGAGGGAGGCGGGCATGTCACCGGACGCCGGGGTGCCGCTGGAGCGCAGCCTGCCCGGCGCCAGCTACACCAGCGAGGCCGAGTTCGCCCGCGAGCGGGACCGGGTGCTGCTGCCCGGCTGGTTCTGCGTGGGCCGGGCCGACGGCCTCGACTGAGCCGGGCTGCTACCTGGCCGCCGACGTGTGCGGGGAGAGCATCATCGTGACCCGGGCCGACGACGGCGGCCTGGCCGGCTACTACAACCTGTGCCGGCACCGGGGCTCGCGGCTGGTGCCCACGGCCGGATGCCAGCCTGCGGCCAGCGGGCGGTTCCCGGGCAGCGTCCGCTGCCCGTACCACGCCTGGACCTACGCGCTGGACGGGACGCTGCGCGCCGCGCCGTTCCTGCCCGCGCTGCGCGAGTACCGGGCCGCGCTGTCGCTGCACCCGGTCGACGTGGCCACCTGGGGCGGGTTCGTGTTCGCCCGGCTCGAGCCGCCCGGCCGCAGCGCCGGCGGACCCGCCGGGCCGGGGGACTCGCTGGCGGACACCCTGGGCGAGATCACGGCCCGGACCGCCGCCTACCCGCTGGCCGACCTGCGCTCCGGGGCCCAGCTGCGCTACGAGGTGGCCGCCAACTGGAAGGTCATCCTGGAGAACTACAACGAGTGCTACCACTGCGGCCCGGTCCACCCGGAACTGTGCGAGCTGGTGCCGGCCTTCCGCCGCGGCGGCGGCGACCTGGACTGGGCGGCCGGGATCCCGCACCGCCCCGGGGCGACCACGTTCACCGTCGACCGGGACCACCCGCCGCGCCCCGTTCCCCGGCCTGCCCGAGGCCGCGCGGACCCGGCACTTCGGCGAGCTGGTGCTGCCCAACCTCATGCTCAGCCTGTCCGCCGACCATGTGGCCGCCTTCACCGTGTGGCCCCGCTCCGCCGCGGCGACCACGGTGCTGTGCGACTTCCTGTTCCACCCGGCCGAGCTGGCCCGCCCGGATTTCGACCCCTCCGACGCGGTCGGCTTCTGGGACCTGGTGAACCGCCAGGACTGGTCCATCTGCGAGCAGGTCCAGGACGGCATGGGCTCGCGCCGGTTCTCGGTCGGCTACCTGGCCCCGATGGAACAGCCCAGCGCGGACATCGGCCGGTACGTGGCCGCCCGCCTGGACATGAGCGGCCCGGCGCCGGGGCAGGACAGCACCACAACGGACGAAGCAGCAGAAGATGGGAGGCTCCGGTGAGCGCACGCCGCGATGTCGTGGTGATCGGGGGCGGGCACAACGGGCTGGTCGCCGCGGCCTACCTGGCCAAGAGCGGGCTGGACGTGCTGGTCTGCGAGCGGCGGCCGGTGGTCGGCGGCGCGGCGGTCAGCGAGCACCCGTTCGGCCCGGACTACACCGTGACCTCGCTGTCCTACGTGGTCTCCCTGCTGCCCCCGGACCTGGTCACCGACCTGGACCTGACCCGGCACGGCTACCACGTGTTCCCGCAGGGACCGTACTTCGCGCCCCGGGCGGACGGCCGTTACCTGCGGCTGCCCGACGACCCGGCCCAGCGGCACGCCGAGATCGCCAAGTTCTCGGCGGCGGACGCGGACGCCTACCCCCGGTACGAGGCCCACCTGGCCGCCCTCGGCCAGGTACTCGGCCCGATGCTGGATGAGGTGCCGCCCCGGCTCGGCTCCCGCCGGCCGCTGGACCTGTGGCGGCAGGGACTGCTGCTGCGCCACCTGCGCGGGCTGGACGAGCGCGGCGTGGTCAACGTCACCCGGCTGCTGACCGGCAGCATCGCCGACCTCATCGAGGAGTACTTCGAGAGCGACGCCATGCTCGGCCTGCTGTCGGTGTCCGGCGTCATCGGTACCTGGGCCGGGCCGCGCTCGGCCGGCACCGCGTACGTGATGCTGCACCACCACATCGGCGGCGTGGACGGGCAGGCCGGCGCGTGGGGGCTTCCCGCGCGGCGGGATGGGCGGGGTGACCGCCGCGCTGGCCGCGGCGGCCCGGTCGTTCGGGGCTGAGGTCCGCACCGGGGCGGAGGTGGCCGAGATCCGCACCCGCGGCCGGGCCGGGTCAGGCCGGGAGTGACGCTGGCCAGCGGTGAGGAGATCGACGCGGCCACGGTCATCACCACCGCGCACCCGCAGATCTCGTTCCTGCAGCTGCTCGACCCGGCGGTGCTGCCCGGCGACTTCGTGGCTGACATCCGGCGCTGGCAGACCCGCAGCGGCACCGTCAAGATCAACCTGGCCCTGGACCGGCTGCCGGAGTTCACCAGCCACCCCGCGCCTGACCCGCAGATCCACGGCGGCACGATCGTCCTGGCCGAGAGCCTGGACGACATCGAGACCGCGTTCCAGCAGGCCGTGGCGGGCGCAGCCGTCGGCCCTGCCCTTCGCGGACATCTGCATCCCCAGCGTGTTCGACGACTCGCTGGCCCCGCCCGGCCAGCACGTGATGTCGATGTTCACCCAGTGGGTGCCGCACCGCTGGGCCGCGGAGCCGCACGACGCGGAGCTGGACGCCTACGCCGACCGGGTCATCGCCCGGATGGAGCAGGTCGCGCCCGGGTTCACCAGCTCGGTGCTGCACCGGCAGGTGATCGGGCCGCACCAGATGCAGGAAGAGTACGGCCTGATCGGCGGGAACATCTTCCACGGCGAGCTCAGCCTGGGGCAGATGTTCCACGCCCGCCCCGCGGCCGGCTATGCGGACCTGCGCACCCCGGTGGGGGGCCTGTACCAGGCCGGGTCGGCCACCCACGGCGGCGGCGGGGTGACCGGCATCCCGGGCCGCAACGTGGTGCGCCAGGTGCTGGCCGACCGCCGGGCCGACCGGCTGCGCGGCCACGTCGATCAGGTCCGCGGCTCGGCCAGCCGGCTGCGGACCCGCGCCGCGTCGCTCACCTCACCGGGCCGCCGGCCGCGCTAGGGCCCGTCCCGTGGATCAGGTGACGGGACGGGGTCGCCACGACGATGTCGCCAAGGTGCATCGCCGCATTCCACGGGAGGCGGATGCGCTATGCACCGGAGATCCCGTATATCGCCGGGGAGAGCAGGACATACTCGAGGTATGTCGTATTCGCCGGTCTATGACCGGATCGGGCCCGGGTACACCGGCGGCCAGCGTGAGGAGCCGAGGATCGCCGCAGCCCTGGCCGCGGCGATCGGGGACGCGGACAGCGTGCTGAACGTGGGGGCGGGCACCGGGTCGTACGAGCCGCGGGGCAGGCCGGTCGTGTCGGTCGAGCCATCGGCGGTCATGGTCGCCCAGCGCCCGGAGCACGCCGCGCCTGCGGTGCGCGCGATCGCCGAAGCGCTCCCGTTCGCTGACGACTCCTTTGGCGCGGCGATGGCGGTGCTGAGCATCCATCACTGGGCTGACCAGGCCCGGGGGCTGGCTGAGATGCGCAGGGTCGCCCGCGGACCGGTGGTCCTGTTCGGCGGGAGCGACCGGCTGCTGAACACGACCTGGTGGCTGCACGACTACTTTCCCGCCGTGCGCCGCCTGGTTGGCGGGCGCACTTACCCGCCGGAGCGCATCGCGGAGGTGCTTGGCCCCGTCTCGGCGATTCCGGTGCCGATCCCTGCGGACTGCGCGGACGGGTTCGAGGCTGCGTACTGGCGACGCCCGCAGGCGGTCCTCGATCCGGCGATCTGGCGTGCTGCCTCGGCGCTGTCCCTCATCAGCGACAGCGAGCGCGCATCCGGGATGTCGCGCCTTCCGCCGACCTGCGCAGCGGCGACTGGGAGCGCCGTTACGGCCACCTGCTCGGCCTCAGCGAGCTCGACCTCGGCTACCGGGTCATCGTCGCTCGCCCGCCCGCCCGCTGACGCCTGGACTACGTGCTTCGAGTTGGCGAGATCCAAGCTGGGAAAGGCTCGGAGGCCGCTGCCGCGGGCTTACCGGCACATGGGTGCCCGGATAAGAACGGCGAAGGGGCTAATTTACGGAAAGTACGTCTCGTTCGACGGCGAATTAGTGAGCACTACGAGACGGCTAAATTGAATGCCGATGAGAATTGGGCGTGCTAGGTTCCCCGCGAATCAACCGCACTACTGACAAGGGGCATCATGCGCAGAGCTTTGGGAGCGGCGGCCGGCACGCTCGCGTTCGCCGCGGTCGTGGCGGGCAGCAGCATCACCGCTGCTAGCGCCAGCACGAGCAGCACGACCGAGCACTTCCAGTTCGTGACCACCTCCGCGTCCTCACCGAGGGCCAGCGCTATCGGCTGGGGCGTATTCACCGCGGGTGGCACCATCAACATAAATTCCGGCCTTGTCCGTTTTCCGCGGGGAACTTTCCGGGCCATTCATCACCGGACCAGCGGCGCGAGTCAGCTCAACCGGAAGACCTGCCTGCTGGTATCGGTCGAGCACGGCACCTACAAGCTCGCGGACGGGACCGGTAAATACCGGCACATCAGCGGCCGGGGCACTTACACCAGCCGGGTCCGGGCCGTGCTCAGGCGCAACGCCAAGGGGCGGTGCTCGCAGTCGAAGCTGCCCAGGGCGTTCCAGCAGATGATCAACGCCCGCGGCCCGGTCCGCGGCGTGGCCGGGCACTGGCTGCCCGACACGTGGGCGAAGCCGCGCCAGTCCGCCCGCCGCGGCGGGCTGAGTCCAGCATCCTGGCCAGCCGGGCCCCGCCGCTTCGCGCTAGCGGCCGGGGCACTGGCGGCCTCGCCCAAGGTCACGACCTGACCCTGGCGCCTCAGCTCACGGAGCGGGCTGGCGGGGGACGGCCAGGGCGTCCACGGCCACCGCGCGGTCCGGGCCGCAGATCAGCGGGTTGATGTCCAGCGCCTCGAGCACGTCGCCGAGTTCCGCGGCCAGCTGGGACAGGCCGGTGATCGCGGCCGCGACCGCGTCCAGGTCGGCGGCGGGCTGGCCGCGCACCCCGGCCAGCAGCCGGGCCACCCGGAGCGTGCCCAGCATCCGGTGCGCCTGCCCCGCGCTGACCGGGGGCAGCGCCACGGCCCGGTCGGCGAGCAGTTCCACCAGCACCCCGCCCGCGCCCACCACCAGCAGCGGGCCCAGCTCGTGGTCCCGGGCCAGGCCCAGGGACAGCTCGGGACCGGCCGGGATCGTCTCGCAGACCAGCACCCGGCGGCCCAGCCGCTCAGCCAGATCCTGATAGGCCGCCTGCAGCGCGTCCGGGTCACGGACGCCCAGCACCACGCCGCCCGCGTCCGACTTGTGCGCGATCCCGGGCTCGTCGGTCTTGAGCACCACCGGGTAGCCGATCTCCGCCGCCGCGGCGAGCGCCCCGGCGTCGCTGTCCGCGGCCCGGGTCCGGGCCGCGGCGATCCCGTAGTCGCGGAGCAGTTCCTCCAGCCGGGCACCGTGCGCCTCCCCGGCCGTGATCAGCCGGGTCCAGCGCTCCTGCCGGGCCCGGTTCGAGCCGGGACGGCGGCCGGGACTGGCCCGCGCCCGTGGCCGGGAGCCGTGGTCGGCGGCCTGGGGTCGGGGACGTCGTGGTCGAGGAGATGCTTCAGGGCCAGCAGGCCGCTCCGGGTGCCCTCCAGGACCGGGATGCCGCCGGCCCGCAGCCCGGCGGCGGTGTCCGGGTCGATGGCGGCGGGCACGTTGCTGAGCACCACGACCGGCTTGCTGGTCCGGCGGGCGGTCTCGGCCACCGCGAGCCGGGTAGGAGTCGTCCCCGTCGAACTCGTGCACCAGGTCGACGGCGAGCGCGACCGCGCGCACCGCCGGGTCGTCGGCCAGGGCGGCCAGCGAGCCGGTCAGCTGCTCCTGGGCGCGGGCCCCGGTGCCCCACACGTCGAGCGGGTTGGCGGGCTCCAGGCCCGGGTCGAGCAGGGCGGCCAGCCGCGCCGTGGTCGCCGCGCTGATCGCCGCGAACGGCACCCCCAGCTCGTCGGCCACGTCGGCCACATGGGCCCGTTCCAGCCCGGAGTCGTGCACGGTCGCGATGCCCGTGCGCACGTGGGGTTGGAGGGGTGGGCGTGACTGCTGGGGGTGGGGTCGGTGGCCTCCGGTCGCCGGGCGTGGACTGCCAGGGCGGACTGGCGGGGCGGGGCTGGGCCGGGGGCACTGCTGCCACTGAGGGCGAACAGCTCCAGCGTGTCGGCCATCTCGGCCAGGTCGCCGACCCGGTGCACGCCGTACGCGGCGGCCAGCGCCTCCCAGCCGCCGTCCGCCGCGGCCAGCGCGCCGGAGTGGGCCGACACCAGGGCCCGGCCGCCGGCCGAGCGGCCCGCGGTGAGCATGCACCACCGGGATGCGCCGCGCGCGGGCGGTGGCCAGCACCGCGCGCAGCCGGTCCGGCTCCCGGACGGCCTCCAGGACCAGCGCCAGCACCCGGGTCTCCGGCAGGCTCAGCGCGTACTCCGCGTACTGGGCCGCGGTGGTGACCAGTTCCTGGCCGGAGGACACCGCGACCGTGAAGCCCAGCCCGCGCCGGGTGCGCAGCAGGGCGGAGAACACCGAGCCCGAGTGCGTGATCAGCGCGACCGGGCCGCGGGGGAGCGGGTCCGGCTCCACGTACCCGACCGCGCGCAGGCCGTAGGTCACGTTGACGAAGCCCATGCAGCCCGCGCCGCAGACCGCCATGCCCGCGGCGCGCGCCGTGGCGGCCAGCCGGGCGCGCAGGGTCGGCGGCGGTCCGGCCTGGCGGCCGGGCCAGCGAGCCGGTCCCGCGGGCTGGCCCGGGTGCTGGCCGGGCAGCTCGTGCGCGCTGCCGAACAGCACCGCGGAGCGGTCACCCCGGCGCGCCGCCAGGGCCAGCTGCTCCTCCACGCGCCGCGTCGGGCACGGCCAGCAGCACCAGGTCCACCGGTCCGGGCAGGTCGGCCAGGGACGCGTGGCAGGGCCGCCCGGCGACCCGCTCGTGCCGCGGGTTGACCAGGTACACCTCGGGCCGCGCCGGGCTCTTGGTCACCTCGCTG
Source organism: uncultured Actinomycetes bacterium (assembly GCA_963742055.1). GTDB lineage: Bacteria > Actinomycetota > Actinomycetes > Streptosporangiales > Streptosporangiaceae > RYN-230. The sequence continues at coordinate 32,219 of CAVUKT010000039.1, read as the reverse complement.
ACCATCCGCTCGCCCAGGCTGCCCGGCCGCGGGCTGGCCCCGACCAGGGCCACGCTGCGGGCCTCCAGCATCGCGGCCAGGCAGCGGCCGGGCACGGTCCGGCCGCGCCCGGTCCGCCGGAAGACCGGGTACCGGGGCGGCGGCCGCGACGTCGCTCATGGTGTTCGTTGCGGGCAGTAAGAGCGGGTCACGCGCGGCGGGTCAGCCGGCGGACCTGCCCAGCCCGCTTGGCGCTCTTCTGGTCCGCGATCGCCGCCCGGGCCGCCTGCCAGCCGGGGATCCCGCACACCCCGCCGCCCGCGTGCGTGGCCGAGCTGCCGTAGTACAGGCCAGGGAGCGGGGTCCGGTAGTCGGCGTAGCCCGGGGCCGGCCGCATGTGGAACAGCTGCTCCAGGGACAGCTCGCCGTGGAAGATGTTGCCGCCGACCAGGCCGTACTCCTCTTCCATCTCGTGCGGGCCGACGATGTCGCGGTGCAGGATGGACGCCTTGAAGTTCGGGGCCAGCTCGTTGTAGCAGTCGATCATCCGGTCCGTGTAGGCCTCGAGTTCCGCGGTGTGCGGCTCCTCGCTCCAGTCGGCCGGCACCCACTGGGTGAACAGCGACATGATGTGGGTGCCCTCCGGGCTCAGCGTCTTGTCGAACGCGGTGGGGATCACCCCGTCGCTGAACGGCCGGACGGCCGCCTTCCCGTCCCGGGCGTCCTGGAAGGCCCGCTCGATGTACTCCATCGTGGGCGCCATCTCCACCGAGCCGGTGTGGTGCTCCTGCAGGTTGGAGCCGGGGTCGGCGATGAAGTCGGGCAGCTCGGACAGGGCCAGGTTGATCTTCACCACCCCGCTGCGGGTCTTCCAGTGCTCGATGTCGCCCACGAAGTCCGGCGGCAGGTGCTCCCGGTCGATCTGGTCCAGGAACGCGATCTTCGGGTGCACCGTGGACACGATCACCTGGGCGCGGATCTCGTCGCCGTTCTCCAGCACCACCCCGCGGGCCTGGCCGTCCTCGACCAGGACGCGGGCCACCTTGGCGTTCAGCCGGACCTCGGCGCCGTGCTCGCGGGCGGCCTGCTCGATCGCGCTGGAGACCGCGCCCATGCCGCCCTCCTGGAACCCCCAGTTCCCCAGGTGGCCGTCGCCCACGTCGCCGATCGAGTGGTGCGCCATCACGTACGCGGTGCCCGGCTCGTACGGGCCGGCCCAGGTGCCGATCACGCCGTTCACCGCGAGCGCCCCCTTGACCTGCGGGGACTCGAACCAGTCGTCGAGCAGGTCGGCGATGCTCATCGTCATCAGCCGGGTCACGTCGGCGATGGTGCGCACGTCCAGGCCGCGGTTCTTCCAGGCCAGCCGGAGCGTCTCGCGCAGGTCACGGGGCTTGCGCGAACCGAGGTTGGGCGGGACGGTGAGCAGCAGCGGGCCGAGCACCTCGGCCAGCCCGGCCAGCCAGGCGTCCCAGCGCGGCATGGCGTCCGCGTCCTTCTTCGACCACTTGGAGACTTCCTCGTGGTTGCGCCGGGCGTCGTCGGCGTACAGCTTGATCGAGCCGCCCTCCGGGAAGGCCTGGTAGTAGGGGCCCATCGGGAAGATCTTGTAGCCGTGCCGGGCCAGGTCCAGGTCCTTGATGATGGTCGGCGGCAGCAGGCTCATCACGTAGGACAGCCGGGTCACCTGGAACTCCGGCGCGTCCGGCCAGGGGGCCTCGGTGGTGGCGGCGCCGCCGGTCTTGTGCCGCCCTTCCAGGACCACGGTGCGGGCCCCGGACCGGGCCAGGTAGGCCGCGGCGACCAGGCCGTTGTGCCCCCCGCCGACGACGATCGCATCGTAGGACCCGGCTGGTGCCCCGGCCCGTCTGCGGCCCCTGCTGCGGTGGGTGCTGCGGCCATGAATCCGTCCTCCAGAGAAATTCTCACGAGTATTGACTGAATGTTCAGTCTAGAAACCTGATACCGTTGCCACAAGAGCGCGGGCCAGATCAGTGGGGTGGCGGATGGCAGGCCCCGCGCTGGGTATGCAACGGCGGCCGGTGAATAGCGCCCCGCCGGGCGCCGAGTGGGCGAGGATGTCCGCATGAGTGAACGCGCCGGCGACGCCGCCGACACTGCCGACCAGCGCCGCGAGCAGATGTTGCGCGCCGCCATCGAGGTCATCGAGGAGCGCGGATTCCCCGAGACCCGGATCGCGGACGTCGCGGCGCGGGCCGGCACCAGCCCGGCGCTGGTCATCTACTACTTCAAGACCAAGGACCAGTTGCTGACCGAGGCGCTGCGCTACGCCGAGGACGCCTGGTACGAGGCGGGCACCCGGCGGATGGCGGCCCTGTCCAGCGCCGCCGGGCGGCTGGAGGAACTGGTCGCCATGAACTTCCTCATCGAGGTGGAGGGCGAGCCCACCAGCTCGTGGCTGCTCTGGCTCGATCTGTGGGCCCAGTCGGTGCGGCTGCCCGAGGTGGCCAGCGTCCGGCAGAAGTTCGACGAGCGCTGGCGTGAGATGATCATCTCCGTGGTCCTGGCCGGTCAGGCGGCGGGCGAGTTCGGGCCGGTGAACGCCGAGGACTTCGCGGTGACGCTGACCGCCCTGCTGGACGGGCTGGCCATCCAGATCGCGCTCGACGGATCCCGTCGGTGGACGCCGGCCGCGCGTTCGAGCTGGGCATGCGGTTCGCGTCCGGCCAGCTGGGATTCGAATGGGCCGGGCGGTCGCCCGGCCGGTGAAATAAGGAGGTCACCCGGTGCCTGGTGGACATATCCAGCTGGTCGCACTGACCAAGCAGTTCACGGAAGTTGCCGTGGACAGCATCGATCTCACCGTGGACAGCGGGGAGTTCTTCTCGCTGCTCGGGCCGTCGGGCTGCGGGAAGACCACCACCCTGCGGCTGATCGCCGGGTTCGAGCAGCCCACCTCGGGCCGGATCATGCTGGACGGCACGGACATGTCCGGGGTGCCGCCGCACAAGCGCAACGTGAACACGGTGTTCCAGAGCTACGCGCTGTTCCCGTTCCTGTCCGTGTTCGACAACGTGGCGTTCGGGCTGCGCTACCAGAAGCTATCCAAGGCTGAGACGGCCAAGCGGGTGCACGAGGCGCTCGACCTGGTCCAGATGGGCTCGTACGAGAAGCGCCGCCCGGGGGCGCTGTCCGGCGGCCAGCAGCAGCGGGTGGCCCTGGCCCGGGCGCTGGTCCTGGGCCCGGCCGTGCTGCTGCTGGACGAGCCGCTCGGCGCGCTGGACGCCAAGCTGCGCCGCTCGCTCAAGGTGGAGCTCAAGGCCCTGCAGGAGCGGGTCGGCATCACCTTCCTCTACGTCACCCACGACCAGGAGGAAGCGCTGACCATGTCCGACCGGCTGGCCGTGATGAACTCCGGCCAGATCGTCCAGATCGGCGCGCCGCGCACGATCTACGAGGAGCCGGCGGACACCTACGTGGCCGACTTCCTGGGGGTGTCGAACCTGATGGAAGTGGACGTGGTGGAGCGGGGCCCGGGCTCGCGGTGCAGCGTCAAGGTCGGTGAGTCCGCGCTGGACGTGGAGCGGGGTGACGTGGACGCGCTGGGCACCGCGCACGCGGTGATCCGCCCGGAGCGGGTGCGGATCGAGGAGCACGGCACGGCCGGGCCGAACCGGGTCCCGGCCATGGTCGAGCGGCTGGTGTTCCTGGGCGCGGCGACCCAGGTCATGCTGCGGCTGGCGCCCGGCGCGCAACTGCAGGCGCTGGTGCAGAACGACGGCGGGCATCCCGAGCACCTCGCCCAGGGCACCCCGGTGCAGGTGTACCTGGCCCCCGACGCGTTGCGGGTGCTGCGCGGCGGCGCCCAGGACGTGGCCGTCGAGGAGCCGGACCAGCTCAAGGTGTCTTAACGGACATAGCGCGTGCAGTACCCCATGCGTGAGCTGCCGTGCCGGCCGCCCGTCGCGGCAACCGGAGGAAATGAACGGCAAGTTTGCTCCGCAGGATGAGGCAGATGTGTCCGGACAGGTGAGCCGTCGGGTTAGGATTGCGCTGTAGCTGCGAAAGCAGTTACAGGCCGTGAGGTTATTCGCGCTGTTGCCTCGTCAGCACAGCGCGTGCCAGACCTGGGGTGGGCAGGCAATCTGGAGGCGTTATGACGGGTGTGCCGCAGCTGCCGCCGGGTGTCGACCTGAGCAGGCCGAGTCCGGCCCGCATCTACGACTACATGCTGGGCGGCTGGCGTAACTACCCGGTGGACCGCGACGCCGCGGCGAAGCTCCAGGACGTGGTGCCGGAGTTCGAGGAGATCGCCTGGGCGAACCGGGGATTCCACCAGCGGGCCGCGCGCTGGATCGCGGACCGGGGCGTCGGCCAGTTCCTCGACATCGGCTGCGGCATGCCCACGGTCGGCAACACCCACGAGGTCGTCCGGGAGGTCCTGCCGACCGCCCGGGTGGTGTACGTGGACATGGACCCCGCGGTCGCGGAGTTCGGCTACGCGCTCGACGGTGACGACGACGCCACGCTGATCCAGGCCGATCTGCGCGACCCCGGCGCCTTACTGGCGCACCCGGAACTGGTCCGGCTCATCGACTTCAGCCAGCCGGTCGGCCTGATCATGACCGGGGTCATGCACTTCGTGGCGGACGGGTCGGACCCCTGGGGGCTGGTGCACCAGTACCTGGCCCCGCTCGCGGCCGGCAGCTATCTCGCCCTGTCCCACGCCACCGCGGACGGCGTGCCGCCGTTCGCGGTGCAGCGCTGGGAGGACGTGTACGCGGACGCGCCGGTCCAGTTGCACCTGCGGGACCGGGCGTCGGTGCGGCGGTTCTTCGCCGGGCTGCAGCCTGGAGCCGCCCTACGAGGGCGCCCCGGCCGAGGTGGCCCACCTGGGCCTGTGGGGTTGCGAGGATCCCGCGCTGGCCGACAGCGACGGCTCGCGCTGGGGCTACTGCGGGGTCGCCCGGCGCCCCGGGTGAGCCAGCCTGAGGTAGAGCAGGCACTGACGGTGGCTGGCCGGAGGCTTACCGCGTCTTGTCGAGCATGGCCAGGACGTCGTCGGTGGTGGCCGTCTCGCCGAGCCGGGGGAAGATCCGCCGGACGCTGTTCTCGTGCAGGTCGGCGTCCCGGTCGGTCATCGCGTCGGTGGCCAGCACCACGTGGTAGCCGTGCTCGTGCGCGGCCCGGGCGGTGGACTCCACGCCCGCGCTGGTCGCGACCCCGGTCAGCACGATCTGGGTGACGCCGCGCTCGCGCAGCAGCGTGTCCAGCGGGGTGCCGTGGAACGCGCCCCAGGTCTGCTTGGTGACCAGGAGGTCGTCGGGCTGCTGGTCCAGTTCCGGCGACGATGTCGGTCCAGTCCGGCGGCGGGGTGAAGGCGGGCCTGCTGATCTCCGTGCGCCCGGGCGCACCGCCGCTGGCGTTGACCAGCACGACCGGCAGCCCGTGCCGGCGGAAGGCCGCGGCCAGGCTGGCCGACCGCTGCGATGATGTCATCGAGGGGAGGCATCCCCGGCAGGGCGGTGATCCCTTTCTGCAGGTCGATCACGACCAGGGCCGGCCGGGCGTCCAGGGTGGTCAGGGCCATCGTGCTCCTCTTTCGCGGTGTGCTTGTTGTTGCTGGTCGGTTGCGGTGGTGGTACCGCGCGCTGGTGGTGGTGCTGGCTGGTGGTGGCGGTGCGCTCGGGTTTGAGTTCGGGGTGGACGTAACGGCCGCCCCGCATCAGGGACGCGACCGCGGCCAGCGCGGCCAGGCCGGCGGCCACGGCGAACACCACGGTCAGGCCGTGATGGAACGGCGCCGAGATCAGCTGGGGGAAGAACTCGCGGCCGGTGAGGACCCGCTGGGCGGCGGCGGGCAGCGAGGCCAGCGCGCCCGCCGCGGCGAGCAGGTGCTCGATCGGGTTCACCCCCAGGACCGCCGCGAACAGCGACGACACCGGCGGCAGCGACCCGACGTGCGCGGCCACGCCGTGCGGGACCCCCTGCCGGACCAGGCCGCTGGTCAGCGACTGCGGCAGGGTGCTCGCCAGCCCGGCGATCATCAGCGAGAAGAACACCCCGATCGACAGGGCCGTGCCGGAGTTCTGGAACGTGGAGCGCATGCCCGAGGCCGCGCCGCGCTGCCTGGCCGGGACGCTGCCCATGATCGAGGAGGAGTTCGGCGCGGCGAACATGCCGCTGCCGATCCCGTTCGCGGCGATGAGCAGGGCGAAGGCCCAGTAGGGGAAGTCGACCGGCAGCAGCAGCAGGCCGATGAAACTGCCGCCGAACACGATCATCCCGGCGGTGGCGATGCCCCGCGAGCCGAACCGGTCGGACAGGGTCCCCGAGACCGGCCCCGAGACCAGGAAGCCGGCCGTCAGCGGCAGCAGGAAGATGCCGGCCCACAGCGGGGTGTCGCTGTAGGAGTAGCCGTGCAGCGGCAGCCAGATCCCCTGCAGCCAGATGATGAGCATGAACTGCAGGCCGCCGCGGGCGATGGAGACCACAAAGCCCGCGATGCTGCCGGCCGTGAAGGCCCGGATCCGGAACAGGCTGAGCTGGAACATCGGGTCGGCGATCCTGGTCTCGATCACCGCGAACACCGCGAGCAGGGCGGCGCCCCCGATCAGCAGCCCGACGACCGACGGGTTCGCCCAGCCCATGCTGTCGTGCCCGTACGGCTGGATGCCGTCGGTGATGCCGATCAGGACGGCGCCCAGGCCGACGGCGAAGGTGATGTTGCCCCACCAGTCGATCCGGCCCGGGTTGCGGGCCCCGTTGTCCCGCAGCTTGCGGTAGGCCCACAGCGTGCCGAACACGCCGACCGGCACGTTGACCCAGAACACCGCGCGCCAGTCGATCGCGGCCAGCAGGCCCCCGGCGACCAGGCCGACGAACTGGCCGGCCAGCGCCGGCCACCTGGTTGGTGCCCAGCGCGAAGCCCCGCCGCTCGGCCGGGAACGCATCGGTCAGGATCGCGGCCGAGTTGGCCATGAGCATGGACCCGCCGATGGCCTGGAGCACCCGCCAGCCGATCAGCCACAGCGCGCCGTGGCCGCCCTGGAAGGGATCGAACGAGAGCAGGATCGAGGCCGCGGTGAACACCGCGAAGCCCGCGTTGTAGATCTTGACCCGGCCGAACATGTCGCCGAGGCGGCCGAGGCTGACCACGAGCACGGCCTGGACCAGCCGGTACCCCATGATCATCCACAGCAGGTAGCTGATGTTGCCGGGCGCCAGCGGGTCCAGGTGGATGCCGCGGAAGATGGCCGGCAGCGCGATGATGACGATGGATCCGTCGAGGGTGGCCATGAACATGGCCGCGGTCGTGTTGGCCAGGGCCACCCACGGTAGCGGTCGCCGGGGCTGGCCGTCGCGCTGCCGGGCCATCAGATGGTCTGCGCCAGTCGCTCGAGCAGCGGGGCGGCCGCCCGGAGCTGCCGGAGCTCCGCGGGCGTGAAGCCGTCCGACAGGGCCTGCGCCAGCTGGGCGACCCGGGCGCTGCGCTTGTCCCGCAGCACCTGCTGCCCGGCTCCGGTCAGCGAGAGCACGGCCCGCCGGCCGTCCTCGGGGTCGGGATGCCGCTGGACCAGCCCGCGGGCCTCCAGCCCGGCCAGCGTCGCGCCCATCGACTGCGGGCTGATCTGCTCCAGCCTGGCCAGCGCGCTGGAGGTGGCCGGGCCGGCGCGGTCCAGCCGGGCCAGGGCCGACGTCTCCGGCAGGCTGAGCTCCCCGTCGGGCCGGACCTGGCGCATCCGCCGCAGCAGCAGGCCGATGCTGACCCGCAGCGCCGCGGCCACCTCGGTGACGTCCGGCTCCTGGGGCTCTGCTTCCGCGACCATGGCCCTAAGCCTAAACTGATAAGGCTGGGCTTAGCAAATTGGGCGCCCCGGAGAAGTGCCCTCGTGCGCCACGCGGGCATCACGGGTCGCAGTGATCATCGACCGGGATGACGTATCACGTTTGCGGCGCACACGAGTGCCCGGTTCATCCGGGTATTCCGTGCACTAGATACGTGCTATGTCAGCCCAGGCGGTGGCGGCCCAGGCGGTGCGGCCCGGCCGCTCCCGCGGCCGCGGCGGCCCGGGCGGCTGTGGCCGCGCGGAGCGGTACTAGTCGCCGCCGGCGATCGTGGTCAGCGCGTCGATCCGGCTGCCCCGCTCGCCGCGGGTCGCCCAGCGGTAGCCCAGGTAGCCGAGGAACGCGATGATCAGCGACATCACCAGCATGATCGTGCCCAGCGCGTTGAGCGCCGGGCCGCCGTTGCCGCCGTGCTGGGTCGAGTAGATGATCACGGACATCGGCGTGTTGCTCGCGTTGGAGGACAGCAGGTCCACGATCACGAAGTCGTCGATGACCCCGGAGAACACCAGCACGGCGCTGGCGAAGATGGCCGGGCCGAGCAGCGGGATCAGCACCCGGCGCATGGTGGACACCTGGTTGGCGCCCAGGTCGGCGGCCGCCTCCTCGTACTGGCGGCCCAGGGTGACCAGCCGGGCCTGGACGATGATGGCCGGCCAGCTGACGTTCCAGGTGACCAGCCCCAGCACCTCGGCCAGGGTGCCCAGGTGGACCGAGGTGAACAGCACCGTGAACACGAAGAACATCGCGACGCCGAAGATCAGCTCCGGGATCACGAAGGACAGGATCATCACGTAGTTGAACGTCGAGGAGGTGAAGCCGCGCCAGCGGTTGATGCCCAGCGCGAACGACACGCCCAGCGGGACCGCGATCAGCGTGGTGAGCACGGACAGCCGGACGGTCTGGATGACGGCCGCGTGCAGCTGCGGGTTGTGCAGCACCGAGTTGACCGGGTCGCTGAAGTACCAGCGCCAGGAGAAGCCCTGCCACGCGCTCTGCGACTTCCCGTTGTTGAACGAGAAGAGCACCGCGATGCCGATCGGCACCAGCGACCAGATCAGGTACAGCCAGGTGAAGCCCTCCAGGAACCACGGGTGGCCCCAGGGGTTGCGGCGGGGCAGCAGCCGGGACAGGCCGCTGCGGGCCGCGGTGCCCTGGGGCTCGGCGGCCCGGGCGGGGGCGCTGGTCGCGGTCACGCCGCCTCCCGGGTGGATCGGTTCGTGGCGATCACGTAGTAGACCATCGGTATCAGCAGCACCAGGAGCAGGAGTATGGACAGCACCGCGCCCTGCCCCTCCAGCCCGGGCGTGCCGAGCTGGCCCTCGATCAGGTTGCCGATCATCGAGGTGCTCGCCGCGCCGGACATCAGCTGGTTGGTGAAGTAGTCGCCGATCATCGGCAGCACGGTGATCAGCATGCCGGTCAGGATGGCCTGGCGGGACAGCGGCAGGGTGACCCGGGTGAAGGTACGGACCCGGTTCAGGCCGAGGTCCCGGCCGGCCTCGATGAGCGACGGGTCGATCCGGTCCAGTCCCGCGTACAGCACCAGGATCAGGTACGGGATGTAGCCGTAGACCAGGCCCAGCACCACGGTGTACCAGTGGCCGCCGAGCCAGTTCACCGGCTGGGAGATGAGCCCGAGGCCGGACAGGGCCTTGTTCACGTAGCCGTTGGTCTGGAGCAGGTCGATCCAGGCCAGCATGCGCATCATGTAGCTGATCCAGAACGGGGCGATCAGCAGGATCAGGAACAGCGCCTTGCGGCGGCCGGAGAAGCGGGCCACGAAGTACGCCGCCGGGTAGGCGATGACCAGGGACAGCAGCGAGGCGACCGCCACGTAGAGAATGGTGCGCAGCACGATGGGCCCGGCGAACGAGGTCGCGCCGAACAGGTCGTGCCAGACGTTGATGACGTTGGCGGAGCTCCACCCGAACGGGTTCCAGACCGCGATCGGGGACTCGTACAGCCGGTCGAGCTGGCCCATGGCGATGGCCAGCACCGCGTAGAACGGCACGATGAACAGCAGGGTGAGCCAGAGGATGCCGGGCAGGGCCAGCAGCACCCAGAACAGCCGGCTCTGCCGGGCAGGCTTCTGGCCGCCGTCCCGCGGCCGCGGGATCGCTCGCGGCATCCCCGGCGGTGCTGTCATGGCCCTCCCCTAAATTCCGTTGCTCACGACGAGCCAGGCCTGCTGCCAGAGGGCGTCCGCGTCCACCGGCAACTGCAGTTCGCCGACGCCGCGCCGGAAGTAGGACGGCAGCACCGCGGTGGACATCAGGCTCTTGGGCAGCAGCTTCTCCTGGACCAGGCGCTGCGGCGTGACCGCGTTGAGCGGCTGCATGTAGCCGTTGTAGCTGATGTTCTCCAGCACGTTCGGCAGGTCGAGCAGGTAGTTCAGGAACAGGTGGGCCAGCACCGGGTTGGTGGACGAGCGCAGCACCGTGAGGGTGTCGTTGGCCACCGGGCCCCGCCCGTCGGTGGGGAACCAGTAGCCCACCGTCTCCACCGGGACGCCCTTGGGCATGTAGTACGGGGCCGCGGCCATGTCGCCGGACCAGGCGTGGTGGATCCAGGTCTGGCCGTCCGGGACCTCGGTGTAGTCGTTGTTGTCGATGTGCACGTTGACCAGGCGGGACAGGTCCTCCAGGGACTTGCGGGACAGGGCGATCTGGTTCCGGTCGGTGGTGTTGAGGTCGAAGATCCCGTTCTTCATCAGCCCCAGGCTGATGCCCTCGCGGTAGTCGTCGAGGATGGCCACCTTGCCCTTGTACTTGGGCTGCCACATCATCTGCGACCAGGCGTTCCGCATCGCGTACGGGTTCTCCGGCACCAGGTCCTTACGCCACGAGATGCCGGTGGTGTAGATCGTGTACGGGGCTGGTGTACTGCCAGCCGCGGTCGTAGAACGGGTTGGTGAAGTCCGGCCAGGCCTGGCTGATGTTCGGGATGTAGCTGTGGTTCAGCGGCTGGACCAGCTTGGACTCGATCAGCTGGCCCAGCACGTCCACGGTCACGCCCATGAACACATCGAACGACAGCCCGCTGCGCAGCTTGGACAGGGCCTCGTTCATCGTGTTGAACGTGGTCAGCTGGACCTTGCAGTTGTACTTCTTGGCGAAGTGGTTCAGGCAGGCCTGGTTGACGTAGGCGACCCAGTTGAAGATCTGCAGGGTGGCCCCGCTCTCGGGCTGCAGGCCGCTGGCGATCGGCTTGTTCTCGCTGTAGACGGGCCACCGGACCGGGTTGTCCGGGCGGGGCAGCGGTACCGTGCCCGACCCGGCCAGGGCGGGCGCGCACGCGTCCAGGAGGGCGCCGCCGCCCAGGGCGGCCAGGCCGGCACCGGTCGCCGGCCAGGAAGTTGCGGCGGGAGAACATCGGCGGGCGTGACCCGTCCTTTGGCCAGCCTTCTCGCGGATGCACCAGCTCGCTTCTTCCTCCGGGGTTCTGGTCCCGTTCCTCCGGGTTCTGGTCCCGTTCTCCGGGTTCTGGTCCGGCCGCCCAGCCAGATGAATCCTGACTGAACAGTCCGTCAATAACAGGTACTACTGCGACAGCATAGGCGCAAGGCCTTCCCGGCAAAAGGGGCATTCAGCAGGCGAAACACGACCGAAACCTAGATCTCCAGCGCTGCGGTCAGCGGACGTTCAGCTAGTCACGGCCGTGGCGAACGCCCCGAAATTGGCCACCAGCAGGTCAATGTCGGACTCGTCGTGCTGGACCGAGATAAGCCACTGTTCGATCTTGCCCCACGGGGGCAGGAATACGCCGCCGTTGTGCTGGAAGAGCCAGTGCGCGTGGCTGTACCGGTCGTCGATGCCGAGGAAGCCGCGGTAGTTGCGGACCGGCTCCGGGGAGAACACGACACACCCCTTGGCCCCGACCGCCACCACGTGGGCCTCCAGCCCGGTCCGGGCGATCTCCCGCTCGATGCCGCTGACCGCGCGCTCCCGGAGCGCGTCGATCCGCTGGTACGCCTCGGGCGTGGCCACCTCGGTGAGCATGGCGCGGCAGGCGGCCACCGCGAGCGGGTTGCCGTTGAAGGTGCCGACCATCTCGTAGCCGTTGTCCGCGACGTGCGCCATGACCTCGGCCGACCCGCCGACCGCGGCGATGGCCACGCCGCCGCCGATGGCCTTGGCCAGGCACATGATGTCCGGCGTCACCCCGGTCAGCCCGGTGGCGCCGCTGTAGCCCGCGGTCAGCCCGGTCTTGACCTCGTCGAACGTGAGCAGCGCGCCGCGAGAGTGCAGCAGGTCTTTCAGCGCCGGCCAGGAAGCCCGGCTCGGGCTCGATGATCCCCGCGTTCATCATGATCGGCTCGATGAGCATCCCGGCGACCTGGCCCGGGTGCTCGTCCAGCAGGCGCTCGACGCTGGCCAGGTCGTTGAAGGTGGCCACCAGGGTCAGCTTCATGATCGCTTCGGGGATGCCCGAGCTGGACGGGGCCTGGGCGGGCCGGTCCGCCGGGCCGGCCTCGTCCGCCTCGGGGGCCACCGAGACCTGGACCGAGTCGTGGTGGCCGTGGTAGCAGCCCTCCACCTTGATGATCAGGTCCCGGCCGGTGATCGACCGCATCAGGTGCACGGCGTCCATGGTGGCCTCGGTGCCCGAGTTGGCGAACCGCCACAGCGGCAGGCCGAACCGCTGGGCGAGTTCCTCCCCGACCGCCACCGCGTTCTGGGTGGGCTGGGCGAAGTGCGTGCCCAGGCCGACCTGGCTGTGCACCGCCTCCACGATGGCCGGGTGGGCGTGGCCGGCCAGGGCCGCGCCGTACCCGCCGTGCAGGTTGACGTACTCGTTGCCGTCCACGTCGTAGATCTTGGAGCCCTTGCCGTGGCTGAGCCAGACCGGCTGCGGGACGGTGATCTGCCAGCTGGACGTCACCCCTCCGGCCAGGCTGTGCTGGGCGCGGTCGGCCATCCGGGCCGACTCCGGCTGCCGTTCGACGAAGATCTTTTCTTGCTGGGCGATGACGCTGGAGAGATCGTCGGAAAGCCGCGGGGGGCTGTCCTGCTGACTCGACACGGTGCGCTCCTTCACGCTGACTGAACGTTCAGTCTATTTCGGGAGGTAGCGGGGCTGGCAAGGGCGCAGAGGTTCGCAGCCTTCGAAACCTCCGGTCAGGCGGAGACAAGTACTACGGACTCCGGTTCGACGTCGAGGCGCAGCGTGATACCCAGCCTGTTGGCCAGCCGGGCGAGGGTGGCCACGGACGGCTCATGGTCCCCGGCCTCCAGCCTCGCGACCGCGGGCTGCTTTATCCCGAGCTTGCGGGCGAGCGCCGTCTGGTCAGCCCGTGCTCCACCCGGTACCGGATGATCACGATCGCGAGCTGATTGGCCACCGAGGTCCGCACCAGCTCCGCCGCGACTTCCGGATCGCGGGCATCCTCGGCCACGAGTTGCTCCCCAGTCCTCAACCCCGACAGTTTCGTCATTGGCCCTCGTCCTCGATCTCAGCTAACCGCGCCTCGGCCCGGCGGCACGCGGCGGCGAATCCGCGCGCGTCCGCCTGTGCCTCCGGCCCCACCGCGGCAACGATGAACTCTCCGCCGATCTGCCGGTATAACGCGCGCCACGGGCTCCGGCCGCCACGAGGACGGAGCTCGCGCAGCCGGTCAGCACCATGCACGGCACTGCTATGCGGGTAAGGCAAGCTCGGGCCGAGCGCGGCCAGCTTCGCCTCCGCGTTGATGAGCGCAGCCTTCTCCTTCGGCACGAGCGCTTCCCGTTCTCCTACAGCCGCGGCGAGATATCGATAGGTCCACATCCGTCACTCCACTATAACATACTTGTTATATTTTTGACTCGTGCGGTTGGCCTCATGCTGCACGGCCGGCCGTGGCGTGCAGGGCAGCCAAGCGGCAACCAGTGCTGCGGTTACCAGCAAATGGGCAGTCCCAATCACACCCAAGGCTGTGGCTTCGGTGGTGGCCGCACATGAAGGCATCCTCGCGCCAGGTACCGACTGTTTCGATTGCTAAGCGGGTCCTGGGTCTGCGCCCGGACAGTCAGCCTCCGCATCTGGCGGCTTGCTTGCTGAGATACGTTGATCACCGATACGTTGCGGGGATGAGTGATCCGCTGCGCGAGCCCACCTTCCTGATCCTGGCCGCGCTGGCCCCGCAGCCGCTGCACGGGTACGCGATCATCGGTGAGGTCGCCGACCTGTCCGGCGGGCGCCTGACGCTGCGCCCCGGCACCCTGTACGGGGCGCTCGACCGGCTGGCCGGCGAGGGGCTGCTCGAGTCGGACCGGGAAGAAGTGGTCGATGGCAGGATGCGCCGCTACTACCGGCTCACCGACGCCGGGGCGGCCCTCCTGGAGCGGGAAGCCGCCCGGCTGCAGGACAACGCCGACGCGGCGCGGCGGCGGCTCTCGCGGCGTCAGGCGATAGGCGTGACCGGCAGGCCGCGGCTACGCCTCGACGTCAACGTGGCCCCGGCTCCCGGTTACTGAGCTGCTACCGGTCGCCTCGCGGGCCCAGCAGCGGGCTCAGCCGCGGACCCAGGCCGCGGCCGGGGGAGTGACGGTGCCCGGCGCGGTGCGCCAGGTCATCAGGTCGAAGCGGTAGAGCCCCTGCGCAACGCCGGGATCCTGCTCGATCAGCCGCCGGACCTCGTCCAGCGACTCCTTCTGGTAGATGCCGACCCCGCAGATGTCCTCGTCCTCGGCCGGGCTGTCCCGGACCGGGCCCGCGGCGAGCTGGTCGCCGCCCGCGACCATGCTGAGCGTGTACGCGAGGTGCTCGCGGAAGATCCGCTCCCGGGTCTCCTCGTCGAAGTCACGCCCCGCGGCCGTGTGCCGCAGCAGCACCATCTGGTAGGTCACGAGCTGGGGTGCGGTCATCGGGCGCTCCGGTCAGGCAGGCGGGGGGGTCAGGCGGGCAGGGGGCGCCGATCGTCCGCACGAACGTGTCGAACGTGTGCCCCAGGTCGCTGCGGACCGTGGTCGACTGGCGCACCGGCGGGCGGCGCAAGGCCGTGACCCGGGGCGGCCCCGTCGGCTGGCTCATGCAGTACTCCCTGTCCTGTCCGGCCTGCGCGCTTATCCGGCCTGCGCGGACGGCCCGGCGTCGCTAAGGCCCTGGTCCGCCTCGACCATCTGGCGGGCGGCATCCAGGGATGCCGCCCACATCTCGTTCAGGAACTCCCGGAGCCCGTCCAGGCCCTCGGGCCGGGCCCGGTACAGCCGCCTGGTGCCCGCCCGCCGCTCGGTCACCAGCCCGGCGTTCTTCAGCACGGTCAGGTGCTGGCTGACCGCGGTCCGCGTCACGTCGAACGCCGCGGCGATTTCCCCGGCGGCCAGCTCGTCGTCGGCGACCAGGCGCAGGATGGCCCGGCGCCGCGGCTCGGCGATCGCCTTGAGGGCCGCGTCGCGTCGCCCGCTCGCCCATGACGGCCTCTCCCGCGACGCTCAGCGGAGGCGTGACGCCGCTGCCCTATGACAATTTTCTCTAACGTTAGCGGCTGCGAACGTTAGCGTCAACTGTCAGAAGCCGGGAGCTGGCCCACCGCCACACCAGCCGCCAGCCCAGCTGGAACAGGCCGAGGAACGCCAGCGCGACCAGGATGAACGCAAACGCGGTGCCCTGGCCTGCGAGGACCCGCAACGCCATGCCGATCGCCACGGTGCCGAGCCACACGCCGACCCCGGTCGGGACCAGCGCGGTGGGCCGCCGCCAGAACCGCGTCACCGCCATCCCCGCCGCCGCGCCCGCGGCGAACGGCCAGAAGGTGTCCCACAGCCCGGCCAGGGCGCCGCCCGCGTGGTGGTTGGCCCGGCCGATCACCACGAAGAGCAGCACACAGCAGAAATCCGCGAGGGCCGCACCAGCAGAACGCATGGCGCCAGGGTAGTGCCGCCCGTCCAGGACACCGCCAGGCCGGGTCACGGCCTGACCGGGACCACGGCCTGACCGGGACCACGCCGACCCGGGACCACGCCTGACCCGGGGCCACGGGCCTGACTGGACCACAGGCCTGACTGGAGCCACAGCCTGACTGGACCACGGGCCGGGCGTACACTCACCACGTGCCAGATCATGGGCCAGCCAGCACGATTGCCCGAGCGTGATGGCCCGGCTGCTGATCGTTCACCACACCTCCTCACCGTCCATGCAGGCGATGCTCGAGGCGGTGCTGGCGGGCGCGGGCCACGACGACATCGAGGGCGTCGAGGTCGTGACCAGGCCCGCGCTGACCGCGTCCGCCGTTGACGTGCTCGGCGCGGACGGCTACCTGCTGGGCACCCCGGCCAACATCGGGTACATGTCGGGCGCGCTCAAGCATTTCTTCGACGGCATCTACTACCCGTGCCTGGAGGCCACCCAGCGCAGGCACTATGGCTTGTACGTGCACGGCAACAACGACACCGGGGGCGCGGTGCGGGCAGTGGAGTCCATCACGACCGGGTTGCGGTGGCGCCGCGCCCGGCCGCCGGTCACGGTCGTGGGTGACGTCGGGCCCGCGGACCTGGAGGCGTGCTGGGAACTGGGCGCTACCGTCGCCGCGGAACTGGCCTCGTGATCCTCACCGTCGCGCTGAACGCCACGGTGAACGTCAGCTACGAGGCGGAAGAGATCGCCTGGGGTGCGCCCAACCACATCAGCCGGATGACCAGCCGGGCCGGCGGCGGGAGCCTGGCGGTGGCCCGGGTCCTGGCCGGCCTGGGCGAGGACGTGCTGGTGGCCGGCTTCGCCGGCGGAGGCGCGGGCGACCTGATCGAGGCCGACCTGGCCCGCGCGGGCGTGACCACGGCCTTCACCAGGATCAGCCGCGAATCACGGCGGGTCGTCGAGGTGCTGGATGAGGCGCGGGAGGAGAGCACCTGGCTGAGCGAGCCCGCCCCGTTCATCACCACCGAGGAACTCGGCCGGTTCGCCGGCGAGTTCCGCAAGCTGGTGCCGGGCATGGACGCCGTGGTGCTGAGCGGCGGGCTCCCGGCCGGCCTGCCGCTGGACATCTACGCGTCGCTGGCCAGTTACGCCGCGGAGGCGTCAGTGCCCGCCATCATCCACGCCGGCGGCCCGGCCCTGTGGCGCAGCCTGGACCGCCACCCCGCCCTGGTGCTGCTCGCGTCCACGGCCGGGGCCCCGGCGCGGGGCTGTCCGAGGGGCCGGCCGCCCTGGTGACCCGGGGTTCGAAGGCGGCGGCCATGCTGTCCGGCGCGGCCCTGCTCGCCGCGGCGGCCCGGACCCGGCATCCCGGCGGGCAGTGGCGGGCCGCGCTGGAGGGCTACCCCGGGCTGTCACTGTCCGCGGAGGCCGTGGTGGCCGGGCTGCTGCCGGCCGTGACGCAGGGCTGGGCGTGGCCGGACGCGCTGCGGCACGCGGTGGCGCTCGGCGCGTCGGCCGACCTGCTGGGCGAGGTTGACCTGGACGCCTACGACCTGCTCTCGTCCGAGGTCGTGCTGGACGCCGGCGGGCGGGTCGTCGCCTGGCTGACCGCCCGGCGGCCCGGCCGGCGGCCCCGCGACCCGGCCGGCTTCCGGGCCCACCGGTCCGGGCGCCGGGCCAGTCCGGCTGCCCCGGCCACGGCCGTAATCAGGAGCGGGAGCACGGTGAGCCCGGGCGCCGGGCGCGGCGGTATGCGCGGTGGCCAGCAATGATCCGAGGAAGACCAGGTAGGACCCGATGATGAAGGCGCCGGTGGCCCGGCGCACCCCGCCGTCCCGGTAGGCGAAGGCCAGCGCGGCGGCGGTCAGGCCCAGGTACCACACGGCGATGAGCACCGAATGGACCGACGGCGGGCCCAGCCCGGTGATGGTGGCGGGCAGCAGCAGTCCCGCGGCGACGTTGAGCGCGTTGCTGTTCAGCGTGGTGCTCAGCATGGCCGCGCCCCGGCCGCGCGCGGCCAGGTACACGGCCGCGACCGCGTTCGGCAGGCTGGTCACCGCGGCCAGCACCACGCCGCCGATGACGATCTGCGGTATCCCGAAATGCGTCCCGATCGAGGTCCCCGACCGTTCCATGATCACGCTGGCCAGCACGACCACGACCAGGGCCGCCACGGCCAGGAACACGTCGCGGCGGCGGCCGTGCGGCGGGTGGATGACCTCCTCGAGTTCCTGCTCCTCCTCGGAGATCGCCACGGCCAGCCAGCCCTCCCAGCGGCGGGCCACCGGCAGCCGGTGCAGCCGCCTGGCCCCCGCGCCGAGCAGGACGAGGTACGGCACCAGGACGGCCAGCACCGCGACGAGCCCGGCGCGGGCGGGATCGTGCCGGTCGTGGTGACCAGGCAGACCGCCGCCACCCACAGGGCGATGACCCCGCCGAGGATGACGACCCGGCGGTGCAGCGCGATGCTGCCCGCCACCACCCCGCCGAGACCGAGCAGCGCCGCCAGGTTGAACACGTTGGAGCCGATGATGACGCCCGCGCCGACCTTCTGCTGATGCTGGGCCAGCGCCGTGACCGCCGAGGTGATCTCGGGGGCGTCCGCGGCCAGCGCGGCCACCATGCCCAGCAGCGCCTCCGACAGCCCGAGCCGCTCGCCGATCCGCTCCAGCCGGGTGACCAGCAGGTAGCTCGTGGCCAGGCTGACCGCCGCGGCGAGGCAGAAGACCAGGAATTGCAGGGCCACGGGCATGGGCTGCCGGGCTGGTCACCAGGGGTCGGGGGTGCCGTTGCCGAAGATCTGGGCCTGGAGCTGGCTCGCCGTCAGCGACGTTCCGCAGACCGCCGGGGGCAGCTTGCCGTTGAGTGCGGTCCACGCGGTCCAGGCGGCCAGCGAGTAGTCCATGGCCAGCGGTTCTGGTCGCCGACGTGGGCGGGCACCCACAGGCTGCCGCTCTTCACCCAGGTGGTGCCGAACTCCAGGTAGTGGGTCCGGTGCCCGTCGATGACGAACGTCTGCGGGTACGGTCCCGGCTTGTTGTGCGTGTCCCACCAGCTGGTGAAGTTGTCCGCGTTGGTGGTGTTGACCGTGACCTGGCCGTGGCTGAACCAGTCCAGGCCGGTGCCGGGCTGAAGGCGGGCCGTGTCGACCGCGCACTGGGTCAGCAGGGCGGGCGCGTCCGCCAGCGCGGTAGCCGTACGGGTCGCGGAGCGAGGCCGTGGGGCTGGCGGCGGCGTGCTTCTTGGGCGGGACGACCGCGAACTGGCATCCGGCCAGCAGGGCCCCGGCCGCTATCGCCGCGACCGCCTGGCCGCCGCGCACCAGGATCCGCTTCATGCCTGCCTCTCGTCCGAACCCGCCGGCTCAACTTGTACCGTACGGCGGCGGGCGGTGCGGCGGGTACGCCGCAGCTGCGGGGAGGCCGCGTGGCGGCGTACGCCGCCGGGCGGGCGGGTGCGCCGCCGCGGCCAGGCCTTTGCGCCGGGTACGCCGCAGCCGCCAGGCAAATTTACGCGGGCATGGGCGAACGCCCCGAGCCGTGATCTACTCGTGGGTAGTTTCCCGAGGAGGTGGGCGATGGGGCTCGCGTTCTGGAGCCGGGCGCAGGCGGATCCCGGCTGGACCGCGCTGATCGAGCCGGATGGCACGCAGCGCACCGCGGGCGAGCTCCTGGCCAGGGTCAATCAGCTCACTAACGCCCTCCGCGGGCTGGGCCTGCGCCCCGGTGACGGCATCGCGGTGCTGCTGCCCAACGGCGGGGCCGCGCTGGAGATCTACCTGGCCGCGCTGCAGGGCGGCTGGTATTACACGCCGGTCAACTGGCATTTCACCCCGCCGGAGATCGCCTACATCGTGGCCGACAGCGAGGCCAAGGCGTTCTTCGTGCACGAGCGGTACGCCGCGGCCGGGACCGCGGCCGCGGACCTGGCCGGGCTGCCCGCCGGGGCCCGGCTCAGCCTCGGCGACGATCCCCGGGTTCCTCCCGGTCCCGGACCTGCTCGCCGGGCAGCCCGCCACCATGCCCGCGGATCGCGTGGCGGGCTCGACCATGCACTACACCTCGGGCACCACGGGCCGCCCCAAGGGAGTGCGCCGGGACCTGTCCGGGATCGACCCGGACGACGCGGCGGAGCTGACCACCGCCCTGCTCCAGATGTTCGGCGTCCCGCCCGGCCAGCCCAACGCGCACCTGGTCACCTCCCCGAACTACCACACCGCGGTGACCCTGTTCGGCGGCGCGGCCATCCACCTGGGCCACACCCTGGTGTACATGGACGGCTGGGACTCCGAGACCGCGCTGGCCTGCGTGGAGCGGTACCGGGTGACGAGCACGCACATGGTGCCCACCCAGTTCAAGCGGATGCTCACGCTGCCGGAGGCCACCCGGCGCCGCTACGACGTGTCCTCCATGCGCTGGATGATCCACGCCGCGGCGCCCTGCCCGGTGCCGCTCAAGCGGGCCATGCTCGAGTGGTGGGGCCCGCGGGTGTATGAGTACTACGCCGCCACCGAGGGGGGCGGCACCCTCGCCACCCCGCAGGACTGGCTGGCCCGCCCGGGCACCGTGGGCCGGCCGTGGCCGGTGAGCGAGGTCATGGTCACCGACGACGACGGCAAGGAATGCCCGCCCGGCACGCCGGGGACGGTCTACATGAAGATGAGCACCACGCACGTTCGAGTACAAGGGCGACCCGGCCAAGACCGAGGCGGCCCGGCTGCGCGACTTCTTCACCGTGGGCGACATCGGCTATCTCGACGACGACGGGTTCCTGTTCCTCTGCGACCGCAAGGCGGACATGATCATTTCCGGCGGGGTGAACATCTACCCGGCCGAGGTCGAGGCGGAGCTCATCATGCATCCCGGCGTGGCCGACGTCGCGGTGTTCGGCGTTCCCGACGAGGAGTGGGGGGAGCGGGTGATGGCCGTGATCGAGCCCGCTGCGGACCGGACCCCGGGACCGGAGCTGGCCGCGGACATCCTCGGGTCGCTGGACGGGAAACTGGCCCGGCTGAAGTGGCCGTCGGCGATCGACTTCATCCGCGAGATGCCCCGCGATCCCAGCGGCAAGCTGCTCAAACGCCGCCTGCGCGAGCCCTACTGGCAGGCCCACGGCCGGTCGATCTGAGTGTGGGTGTCTGATTATTCGGAGTCTGTCCTGGCCACGGGTGTCTGGCCAGGGCTGACCCCGGCCGACTGCACCGTCAGGTCCGGCTGATCCCAGGCGGCCTGGGATAGCTCGCCGTGCGTGGTAGCAGTCAGCGTGGCATCGAGGCGTGCGTCGAGTTCATCGAGTGTCAGCCTGCCTTGCGCGAAGTGCTCACCCAGGGCCGCGGCAGCCGCGTCCCGGTCAGCATCACCAACGCGCATGTAGGGTGCTGGTGCCTGATGATCCTCCCTGGTCACCCGGGGCAGCCGCCGCAGCACGGCGGCGTAGTGATCCAGCGCGGCCCGGCCGTCGCAGGTGAGCGCGACGATGGCCTGGGCTCTATCGCCGCCGGTCTTTTCCGTCCGCACGTACCCGGCGTGGTCCAGCTCCCGCAGACGGGTGATCAGGCTGCCGGGTGTGAGCCCGAGCATGCCCTGCAGCCGGGTGAGAGCCAGCGCGTCGCCGTCGGGCAGTGCCGCCAGGGTGGCGACGACGCGCAGCCGCTCCGGGTCGTGGATCAGCGGGTCAAGTGCGCTGCTGCTCATGGTCGGCCGTTCCGTCTCGTGTCCAGGCCGCCGAGCAGGTCGCGCAGCGCCTGGGTGTAGGTGCCAAGTGCCACCCGGCCCTGACGGGTCAGGGTCACCGTGGTTTTCTGTGCGGACCCGTTCCCGGTCTTCTCGCTGCTGAGGTAGCCGGCGTCTTCGAGCTTGCGCAGGTGGATGATCAGGTTGCCGGGTGTCAGCCCGATCATGTCCTGCAGCCGGGTGAAGGACAGCGTGTCCCCGTCGGGCAGTGCCGCCAGCGTCGCGACGATCTTCAGCCGGGTAGGGACGTGGATCAGCGGGTCAAGTCCGTCGTCCTTCATGTCACCCGTCATGCGCGCTGCTGCCAGGCGATGGCGGCGGCGCTGCCCAGGAGCATGACACACAGGCCCACGGCGGCGACCGCCCACGACCCGGCCGGCCCGGCGAACGCGCCCACGATGCCGATGACGACGATCGCGAGGCCGGTAGCGAGCCCGCGCCAGTTTGCCCGTGCCGCCATGAGGACCGTCCAGGCCAGGCCGGGGATTACCAGCACCGAGGTGGGGTACGTGGCGAAGTCCACCCCGGCGACACCCAGCCCCACCAGGGCCACGACCCCGGCGACAAAGGCCAGCACCAGCAGGGTGATCTCGCCCTGACTAAACCGGGATCGCCCGCTTACCCCGGCGGTCGCGTGCCTGCGGACAGCGACCGTTGCGGCAAAGTTGACGACAATGAACGCAATCAGGACGGGGATGTCCGCGCCAGTCGGGCCCCGGTAGGGGTGCTGTCCGCGCACCGAGAGCCAGATCGCGCCCAGGGCGGCCAGGACCATGACCGCCCTGGTCACCAGCAGCCACGGCGGCGAGGGCTGAAACTTGCGGCGGGCCTGCTGGGTGGTCTGGTCCAGCAGGGCAGCGGCCTGCTCGGGGCCGAGGGTGCCACCGTTGCCGGCGGCCGTGGTGTCAGATGTGTGGTTCACGGTGTCTCCCTCCATCGACTCTATGCAATAAAGTAAACTCTGCTTTATGGCATAGAGTCAAGGGCCTGAGCCCAACAACTTTATGACGCAAAGTCATGAGGTGGCTGGCCGGGCTGGAGCCAGTTCACCCGACGAGGTCGGCGTACTGCTGGCCAGGGCCCGTAGGGGCGCACTCAGCGCTCGGGGCATGCGCCAGGTCCTGGCCGACGCGAGCCTGCCGGTGCTGGACACCTGGCCCGACCCGGCGCCTGGCCCAGCCGCCCATTGATCAGGCACTCACTAAGGCCGCGCCGCCCCGGCCTGGATCACGCCGGAACGGGCGGGCGCTCCGCGCCCGCGGTCACGCTGAGCACGTCGAGCAGCCGGGCCACGGCGGGCGGCTCCGGCGCCTCACCGTAGGTCACGGCGAGCACCTGCCGGTGCGACCCGGGCAGCGGCGTGGCCTGGATGCCCGGGTGGCGCGCCGCGCGGAGCGCCAGGCCGGGGAGCGTCGTGATGCCCAGGCCTGCCGCCACGAGCGCCTGGACCGCGACGAAGTCGTCGGTGGTGAACGCGATCTTGGGGCTGAAGCCGGCCAGCTCGCACTGCCAGACCAGGTAGCTGCGGCATCGCTCACAGCCGCCGATCCAGCGGTACTCCGCGTAATCGGCCAGGTCCGGCCAGGCGGGCAGCGGCGGCTCATCGGCCGCGACCCGGAGCGGGTGAGGGTCCGCGCTGGCTGGCGCCGCGGGTGACCAGGTGGATGGGGTCGTCCAGCAGCAGCCGGGACCGGGTGCCCTCGTCGGTGTCTCCCGGGCGGGCTCACCGTCACGCCGTCCTGGTAGTGCCGGAAGACGAGCGCCACGTCCACGTAGCCGGCCCGGAGCATGCGCAGCGCTTCCGGTGGCTCCGCCTCAGCCAGGGTGAGATCCAGGCCGGGATTCTCGGCCTCGAGCCGGGCCGCGGCCATCGGCACCAGCGTGCTGAGCGCCGAGGGGAAAGCGGCCAGCCGGATCCGGCCCGCCCGCAGGCCCACGTGCGCGGCGAGTTCGTTCTCCGCGGCGTCCAGCCGGCCGAGGATCTCCTCGGCCCGTTCCGCCAGGAGCCGGCCCGCGTCGGTCAGCCGGACCCCGCGGCCGGCCCGCTGGGTGAGCAGCGCCCCTGTCTCGGCCTCGAGCCGGGACAGGTGATGGCTCACCGACGGCTGGGCGTAGTTCAGCGCCCGGGCCGCCGCGGTCACCGAGCCGTGCCGGGCCACCGCCACGAGCACGCGGAGCCTGGTCACATCCAGCATCCAGCAAGTATAGATCCGCTCGATCTAATCCCCAGCGGATCCCGCCGCCGCCTATCGGACCTGATGGACTGGCTAACGGTGCTTCCGGCGCCCGTGCTTAGGAGCCGAGTGCCGGGAACTCCGGTGCTGGGAACTCGGCTGCCGGGAACTCCGGTGCTGGGAACTCCGGTGTGCGGAAGCCGAGTGCTTGGCGGTCCGCTGGCCGGAATGCCCTGGCGAGGAATGCTGCGGGGCGAAGCGGCAGGCCTGGAGACCGGCCGGTAGCCCGACGGCGGCATGCCGATCAGGTAGGTCGCGCCGGCCCGGTGCAGGAACAGGGTGATCCTCCAGTCGATGCAGCTGGAATGATCGGGGCTCTGGGCGGGATCCTGGTGGCTGGTGAAGGTCACCGTGGCCTTCAGCCCGCCCTTCAGCGCGGCGATCCCGACCAGCACGGCGTTCGAGTCATGGCTGGTCCGGTAGCCCCAGGCGAACTCCCGCGGGGTGAGCTGGCGTCGCTGGGCGAAGAGGCTGCCGTACGCCTGGTACCGGCGGTGGTTGACCGCCGCGAAGTAGCGGACCAGGAGCCCGCCGACCCGCCGGGCGTCAGCCCGGCCGGCCAGCCCGGGCGTGATCGACACGACGCCCGGGTGTGAGTGCCGCGTCGTGCCGCCGCCCCGGGACGCAGGAGCCGACCGGCGCGGGTGCGGGGTCGCCGGGATGGTGGCGTGGCCGGTTCCGGACTGGCCGGTCCGGGATGGGCCGGAGCCGGCCTGGCCCGGTCCGCTCTGGGCAGGCTTGCTCTGGCCTGGCTTGCTCTGACTTGGCCTGCTCTGGCCGGAGCCGGAGTGGCCTGAGTTGTTGTGGCCGGAGCCGCTCTGGCCGGAGGCCGGAGTGGCCGGGTTCCGTTTGGCCCGGGGCGGGCTGGCCGTTACCGGCGCCACGCGTTCCGGGCTGGCCGGATCCCGTGCGCTGCGTCCCCGTCTGGCTGGCACCCGGCTGGCCAGCGCGGCTGTGCCCCGTCCCGCTCTGGCTGGTTCCCGGGCCGCCGCTGCGGCCTGGCCGTGTCCGCTCTGGCCGTATCCAGTCCGGCCGGGCCGCGCCGGGCCTGTACCGGTGTGGGTGGGCGCAGGCTGGCTGGACCCGGTGTGGGTGGGCGCAGGCTGGGTGGGCGCAGGCTGGCTGGACCCGGGTTGGCTGGGCCCGGGTTGGCTGGGACGGGGGTGGCTGGGCTGGGTCAAGCTGGGCGCGGGCTGTCCCGACAGAGCCTGGCTGGGCTGGGCGTGGCCCGACCCCAGCTGGCTGGGCTGGGACAGGTGAGTCCCGTGCGGGCTGCTGGCCTGCGGCGGATTGACCCCGACCAGCCACGCGGTCGAGGCGACCGCGAGCAGCCCGGCGATCACTACGACGCCGATGATCAGCGCCCGGCGATCGGGCCGCCGGCTGCCGGGCAGCCAGGGGTCTTCCGGCCACGGCTCATCGTCGGCCTCGGCGCCGATCCGGACCAGCCTCAGCGGCCCGGCATCCTCGGATATGCCGGCGGGCGGGGCCGTCTCTGGCGGGGCCGGGCTGTAGTGGGAAGCCAGCCCGGGCTGGGCCGCGGCCAACCGCTGGTGTGGCCTCATCCGCCTCGGGCTGATCCGCCCTGGACTGATCCGCCTCGGGCTGTTCCGGGTGGGGCGCAGCGGCCTCGCCGGGAACCGCATGCCCAGGCGACCCGCCGCCGGACTCGGCATCGGCCACGCCGGACTGGAGGGGGATGACCGGGAGAGAACCCGGATGCGCCGGGGTGACCGGGGCCGCGGAGCCTCAGCGGGCAGGGTTCCCGGCGCGGGCATGCCGCTGGCCGTCGCGGTTCCGCCGGGCTCGCGCTTCCTGAGCCGCCGCGGGCGCCTCGACCGTGCCCGCCTGAACCGTGCCCGCCTCGACCGTGCCGGCCGCGGCCACACCGGCCGCCCCCGCGTCCGCGGTGGAACTGATCCCCGCGCCGCAACGCGTGCAGAACCGCAACATCCCGCTGACCGGGGATCCCCATTTGGTGCAGAATCTCATCGGCGTCAGCCCAGCCTGAAATTCATGTCGATGGCGGTCTCCCTGACGAGTTGCGGGCCAACCGGGTCGAGCTGGCCGCTGGCCGTGTCGATCCCGGCCAGCGTGGCTCCGTGTATCGCGGCCACCAGGGCCCGGGCGGACTCAAAACGGAGCGAGCGCTGAATGGCATTTCCCCGGCTGGTCGCGTCCCTGATATTCCGGCCGATGACCATCATCAGCAGGCGCAGAGGGGACATATACAGCCAGAAGGTCCAGCCGACGTACAAGTCAGTCCCATGCGCGAAACATGAGATGTAGCCGCGGAAATGGCCGCGGCGCAACTCCAGGTATTCACGATCTCTTTCCCCGCGCCGGGAGACGGTCCGCACCCGCTGGGAATCAAGCGGAGCGCCATGGGCCTGGAACGCCGAATTGATCTGCTCGAACGCCGTCGGGGCCGCATCGGAGCCCTGCTCCATCAGCAGGCTCCATTCGGCCAGCAGGGCCGGAACCGGAATCAGCCAGAACAGGATGGCCAGCGCCAGCGCGACCAGCCACAGGCTGTCCATCTCCAGTCGGAGGGCGGACCCGAGCGTCGTCCCGGCCGCCCTGCTGAGCAGGAGGCACAGCAGCAGGACCGTCTCGATGAGCAGGTAGATCCCGGTGAACAGGCCCGCCTGGCGGAGCACGTACGCCAGGTAGCGGGCGTTGCGGACGGGGTCCAGGTTCGCGGGCCCGGAAAGCCTGGTCGCCGCGGGCCGGACGGGTGCGGCCGCGGCGGGCCCGGATTCGCCTGCGGCCGTCCGTGGTCTGCTTGAGTTCACCCCGGGGATCGCGCCGTTTCCGCGGGCCGCGCCGTTGCCGAGGGCCACGTCATCGCGCCCGGCTGTGCCGTTCCGCTGGGTGGTGCCGTCTGAGTTTCCCTGACGTCTGGGTAGTCCGTGCGTCCGGGTGGCTGTCGTGCGACTGGGCCGGCTGTCCGGGGCCGGCGTTCTCCGGGGCCCTCGGGTCTAGCGCGGCCGGGCCTGCCGGGGTGCGGCCTGCGTGCCAGCTGCCTGGGCCCGCCTGCCCGGGCCTGCCCTGCGCCGGGCTGCGGTGTCGGGCTGCTCTGGTCGGCTGCCTGCTCTGGTGCTCGGCCTGCTCTGGGTCTGGCCTGCCCTGGGTCGGCCGGGTCGTGGCCGGCCGGGATGATGCGGACCTGGGCCAGGTCGGCAGCGGGCGCGGCGGCGGGAGGCGAGGGGGGCTGACTCTAACCCGTCCGGCTCCCGCGCGGCGGGAACGGCCGGCGTGACAGGCCGCCCGCAATTACCGCAAAACGCGTCCCCGGCGAAAAGGCCTTCGCCGCACCCGACGCATTTCTCCCACATCGGCCAATCCTTCGCTCGGTCCGGGATTATCGGACATCTGGCACACCGTTCTGCCGCGCCACAGGTAACTTACCAACTCTGCGAATGGAAAACCGATCATGGTCAGAGTAAAGAATCTGCCGGGTCCGCGAATGGGATCATGAGATTGGCGGATAGGGCAGAACTGGCCAAAAGGGCCACGCCCGGCGCCACCGGATCCGGTGGCGCCGGGCGTTCTCCGCCCGCGAGGCCTCAGCCGTCCGCCGGGATGTCCGTGGCGGGGACCAGAGCCCGGGCGCCGGCCGGGGGCTCGCCCTCGCGAGGGGATGTCTTCGGCAGGATGCGGGCCAGTGGCCGGGGGAGCCACCAGTTCGCCGGGCCCAGCAGTTCCATCACCGCGGGCACCAGGACCATCCGGACCACGGTCGCGTCGATCAGCACCGCCACCGCCAGCCCGAGGCCGACCTGCTTCACCGAGACGTCCGCGCCGAGGACGAAGGACAGGAAGACCACCACCATGATGGCCGCCGCCGCCGTGATCACCCGGGCCGTCCGGGCCAGCCCGGTAGCGACCGAGGCCGCGTTGTCGCCCGTCGCGTCGTAGGACTCCCGGATCCGGGAGAGCAGGAACACCTCGTAGTCCATGGACAGGCCGAACAGGATCACGAACAGGAAGATCGGCACCCAGGTGGTCACCGGCATCTTCTCGGGGAAGCCGAACAGGTGGCCGAGCCAGCCCCATTGCGTGATGGCGGTCAGGACGCCGTACGCGGCGGAGATGGACAGCAGGTTCATCAGCGCGGCCTTCACCGCGACCGTGACCGACCGGAACATGACCAGCAAGCAGCAGCGTGGACAGCGCGACGACCACGCCGATCAGCCAGGGCAGGCGCTGCCCCACGAGGTTGGCGAAGCTCACGTTGCCGGCGTTCGGCCCGGTGAGGTAGGCGCGGATGCCGGTACCCGCGGTGGCGCGCGGGATGACGGTGGTGCGGATCCGGTTGACCAGGGCGTTCGTGGCCGCGTCCTGCTCACCCGTGGTCGGGTAGGCGATCATGAGCGCGGCCCGGCCATCGGGGCTGACCCGGGCGGGGCTGACCCGGGCGATGCCGGGGGTGGCCGCGATCGCGCCGGCCAGCCGGGTGGTGCTGGCCGTGGGTGAGGGCAGCGCCGCCGCCACGATCAGCGGCGCGTCGAACCCGGGCCCGAAGCCCCGGGCCATCGTGGCGTAGCTCGAGTACCCCATGGTCCCGCGGGCCTGGCTGGACTCATCCGGCATGCTCAGCTTCATGCCGAGGGCCGGGGCGGCGAGGAGCAGGAGCAGCCGCCGGGCAGCCAGGGCCGCCAGCGCGGGCCGCCGCTGGATCATCGCGGCCCACCGTTCGGCGGCAGACGGGCGGGCTGCGCTGCCGCGCCGCCTGGCTGGCCGGGCGCCGGTGGGCGGGCGGCCGCCCAGCCACCGGGGCAGGCGGAGCCACGAGGGCCTGGCCAGCCGGGTGCCGGTGAAGCCGAGCAGGGCCGGGAGCAGGGTGAGCGAGCCGAGCAGGACCATGGCCACGGTGGCCGCCGCGGCGATGGCGACCCCGTTGAGCAGCGACTGGCGCAGGACCAGCAGCCCCAGCATCCCGATGATCACGGTCGTGCCCGCGATGACCACGGTCCGGCCCGCGGTACTCATCGCGGTCACCGCCGCGCTCTCCGCGTCCTCGCCGTGGTGCAGTGCCTCACGGAACCGGGTCACGATGAACAGCGCGTAGTCCACGCCGACCCCCAGGCCGATCATGGAGGCGACGATCGGTGAGAACGAGGGGGCCGGGAACACGTGGCCCAGCAGGGCGATCAGTGACAGCCCGGCGCCGATGCCCAGCACGGCGGTCAGCACGGGCAGCCCCATGGCCAGCAGGGACCCGAACGCGATCAGCAGCACGATCGCGGCCGCCAGCACGCCCACCCCTGGTCGGCCCGCCGTAGGGCGTCTCCGCGAGGTCAACCACATCGCCGCCCAGGTAGAAGTTCACCCCCCGGCCGGACATCGACCGGGCCTCGTTCATCAGCGCCAGGGCTTCCCCGTTGCTGATCTTGCTGGACGGCACGCCGAACTGGACGACGGCGAAGGCCACGTGGCCGTTCGCCGATATCTGGCCGTCGGCCTGATACGGGCTGGTCACCGACGTGACGTGCGGCGCCCGGGCCAAGGGGGCGAGCGCGCTGGTGACGCGGGCCCGGACGGCAGCCGAGCCGATCGGGGCCGTGGAGTGGATCGCCAGCGTGAGCGTGTCCCCGGACTGCCGGTGGAAGTGCTGGTTGAGCAGGGTCTGCCCGGGGTCGCTGCCGGTGAAGTTGTTCTGGGCGGGAGCCCCGAACCTGGTCCAGAGCGTGATCAGGCACGCGACCCCGATGATCCAGGTGATGAGGGTCAGCCGGCGGTGCCGGAAGCAGGCGCGCCCGAGCGGGCCGATGATCCCGGGGCGGGCCGGCGGGTGGGGGGCGGGGCGGCGGAGGGTGGATGAGCCAGGCATGTCGGTCTCCTGCGAGCCGGAGGAGTGGGTGCTCCTCCGATACTCGCGACCGGCGGCGGCCGGCGTCCTCCGCAGGGAGGCAGTTGCGGGCCGGGGTCCCCGCCGGGAGTACTCCCGGGGGAGTAGGACGCGCGCGGCCCGGCTCAGCGGCAGGCGCGGACGGTATCCGCCGGGAACCCGGGCCGGTGGCGCCGGATGTGGTAGCCGCGGCCGTTGTGCTTGAGGAACAGGGTGATGTGCCACCGGTCGCACGCGGCGTGGTCCGGGCTGTCGGCCGGGTTCTGGTGGCTGACGAACGTCACCATGGCCGCGAGCCCTTGCGGGCCGGTGGCGGCCAGCCCGGTCAGCCTGGCCCGCGAATCCCGCGTGGAGAGGTAGCAGGCGCCGAAATTGTGCATGCTGGCCCGGATGGCCGGGATGAACAGGCTGCTGTACGCCGGGAAATCGTGCTGGTTGATGGCCGAGAAGTAGCTGTCCAGCAGCGTCACGACCCGGTGCGCGTGCGGCTGGACGGCCGCGGCCGGGGCGACGGTCACGGCGCCGTGGCCGGCCGGTGCGCCGGGGGACCGGGGCCGCCCGGGCCGGGGTGGGACCCGGGCTCCGGGTGTGCGCGGCCGGGCGTCCGGCCCGGTGCCGCGCATGGCCAGGCTGGTGTTGGTGGCGGGCGGCTGGGAGCGCATCTGGCCGACCTGCCAGGCCGCGATGCCCCCGGTGCCCAGCAGGGCCACGGTGGTCACCATGGCGGTGATCGTCGTCCCGTGGCCCGGGGACAGCCGGGGCCAGCGGTCCGGCCGGATCTGGCGGCGGCGGGTGCCCGCGGGGCTCCGGGCGGCGGGTCGCGCGTAGTCTGCGGGTGATCACGGCCGCCGCCTGGTCCGCCGCGGCCGGGGCGGCGATGCGGCCCAGGGCGGTCGCGGCGGCGTCGGGGCGGTGGGCTGTCGGCCCAGGGCGGCGCGCTGGCGGGCCAGGCTGATCCGTCTGGCTCCCGGGACGGGTGGCGGGCGGACCAGGGTCGGCGGGCGGGTCGTGAAAGGACCAGGGGGAGTCGGGCCGCTCACCGGCAGTGAGGTGGCCGGTTCATTCTGCGGCGGCCGCCGGAGTGTCTCGGTCTCCGGGCCTACCTGCGTCGCGCACCCCGCGCAGTACCGTGGTGACCCGCCAAGCGGGTTTCCGCAGTTCGGGCAGAACCGCATCGGCGCTCCCTGGCTCCGACAGACGTTCTGCGACTGACCTCCGGTCCATTTGATCGGCATTCCGGCTGCTTTGGAACGCCGGGGGACGTACTGTTAGTGGTCCGTAAGCATTGAGCGGGACCAGGCCGACCGGGGTGGCCGGGTTCGGCCAGCCCGTTCTCGTAGGCCAGGACGACGAGCTGCGCGCGGTCCCGGGCGCCCAGCTTGATCATCGCCCGGCTCACGTGGGTCTTCGCGGTCAGCGGGCTGACCACGAGTTCGGCCGCGATCTCGTCGTTGGACAGCCCGGCCGCGACCAGCGCCACGACCTCACGCTCCCGCTCGGTGAGCGAGGCGAGCCCGGGGCAAGGGAGGGCGGGCCGGGGAGGTTCCCCGGCGCGGCTCGCGGCCCGGCTGGCCGGAAGGGCCGGGGCCGGGGCGGGCCGGCTCGCGCCGCGCCGGCCGGCGCCGGCTCGCGTGGTGAACGCCGCGATCAGGGACCGGGTCACGCTCGGCGCCAGCAGCGCGTCACCGCGGGCCACCACCCGCACACCCTGCAGCAGTTCCTCCGGCTCGACGTCCTTGACCAGGAACCCGCTCGCCCCGGCCCGCAACGCCGCGAACACGTGCTCGTCGTCGTCGAACGTGGTGAGCACCACGACCCGGACCGCGGCCAGCTCCGGGTCGGCGGTGATCCGCCGGGTCGCGGTGAGGCCGTCCACCTCCGGCATGCTGAGATCCATCAGCACCACGTCGGGACGCAGTTCGCGGGCCAGGGCGACCGCGGTCCCCCCGTTGGGGGCCTCGCCGACGATCGTGATGTCGGCGGCCGATTCGAGCAGCATCCGGAAGCCCGCGCGGACCAGTGCCTGATCGTCGGCGAGCAGGACCCGGATCATCGGGCGAGATCGGCCGCGGCCGCGGCGCGGCCCGCCGCGCCGGGACCGTCGCCGGGCCCGGTCCGGCGCGCCGTGGCCGGGCCCGGGCCGGGTGCGGGGAGCCGCGCGGCGACCTCGAAACCGCCGCCCGGCCCGGCCGCGGCCGAGAACGTTCCGCCGACCGCCGCAGCCCGCTCGGCCATCCCGGTCAGCCCGTGGCCAGCCGCCGCGTCCCCGGCCAGCGTCCCCGGGCCGGGGCCGTCGTCAGTCACCCGGATGACCAGGGCGCCGGGCTCGTAGGCCAGGCCGACCGACGCCCGGGCCTTCGGGCCCGCGTGCCGCAGCACGTTGGTGAGGGACTCCTGCAGGATCCGGTAGGCCGCGTGGTCCACGGCCGGGGGCAGCGGCCGCTCCTGGCCCACGGTGGTGAGGGTGACCGGGGCACCCGCGGCGGTCACCGCCGCACACAGCGCAGGCACCCGGTCCAGCCCGGCCGCGCGCAGCACAGGCGATTCATCGGGAGTCTCGTTGCGGAGCTGGGTCAGCGTGGCCCGCATCTCGGTGAGCGCCGCCTTGCTGGTCGCGCGGATGGTGGTGAGTGCGCTGCGCAGGTTGCCGTCCGGGCCGCTGTCGTGGTCCGCCGGGCCGAGCACGTGAAGGGCGGATCCGGCCTGCACGGTGATGGTGGCCATGCTGTGCGCCACGGTGTCGTGCAGTTCCCGGGCGATCCGCAACCGTTCCTC
>CAVUKT010000038.1:0-14093 GCA_963742055.1 uncultured Actinomycetes bacterium | reverse complement strand
CCTGATCGGCCTGGGCGCGCCTGGCTGGCTGTCGTCCACGTCGGTCGCGCTGTACTCGATCGTCATCGTCACCGTGTGGTGGACGATCGGCTTCAACTTCATCCTCTACCTGGCCGGCCTGCAGGACATCTCGCGGGACCTGTACGAGGCGGCCGCGCTGGACGGGGCCAGCCGCTGGAAGCAGACCTGGCGGCTGACGCTCCCGCTGCTCGGCCGGACCACCACGCTGGTCGTGGTGCTCCAGGTCATCGCGTCGCTCAAGATCTTCGACCAGATCTACCTGATCACCGCGGGCGGCCCGAACTACGCCACCCGCAGCGCGATCGAGTTCATCTACGACACCGGCTTCACCAGCCAGCGGGTCGGCTACGCCTCGGCGGCGTCGCTGGTCCTGTTCGTGGTCATCCTGATCGTCTCGTTCATCTGGCTGTTCCTGATCCGCAAGCAGGAGAGGGGAGTCTGACCATGGCCGTCACCGCTCCATGGCGCCGCTCCGCCACCGAGGAATCCACCCCGCCGCCCCGGGCCGCCGCGCGCGCCCGCAAGGACTGGCGGGCCAGCCTGTTCAGCCGGGCCGTGCTCGGCGTGGTCATCGCGCTCGCCCTGGTCTGGCTGATCCCGGTGGCCTGGGCCCTGGACACCTCGGTCAAGCCGGAGAACGCGACCATCGTCATCCCGGCCACCTGGGCCGTGCCCAAGTTCACCCTCGGCGCGTACGGGGCGGTGTTCTCCGCCACCGACCTCGGCCGCTGGTACATCAACTCGGCGGTGGTGGCCATCCTGGTGACCGTGCTCACCGTGATTACCGCCAGCATGGCCGGGTACGCGCTGTCCCGGCGGCAGTTCCGCGGCAAGGCGTTCATCTACGCGGCGATCCTGGCCGGCATCATGATCCCGCCGCAGGCGCTGATCGTGCCGCTGTTCCGCGAGTTCCAGACCGTGCACCTGATCAACACGTACTGGGCCCTGGTGCTGCCGCAGGTCCCGGCGCCGATCGCGGTGTTCATCTTCAAGAAGTTCTTTGACGGCATCCCGATCCAGCTGGAGCAGGCCGCCGAGGTGGACGGGGCCAGCTGGTGGACCAGCTACCGGCGGATCGCGCTGCCGCTGGCCCGACCGGCCATCGCCGCGGTCGCGATCTTCACCTTCGTCTGGACCTGGAACAACTTCCTGTGGCCGTTCCTCGCGGTCACGAGCCCGACCATGATGACGATCCCGGCCGGGATCGGCACCGTGATCAGCGGCGTCGGGGTCGTGAACGCGCTGCAGATGGCGTCGGCGGTGCTGGCCGCGCTGCCGCTGGTGTTCGTGTTCCTGCTGGCCCAGCGGCAGATCGTCGAGGGCGTGGCCGGCACGGGCCTGAAGTAGACCTGCCCGGGCCCGGCCCGTCCGGGGCCACCTGCTCCGGGCCTGTCCCGTCCGGGGCAGAGCAGGATCCGGCGTCCGGCCGGGCGTGGCGGCGTCCGGCCGGGCACCCGTTTCCCGGCAGACGTTCGGGCCTCCAGACTGGATTAATCGTTCCAGACGGGTACCGTGGCCGTATGAACAGGTCCGGACGCACGCCAGCGGGCGGGAAGCTGACGACCAAGGGTGCGCAGACCCGCGCCCGCATCGTCGCCGCGGCGGCGGAGCTGATGTTCGAGGGCGGCGTGGCCGGGACGACCATGGAGATGGTCCGGGCGGCCGCCCGGGTCAGCAGCTCGCAGATCTACCACTATTTCGCGGACAAGGAAACCCTGGTCCGCGCGGTGATCGAGTACCAGAACGAGACCATTGTGGGCGGCCAGGAACCCATGCTGGCCAAGCTGGACTCCCTGGACGGAATCCGCGCCTGGCGCGACTTCCTGGTCGAGCACCAGCGCCAGCTCGGCTGCCGGGGCGGTTGCCCGATTGGCGCGCTCGGCAGCGAGCTGGCTGAGATCGACCCGCAGGCCCGGGCGGCGGTGGCCGGGGGATTCGGCCGCTGGGAGGCGGGCATCCGGGGCGGTTTCCAGGCCATGCACGACCGGGGTGAGCTCGCGCCCGACGCCAGTCCGGACCGGCTCGCGACGACGACGCTGGCCGCGCTGCAGGGCGGCCTCCTGCTGAGCCAGGTCCAGCGGAGCACGGAGCCGCTGGAGGTGGCGCTGGACACGGTCATCGACTACCTCTGCTCGCTCACCGTCCCGGCGGCGTCGTGACCAGTCCCGGCGCATCCCGCGCTGGACCCCCAGGAGATTCTGGCGCTGGGCGGCTGGCACCCGGGGTACGCCCGGGTCCTGGTCGCCGCCAGCGACGGCGACTATGGCTTCGCTCTGGTGGACGGCAACGGCGACGGCGCTGAGCTGGAAGAGGAGCTGTGGATGTGGGAGGACGGCCGCTGGCGCGGTGGGAGTTCCTCCGGCGCCGGGCCCCTTGATCGTCTCGGTCCGCTGGTCGCGGGCGGCCGCCTCGGGGACGCCTTCTTCGCCTACGGTCGTCTCCCCGGCCGTGAGTCCGGTCACCGTGGAGTTCGAGCGCCGGCGTTACAACGTCCCGGCCCCATCCGGCGTCTGGGGCTTCATCAAGGTCGCGGCCGACCCGGGCCGCTGCGGACTCCCCGCCCTCGTCTCCTGAACGCCCACGGGGCCGCGGCCGCGTGGGCGCGACCGGCTGCGTCCACGGACACGGCTGCCCGCCACGGGATCGTGGCGCTCCTCGCTGGGCCGGCTGCCCCTGCAGCGGGTGGCGGCGCCGGCGCACCTGGGCATATTTCTGGAGTGGACAATCCAGAAAATGCGGGCTAGCGTCCGGGTTAGGAGTGGATCGCAGGATCCAAAACTACCTGGAGGCAGGCATCATGGCTGGACAGAACGTGGCCGGGCAGGACCTGAGCGGGCGGACCGCGCTGGTCACCGGCTCCACCAGTGGCATCGGGGAGGCGACCGCGGTCGCGCTGGCCCAGCGGGGAGCGCATGTGCTCGTCGCGGGCCGGGACGCCCAGCGGGGCGCGGCGGTCGTGGACGCGATCCGCGCGGACGGTGGCAAGGCCGACTTCGTGCAGGCTGACCTGCGTGACGCCGCGTCCGCGCAGGACCTGGCCCGCCAGGCTACCGAGGCGGCGGGCGGCCGGATCGACATCCTGGTCAACAACGCGGGCGGCGGTGCCTTCGGCGCCACCGCGGGCTTCGGGGAAGACGTGTTCGACGCCACCTTCGGCACGAACGTGAAGGCACCGTTCTACCTGGTCGGTGCCATCGCGCCCGGGATGGCCGAGCGTGGCCAGGGCGCGATCGTCAACGTCTCCACCATGGCCGCGCAGTTCGGGATGCCGGGGATGGCGGTGTACGGGGCGAGCAAGGCGGCGCTGAACCTGATGACGAAGAGCTGGGCCGCGGAGTTCGGGCCCCGGGGCGTCCGGGTCAATGCGGTCAGCCCTGGACCGACACGCACTCCCGGCGTCGAGATGATGGGCGACGCGCTCGACCAGATCGCCGCGCAGTCGCCGGCCGGTTACGTCGCCGCGCCAGAAGACATCGCGGCCGTGGTCGCCTTTCTGGCCAGTGACGACGCCCGGTATGTGCAGGGTGCGCTGGTGAACGTGGACGGCGGCCGCACCGCCGTCTAGCCCAGCGGCCCGGAGGGCCAGAAATCGGATGCCATGAGGGCGTTAGGGGGAAAGAGTGGGGGGCGCGGCGCGGCTGGTCCGCGCGGTCCCTGCGGAGGAAGCGAGCCCTTCATGGATGTGCTGCGCCAGCATGAGATAGCCGAGGCCGAGCACCGGATCCTCAACCCATTCACCGACGAGAAGCTGGCCCTCGTCGGGGAGTTGTGCCGGTGGCAGCGCGACCAGCGGCTACTCGACCTGGGCAGCGGCAAGGGCGAGATGCTATGCACCTGGGCCCGGCGGCACGGGATCCAGGGCCTGGGCGTGGACCTCAGCGAGGTCCACGTAGCCGCGGCGCGGGCCCGTGCCGCTCACCTGGGAGTCGCCGACCGGGTCCGGTTCGAACAGGCCGAGGCCAGCACGGTCGAGGTCGAGCCGGGCTCGTTCGACGCGGTCGCCTGCATCGGGGCGACCTGGATCGGCGGCGGGCTGGCCGGCACCGCCGACCTGATGCGGCCCGCGCTCGCCCCGGGCGGCCTGCTGCTGATCGGTGCGCCGTTCTGGCGGGAGGAACCGCCCGGGGAAGCGCATGCCGCCCTGGACCTGGGGACGGAGGAGTTCACCTCCCTGCCCGGGACCCTGGAGCGCTTGGAGGCGGCCGGGCTGGAGTTGCTGGAGATGGTCCTGGCCGACGGGAACAGCTGGGACCGGTACGTGGCCGCGCAGTGGTGGACCGTGGCCCGCTGGCTGGACGATCACCCTGATCACCCGGACGCGCCCGAGATGCGCCGCTATCTCGACCGTTCCCGGCGCTCCCACCTGGCCTACGGGCGCCGCTACCTCGGCTGGGGCGTGTTCGTGCTACGGCCGGCGGGCTGAAGATGGGCGGGTTGGCCAGCTTTCCTTGAGGGCGGGCAGGACTTCCCGGGCGAATCGCTCGTTGCTGCGGACCAGCTGGGCCGGGTCGGCGTCCCGGGACCCGGGCACGACCACGATGCGGTCCAGGCCCAGCGCGATGAGCTGCCGCAGCTGGGCGAGGCACCGCTCCGGCGAACCTACGACGGCGAACCGGGTCACGAACGCGTCATCCAGCACGGCGGTGTGAGCCGCGTGGCTGAGGCCGTGCCGCGCCTCGTCGTAGACCGTCCCGACCTGCCGGACCGTGGCCTCGTCCTGCGGGCTGAAGCCATCGGCGCCGGCCTTGGACATGCTGGAAAAGTGGGCGAAGATCGCGGTGCTGCCGCGGACCAGCCCGCAGGCCGCGGCCAGGTCAGGGTCGCAGCCCACGTTGAGGTAGGCGCCTATCCGCAGGCCCCCGGGATCCAGCCCGGCCGCGGCCCGGGCCCGGCGGGCCAGGCCGACCGCCCAGGCCACCCGGGAAGGTTCCGCGCCGCCGGTGAACATGACCCGGTCGGCGAGCGTGGCCGCGAACGCGATCGTCCGGGGCCCGGTCGCGGCGACCTCCACCGGCACGGCGGGCAGCCCCGTCTCGGCGATCCAGCCAATCCGGCTCGTGCTGCCGTCAGCCGTCACCGCTTCGCCGCGCAGGTAGCCACGGACCTGCGTCACCAGGTCCCGGAGCCGGCCGGCCGGGGGAGGGACCAGCCCGAGCTGCGCCAGCGAGGAGTCGCCCCGGCCGACCCCCAGCACCGCGCGGCCCCCGGACTCGACCTGGACGCTGGTGATCGCCGCCGCGACCACCGCGGGATGCCGGGTGACCAGGTTGACGACGCCGGTGCCCAGACCGATCCGGCTGGTGACGCCGGCCGCCACGCCCAGGGCCACGAACGGGTCGCCGAGCAGGTTCTGGCTGTCGGCCAGGAGCAGCCCGTCGAAGCCGAGGTCTTCCGCCTGCCGGGCCAGATCGGCGATGCGGCCCGGGACCGGGAACCCGTGCAGCCAGACCTGGCCGCCCCCGCCCGCTGGCGCTGTGATTCGCGGTGGTGGCGCCGCGGTCGTTTCCCCCATGACGGCCCCCTACCCAGTTCTGCCGAGACCTTGATCTTGACTGGGGCGGTGCGCCCCGGTCTGTGGTCCGGCCGGGTGGTTAGGACGGCCCGGCCGCCGGGCCCGGTTCGACGCAGAACTCGTTGCCTTCCGGGTCCGCCATGGTCACATGGTGCCCGAACGCTCCAGCACCCGGGCGCCCAGGTTCTCCAGCCTCGCGACCTCCTCGGCGACCGGGCCCGGCGCGCGCAAGTCGAAGTGCATCCGGTTCTTGGCCGTCTTGCCTTCGGGAACCCGGGCGAACCAGATGTTCGGGCCACCCCAGCCCGGCCGCTTCGAGGTAGGCCTTCTCGGCAGTGGACTCCTCGTCCACGTCGGACCCGAACACGGCCGCCCAGAACCGGGCCAGGGCCAATGCGTCGTCGGCGTCGAACGTGACGGTCTTGATGACACTCGGCATAACCCGAAGCTAACCATCGGTATGCGCCATCGGAAGCGGCGATGAGTCCGTGATCAAACGATTGGTGTCGTGATAACAACACCAATCGTTTGATCACGTTCGCGGGATGCCCGGCTCCGCGGGCGGCATACCGCGATGGGCACCGGGCCGTCTGGCGCGTGCACCCGCGTGAAGAGGACCTGGCCTGGGTAGGTCCGGAGTATCAGGACCCCAGGTGCTTTGCCGCCCGGCGCAGCTATGGCAATCAGTATCAAGGTACGGGCGACTGGGGATTCAACGCCACCGGTGCATCACGCTTCGGGCTGGACTCCGGGGTTATCTCATGACCCTCGCTGGAGCATTTGGGGCCGCTCGCCGCGGGTGGCATTCCGGGCATAACGGCGAAGGCCCCGGCAGCGGGGAGATGGCCGGCGCATGCGGCCAAACTCCCGTCAGGCAGGAAAGGCCGCCGGGCCGGCGGCACTTAACTTAGGGGCGGGGAAGATGGCACCCAGGCGTGCGACGGGTTGGAGGCTTCAATTCCCAGGCGCGGCGAGGATGGCCGCGCTGGGTATCTCGGTGATGACAGGCGCGGTCGTAAGCCTTGGAGGCGGCAGTATTGGCCTGGCGGCGGCCAGGTCCCACCCGGGTATGGCGGCGTCAGGGCACCGGATGGCGCTAATGCGGGCGGCAGCGCGGGAATTTCGCGTGCCCGTCCGCCTGCTGCTGGCGATCTCATACGACGAGTCACGCTGGGAGCGCCAGGGTGACTCGCCGAGTGTGGACGGCGGCTACGGGCTGATGGACCTGACCGCGAGGACGTTCCCGGCCAATAACGGCGGTGCCGGCCCGTCTGGCCCGATTCCGCGCACTATCACCCTGGGCCGGGCTCATGACACGCTCGACGAGGCGGCACGCCTGCTGCACGTGTCCGCGGGGACGGTGAAGGACAGCGAATGGCAGAACGTCCGGGGCGCCGCGGCGGTGCTGGCCCGGTACGCCCGGAGCCTGGAGGGCGGCGTCCTCCCCGTGTCGCTGGGCGGCTGGTACGGAGCGGTCGCGGAGTACAGCGGGGCCGCCATCGCTCAGACAGCCCGGCAGTTTGCCGATGATGTGTACGCCACGCTGCGGAAAGGAGCGTCCCTGACGACCACCGACGGGCAGGTCATGGACCTGCGGCCGTCTCCCGGGCTGCGCCCCGACCGGGTCCAGCTGGGCAGGCTGGGGCTGCCGTCAGACGGCTCACCGCGGTCAGCCGCCGTGGACTGCCCGCCCGCCCTGCGTTGCACCTTTGTGCCCGCTGGCTACGCGCAAGACTCCAGCGACCCGGGCAACTACGGGAACTATGACCAGGCAGGCCTGCCGGACCACATGCTCAATCCGGCCGGCCAGGCGGCCAGCATGAAGATCGACTACATCATCGTTCACGACACGGAGGGCTCTTACGACACTGCGATCAGCACTTTCCAGAACCCGGCTTCGTACGTCAGCGCCAACTATGTGATCCGCTCCTCCGACGGTGCGGTCACAGAGATGGTCCGCCCTCAGGATGTGTCCTGGGGGGCGGCCGACTGGTACATCAATATGCATGCGATCAACATCGAAAATGAGGGCTTCGCCGCGGAAGGGAGTACCTGGTACACCGGGGTGATGTACCGGTCACTGGCCACGCTGGTCCGTTATCTCGCGGCCAGGTACGGCATACCTCTCGACCGGGAGCACATCCTGGGCCACGAGGACGTACCCGGCCCGACCAACTACGGCACCTCCGTGCAGCACTGGGATCCCGGGCCGTTCTGGAACTGGAACCACTTCATGGCGCTCGTGCACGGGGTCAGCGACTCAGCGGAGCAGGCGAGCGGCGGCTCAGTTTCCCGCGGCACCCATCACCTGGTGACCATAGAGCCCACGTTCGCCGACAACGAACCCAAGGTCACCAACTGCTCAGGTAGTAGCTGCGTTACCCTGCCGAGGCAGCCGGCCAACTTCGTGTACCTGCGCACCGGTCCCGGCGGCAGCTACCCGTTGCTCGGTGATCCGATACTGCACCGAGGCGGCAGCAATGGCACCATGGCCGACAGCGACTGGGGTGACAAGGCCACGCTGGAAGAGACATTTGTTTACGCCGGGCAGAGCGGCAACTGGACGGCTATCTGGTTCTCCGGCCGGAAGGCGTGGTTCTACAATCCGGCCGGACCGGGGCGAACCGCACGCTATACCAGCGGCGAGGTGGTAACGCCGAAGCAGGGAGTGGGCTCGATCCCGGTGTACGGTGCCGCCTATCCCGAGACGTCGGCCTACCCTGCGGCCGTGCCCGCGCGGACGGTCGTCAAGCTGGTGTACACCATTCCGCCCGGCCAGGAGTACCCCACGGCCGGCACGGTTCCCACGGACTACTACTACGCCGCGACCATCGACTCCAGCCGGCCAGACGATCACACCATCATCATTGGCAAAACGGCCTACGATCAGATTTCCTACAACCACCGGAAATTCTTCGTCCGGGCCAGCGACGTGAGCGTCAAGAACCTCTCTTAGTCTCATGCTCGATTAGTCTCATGCTCGGTCCAGGAGCACGCTCGCAGCCGGGCGCAGCGTTCCTGTCGGACCCCGGCGGTAGCTTGGCCGGCATGAGTAGTACTGAACAGGCGGCGGCCGCCGGCCGGGTGGTGGCGGAGTACTGGGCCGCGGCGGAGGCCAGGGACTGGGGCGCGTTCGGGGCCCTGCTGGCCGAGGACGTGGTGTATGAGGCTCCGCAGACGCGGGAGCGGGTCAGCGGCCGGGACGCCTACGTCCGGTTCAACGCCGAGGGGTTCCCCGGCGACTGGCACCTGGCGGTGCAGCGCATCGTCAGCCAGGATCGCGCCGCGGTGAGCATGATCGAGTTCTCGGAGGCGGGGGCCAGCCAGCCCGGGCTGTGCTTCTTCGACCTCGATGAGGCCGCCCGCATCGTGCGGATCACTGATTTCTGGCCCGACCCCTACGAGCCTCCGGCGGGCCGCGCGCATCTGGCCGGCCGGTACGTCGTACCGGCCGCCGGCGCCGGCCGGCGGGCACTGACCAGCCGAGAGGCCAGTGCCCGCCGGGCCGGTCCGCGCCGGGGCCGGAACCCGGCGCCCTGGCTACCGCGCGAACACGCCCTCCCGCGGGAACGCGCCCGCCTTCATGACCGTGCGCGTCATCGCCTTGCCGAGCGCACGACCTCCTCGGTGCCCTCGTCGCCCAGATGCTGCCATGGGTCGGTGTCCAGCCGGTCGGTCTCCTCCTCGACGCGGCCCCGCAGCGCGTCCCCGGCCGGGGTCAGCGACCCGTCGGCGGCCAGCAGCCCGCGGGCGGCCAGCGCCTCGACCGCGCCCTTCCACTCCTCGTCACTCCAGCCCCGGCTGGCCTGCGCGAATTCTCTAACGAACCCCTGGCCGGTGGCTGTGTGCGTGACCAGTGCCTCGAGGCCGGACAGGCCGGCGCCGAGAAGGGCGCAGATGTGGCCGTCGCCGCGATACTCACGCAGCAGGGACAGCGCGTGCCACATCACCAGGTGCGGGGCTTCCGGCCAGTCCAGGTCGGCGTGGCCGGCGTACAGCGGGCGGCCTTCCGGGCGGCAGGCCGCCGTCGCTTCCCGGGCCAGCCCGGCCAGCGTGACCATGTCCGCCGAGGCGATGATCTCCGGGCCCAGCAGCCGGGTCAGGGCGGCGTCCGCCGCGGCGAAACGGGCGCTGATCACGGCGTCCGGGTGGGCCAGGTCCCACGCCTGCGGGATGCACCGGCGCGACCAGGCCCGGGCTGAAGTTGTAGAAGGTCGCGGTGACCACCCCGCCGCTGACCGCTCCCATCGGGGCCGCGCGCCCCGCGAAGTAGCACATCCGGCCGGGCTTGAGCCCGACGCTGGTCAGCTGCTGCTCGGTCTCGGGCGCGAAGTAGATCAGCGAGTGCAGGGCGTTGGTGGCCACGTGCGCACTCCGGACCAGGGAGAGGTCATGGTCGCACCATAACGCATTCTCTGCGCGCCGGCCAGCCGGCTGTGCGGCGGATGGGCCGCCAGGCTGTGCCGCTCGCGCCGCTGGCCAGCGCGGCTGGCTTCAGCTGGTCACGTCGGCGGTGGTGAACCGGGCCCAGGTGATAGAGCCGAAGATGACCAGGTATGCCCCGAAGGACAGCAGGCCGCGGAGCAAGGTGGCGGTGTTGACCGGCACGCGGAGCAGGGAATCGAAGGAGGTCCACCAGTGCGTCGGCAGATACGGCTGGATCGCGGCGAACTGGGGCACCTTATCCACCACCTCGCTGGTCACCACCACGATCGCGATCGCGGCGATCGCGCCGACCGCATGCTCGGTGAAGGTGGAGATGGCCATGCCCATCGCGCCGAGCGAGGCCATCGCGGCCGCCACGTACAGCGCGACGAACAGCAGCCGCAGCATCGCGTCGGCGATCGGCACGGTGGTGCCGGACAGCAGCGTCACCGGCCCGACGGGGAACAGGGCGGCGCCCGTGGCCAGGGCCACCGCCGTCACCAGGAAGGTGACCGCGAGGCGAACACCACGATCGCGGCGTACTTCACGGTGAGCAGGCGGACCCGCCCGGCTGGAATCGCCAGCAGAGAACGCAGCGTGCCGTAGCCGGCCTCGCCGGCCATCGAGTCCCCGGCGACCACGGCCACGGCCAGCGGCATCACGAGGATGAGCAGCAAGGTCAGCGCGATGAAGCTGAGGAACACCCCGTTGCCGGCCAGCTGGCTGATGAACGCCACGCTGGGGCCTCCGGTGGCGTTCGGCCCTGGTCCGCGAGGCGCAGCCCGATGCCGATGATGAGGGGAAACAACGCGACCACGGCCAGGAGCGCCTGGTTCCGGCGGCGGCCGAAGACCAGCCGCAGCTCCGACCGGAAGAAACGCAGCCACGCCCGGACGGGGGCATCGCGGCCCTGGCCCGCTGCGCTCGCTCCGCCTGCGTAGCCTGCCCCGGCCCGGGTCGGCCCGGTCACCGCCCCTGGCCCCGGCGACGTGGCTACCAACGGCTCAGCCATCGATATCGAACCCCTCTCCGGTGAGTCCCACGAACAGGTCCTCCAGGCTCGGGGTGACCACGCCGAGCCCGCGGACC
This sequence comes from uncultured Actinomycetes bacterium, assembly GCA_963742055.1. Taxonomy (GTDB): domain Bacteria; phylum Actinomycetota; class Actinomycetes; order Streptosporangiales; family Streptosporangiaceae; genus RYN-230. The sequence continues at coordinate 3,046 of CAVUKT010000038.1, read as the reverse complement.
CCGACCCCCGCCCCGACGAGTTCCGCGCAGATCCGCTCGGGCTGATCGCCTGCGAGCTGCGCCGATACCTCGCTGCCGGCGACCTGCGGGTCGGCCAGGCCGAGCCGCTTCAGGACCGCCGCGGCCGCGGCCGGCTCCGCGGTCTGCACCCGGATGCGGGCGGCGCCGCTGGCGCGCAGCTCCTCCAGCGGGCCCTGGAAGACCAGCCGGCCGGTGCGCATCACGCCGACGTGCGAGCAGACCTGCTCGACCTCGGCCAGCAGATGCGAGGACACGAACACGGTGATGCCGTCCGCGGCGATCTGCCGGATGAGTCCCCGCACCTCGCGGGTGCCCTGCGGGTCGAGCCCGTTGGTCGGCTCGTCCAGCACGATCAGCTCCCGCGGCGGTGAGCAGGCTGGCGGCGATGGCGAGCCGCTGCTTCATGCCGAGTGAGTAGTGGCGGTACCGCTTCCGGGCCGCCGCCAGCAGGCCCACCCGGTCCAGCGCCTCGCTGATCCGCGCCGCGGCGGTCCGCGGGTCGGCGGTGCGGTCGGCGGCGTCGCAGCGGGCCAGGTTGTCCTGGCCCGTGAGGAACGGGTAGAAGGCCGGCCCCTCGATGAGGGAGCCCACCCGGGGCAGCACCCGGATCGCGGCGGCTGGCATCGGCGCGCCCAGCAGCTCCGCGCGGCCGTCCGTGGGGAAGGCCAGGCCCAGCAGCATCCTGATCGTGGTCGTCTTCCCGGACCCGTTCGGCCCGAGGAAGCCGTACACCGAGCCGCGCGGAACCGCGAGGTCGATATGGTCGACGGCCACCTGGCCGCCCCGGAACCGCTTGGTGAGACCGCTGCTCGCCACGGCCAGCGCTGACGTCCCCCGCATGCCCGTCACTTCGACCTCGCCCGGACGGCCGCGTGCTGCCGCCGGATCACTAGGCGGATGGCCCGTGCTGCGTGGCGGCCCGGTAGAGGACGTCCGGGCGTGACGGCCCCGATCAGGATCCGGCCCTGGCTGGTGATCAGGACCGACACCAGGCTGGTCCGCAGCAGGTGCCCGCTGCCCCAGGGCCCGCTGACCCGCCCGGCGGACTGCAGCAGGGCGCCGAAGATCGCGCCGGTGCCGCCGCCGAGGACCGGGACGCCGGAGCCGCCCGGGCCGCCGGACCCGCGGGGCCGCCGATGGCTCGAGCTGCGGAACGGCCCGAGACCCGAGCCGCCTGGGCCGCCGGCGCCGGTGCGAGCGACGGCAGCGACGACTGCGGCAGAGCCGGCGACGGCCAGCCAGCCGTGGCCGATCACGCTGACCCCGTTCGTGATGCTGCCGGTGCTGCGCGCGCCTGGCCGGAGGCGTGGCTCCCGGACCCGGCGCTCTCCTGGGTGACCGTCGCGCCTGCCGGAGGGCTGAACGCGAAATTACCGGTGGACGGCCGGGCGAAGGACACGGAGGTGAAGCCCACCTGGATCGCCGGGCTCGTCGCGCCCTTCGCGAACACCTGCACCCGCAACGGCACGTTGTGCTGGGCGTCGATGGCGATGCGCACCTGGCCGACCAGCGAGCTGGAACTCTTCGGCGCCAGCACGAGCTGGTAGGCGGCCTCGCCGGCCACGGTCACGTTGCGGTCCACGCTGACGGCCGTGGTCGGCCCCACCCTGGCCAGCGCCTGCTCAGCGGCCTGCTGCGGCGTCAGCGGCGTGGACGGCAGGCGCGGGACAGCCGCGTCCGGCGGCAGCGCGACATGCGTCACCGTGTTGTCTGTGCTGTCCCACAGCCAGGCGCTGCTGCCGTTCCTGATGACGTCGCTCTCGCTCATGCTCTGCGGTACCGCGATCCGGAAGTGTGCCGGGTCCGAGTACCAGACCTTGATCGTGTGCGAGCCGGTGAGCAGCGACGGCAGCGAGGCCGGGTCCCCGGTTGACGGCAGCGCGGGCAGCCCGAGCGACGCCGTTTCCACCACCGTCCCGGTCAGCGGCGGCGCCGGGGTCTTCGCGGCCAGCGCGGCGAGCAGCTGCGCCGGCGTGCGCGACGGCAGCAGCGGCGCCGCCTGGGCCGCCGGGATCACCGATCCCGCCAGCACCCCGCCGGCCACGACCAGGATCCCCGGCGGGAACCGCCCACCGCGCCCAGCGGGGCAGATTCGCTCGCTGTTTCATGACGCTTCGCCTGTCCTTTCGTTGGTCTGTGATTGGCGCTGCTGCTCAGGCGTCGCGCAGCCGCAGGACCAGGCCGCCGGCCAGCAGGGCGGCCGCGGCCCAGGCGGCGAGCACGCCCAGGCCACCCCACGGGCTGATGGGCAGGTCACGCAGGCCGGTGGTGGCCTGGATGGTCAGGCCGGCCGTGGTCGGGGCGATCTGCTCGAGGTGGCGGTGCCAGTGCTGGTTCAGCAGCGGGGCGATGATCGGGGCGAGGTAGAGCAGGCTGAGGACGATGCCGATGGCGACGGCGGGTTCCCGCACGGCCGTGGCCACCCCCAGGCTGAGCAGGGCGATCAGGGCGAGGTAGAGGACCGAGCCGGCGGCGGCGCGCAGCACCGGCCCGTCGCCCAGCGACAGCGGCGGGAAGCCGCGCGCCGCGGTGAAGCCGTGGCCGGGCAGGATGAGCCGCCCGGTGAGCACCGAGCCGAGCACCGCGAGGCTGCCCGCGGCCAGCACCAGGCCGGTGAGGAGGGCCGCCTTGGCGCCGAGCACGGTGACCCGGTGCGGCATGGCCGTGAGGGTGGTCCGGATCATGCCGGTGCTGTACTCGCCGCTGATGACCAGGACGGCCAGGATGGCCACGACGGCCTGGCCGAACTGGATCCCGGTCAGGCTGAGCTTGGCCGGTGTCGACCGGGCAGGCGATGCCGGCCGGGCACCGGACGGCGGCCGTCGCCGCGGCGCTGATCGCCACGGTCGCGGCGATCGCGCCGATCAGCAGCCAGGCCGGGCCGGCCAGGTGCGCAGCTTGGTCCATTCCGCGTGCAGTGTTTCCGCGCCGCTCCGGGGCCCCGCCCATCTCCCCACCACTTCACCGCGCCTTCTTCCCTCGTCGCTCGTCCCTCGCTCCTGCGTCCAGTCGGTGCCGCGCCCCT
>CAVUKT010000037.1:0-83131 GCA_963742055.1 uncultured Actinomycetes bacterium | reverse complement strand
GCCGGGTACAGGTCGAAGGCCGGGCTGGCCCACCGGCCGAACTGGGTGTCCAGGTCGATGGTGATGTCAGGGAAGTTGTTACTGACGATCCGGCCGGTTTCCTTGTCCCACAGGACCGGCACCGAGACGTGCCCGTCGTAGCCGGGCTCGGTCGCCTCGTAGGCCTCCCGGAGCAGGGTGAAGCCGTTGACCGGATCTGGCGTGTAGCCCGGGCCGTCCCGGAAGGCCCAGCCCCGCCCGTCCCGGACCGGGTCGACCACCGACATCGACACCACGTCCTCCAGGCCCAGCAGCGCCCGGACGATGGCCGAGCGGTGCGCCCAGGGACAGGCGAGCGAGATGTACAGGTGGTAGCGGCCTGCCTCAGCGGGGTACCCGGTGGACCCGTCCGCGCTCACCCGGCCCTGAAAGCGGTACACGCGGCCGGACGAAGGCACCGTCCGCGCGGGGCGGGGCTTTCGCGCGGTAATCGCCGTAGGTTTCGAAGTCAACCGGGCTGGCCACGGCGGCGGCGGTGGTCATGGCATCATCCTCGGGAACTCACATCTGGCGCATCTTGATGTACCGGATGATGTCGTCGCGGTTGACGGTGACGATATGGCCAGCACGGTCACGGGGACCAGCACGCCAGCAGCTCATGGCAGAACCCCCAGTTTCAGCGCGGCCCGCGCGGACGATGTCGTCCAGGCGGCCAGGACGGGCGGCCTCGAACCCACATACCCGCCACGAGCGGATCGAACGCCGGCCCGTCAGACCGCGGCCGTGCCGATCAGCCCGTTCCGGGTGACCAGGGCGGCCAGTTCCTCCTCGGCCAGGCCGTCGGTGCCCGCCGGGCGCGCGGGCATGACCAGGTAGCGGTTCTCGGCACTCGCGTCCCACACCACGATCTGGGTGTCCGGCGGGAGCAGCAGCCCGAACTCGGCCAGCACCGCGCGGGGTTCGCGGACCGCGCGTGAGCGGTAGGCGAAGCTCTTGTACCAGCTGGGCGAGGGACCGAGCAGCGACACCGGGTAGCAGGAGCACAACGTGCAGACGATCATGTTGTGCGTGCCCGGGGTGTTCGCCACGACCTTGAGCCGGTACCCGCTGCCCGCGTGCGCGGTCTCGAAGCCCAGCTCGGCCGCGGCCGCGTTGCCGTCCGCGAGGAGCCGGCCCGCGTAGCCGGGATCGGCCCAGGCCCGGGCCACGATCCGGGCCCCGTTCAGCGGGGAGGCGTGCGCGTACAGCCCGGCCAGCACGCCGTCCAGTTCCGCGTCGGTGGCCAGCCCGGCGGCGAGCACCCGTTCCTCCAGCTGCCGCACCCGGACCGCCACCGGCTGCTCGGCGTGACCCGCTCCCATCAGCCGGCCTCCTCCAGGTAGGACTCCCACAGGTCCACGACGACCGAGTGCGCCCCGCTCCCCCACAGCACGGCGGCGGGGAAACGCACCGAGTAGACCGTCTCGACCCGGGGCGGCACGACGCCCTGGGCCCGGTCGTCAGGCAGCGGCCACTGCCCGGCCGCCTCGACCACTTCGCCGGTCTGCCCGCGCACGTAGGCCGGCAGCCGGGTGTGGTGGTCCGGATCCCCCAGCCGGGCGCGGACCCGGGTTCCCGGCGCCAGCGTCACCCGCCCTCCCGGTCGGGCAGCAGGTCCTTGTCCGCCAGGAGCGTCTCGATCGCGCGCAGCCAGCGTTCGTAGTAGGTCAGCCCGAGGTATTCCTGGGGCGGGATCCGCTCGATGGCGTCCCGGAACTCATCCGTGCTGTACAGGCCGCGCGCCCGGAGCACGCCGTTCAGCGCGTAGACGCGGGCCTCCCAGTCATGCTCGAAGGGCAGGCCGTCGTCCTGCAGCGGAACCGGCCCGAAGCCGCTCTGGCCGCCCATGTCGTGCACCCGGCTCACGCCCGGCCCGCCCCTCCGGTGCCCGCCAATCCGGCCGCCCATCCCGCTCGTCGTGATCCCGCACGGCCCCCGGGCCGTGCGGTGAGCTGGCGGGTCCCGGGGAGTGACAAGGAGGGAACGTCTGCGCGGCCAAGGCCAACCTGCGCGGCCACTTCTCACCCTCAGCAGTGGCTCTTTGGTCGGTCATCGGCCCGGGACCCGCTTGAACGTTACCTCGGCCAACGGCGCGCCGGAAGAGTTCCCCGGGCGACACTTGGTGCGGGTCCGCAGCCGCTCTGCCGCCGCCCGGGAAGGCTTCCGGGCGGCCGCCTGTTGTAGCTGACTCCGGCAGCGGAGCTCTGGAGGGTACGGATGCAGGTTGAGGTCTGGGCGGACGTCATCTGCCCCTGGTGCGGGCTGGGCACCCACCGGCTGGAGGCGGCGCTGGAGCGTTTCCCGCACCGCGACGAGGTGCAGGTGACCCACCGTTCCTTCCAGCTGGACCCGGGTGCGCCGGCCGGATCCAGCGAGCCGGTCCGGGACATGCTCAGGAAGAAGGGCCTGGAAGACGGGCAGATCGACGCGATGACCCGGCGGGTCGAGGGCCTGGCTGACGCCGAGGGCCTGCGCCCCTACCACGTCCTGGACAACCGGGTCGGCAGCACCGCGCTGGCCCACGAACTGCTCGCGTACGCGGCCGATCAAGGGAAGCAGGCCGAGGCGTGGCATCGCCTGTTCACCGCCTACTTCGGCGAGGCCCGGCCCATCTTCTCGGTGGACGACCTGGTGAGCCTGGCCGGGGACATCGGCCTCGACCCGGAGGACGCGCGGGAGGCACTGCTGTCCCACCGGTACGCGGCCCGGGTGGCGGACGAGGGCCGGGAAGCGGCCGAGCTGGGCGCGACCGGCGTGCCGTTCTTCGTGATCGACCGCCGCTACGGCGTGGCGGGCGCCCAGCCGGTGGACACCCTGCTCGCGGCCCTGCAGCGGGCCTGGGACGAGCGGCTGGTGCCGGGCCGCCCCTGAGCCGCCCCTTCGGCCTCAGGCAAGTCGGACCCAGGCAGGCCGGTCCCATAGGCAGGCCATCCCGGTCCCGTTCGGCCGCCCCCTACCCCCCACATGCTGGCCGAACGGGACCGGGATGGGTGTCCCCACGCCCGCGCCAGGCGTGGGGACGTTCCGTACCCCCCTCACCGGGGCCAGCCGCGCGCCGGAGCGGGCCGTGGGCCCGCTGACTAGTGTCCGGGCCCGCCGCGGCGAGCGCAGCGGCGCGAAGAACCCTCGGACAAGGTCGGACAGCCGGGCCGTCCAGGGCCGATTTGACTTATTCGGGCGCTGGTGTCAACTCAGCACGGCTCCCAGGAGTCATGCTGACACGGGACGGCGAGCAGTCACCGGGCCCGTGGCCGTCGATCCAGAGGGGGGATTACGTGGCCGCCAAGGGGGGACCCGGGGCTGTTGGCCCACGTGACGAGGAGCCGCAGCCTCCGGCGCAAGCAGCACCCGCCGGAGACGCTGACCATCCGGCGTGCACCACCTCCAGCCGGTGAGCCGGCGGCTCCGCCAGCGCCCGGTGACGCTGAGCAGCCAGATCCTCGTCGTATCGCCTCCCAGCCGGACTTCGGCCGGGAGCTGACGCTCGCCAGGCAGCGCGCCGGGCTGACCGTGCGCGAGGTGGCCCGGGCGGTGGGCATCCCGGCCAGCACCGCGGGTGACTATTTCGCGGGCCGCCACCTGCCTCCGCCCAGCCAGCCCGGCTTGCTGCCCAGGATCCTCCGGGTCTGCGGCGAGACGGACCCGGCCCGAGCTGAGCGAGTGGGTGAGCGCTCTCAACCGGATCCGCCGCGGGCCCGGACGGCGGCCGGCCGCCGCCACGGCGCCCTACCGGGGCCTGGCCAGTTTCCAGCCTGAGGACGCCGCCTGGTTCTTCGGCCGCGAAGCCATCACCGCGCGCCTGGTCCGGCTGGCCACCGCGGCTTCTGCCCCCGGGGTACCGCTGACCGTGGTCGGGCCCTCCGGCTCGGGGAAGTCATCGTTGCTGCGGGCCGGGCTGATTCCCGCGCTCCCGGACTGGTCCCAGCGGAGATTAGCGCTGTTCACCCCGGGCGCCACGCCCCTGGGCGAGCTCGCCCGGCAGCTGGCCAGGCTGCGCAGTGCCACCATTGAAGGGACCGCCGCCGACGGAGCCACCGCCGACCCAGCCGCCGCCGATCGCAGCCGGCCGCCGACCAGCCGCCACCGATCCGGCCAGCGCCGACCGGCCGCACCGGGGACCCCGCGGAGAGCAGCCGTATCGAGGCGGCCTTGCGCCGCGACCCGGGTGATGCGCCCCGGCTCATCCCCGACGCCGGCGGCCCGGGGCCAGTCATCGTGGTGGATCAGTTCGAGGAAATATTTACCGCCTGCCGGGACGAGGTGGAGCAGCATCGCTTCATCACGGCGATCTGCGCGCTGGCCGGCCCGGCCGTCGTGGTGCTCGCCCTGCGGGCCGACTTCTACGACCGGGCGCTCCGCTACCCGGAACTGGCCGGCGCGCTCCAGGAGCGCCAGGTCGTGGTCGTGCCGATGACCCGGCAGGAGGTCCGCTCCGCGATCGTCGAGCCCGCCCGCCTGGCCCGGCTGGACGTGGAGGACGGCCTGGTCGAGCTGCTGCTGCAGCGACCTCGCGCCGCGCTCCCCCGAGGGCAGCCCGCCCGGGGCCGGGCATGAGGCCGGGGCCCTGCCGCTGCTGTCCCATGCCCTGCTCACCACCTGGTCGCGCAGCCACGGCGGCCGGCTCACCGTGGCGGACTACCAGGCCAGCGGCGGCATCAGGCACGCTATCGCGCGGACCGCCGACCAGGTCTACGGGTCCCTCGATGAGGAGCAGCGGGACATCGCCCGGCGGCTCTTCCTGCGCCTGGTGTACGTGGCCGACGACGCACCGGAGACGCGCAGCTCGGTGCGGCTGGCCGAGCTGCGGGACTGGCCGGGCGAAACCGCGTCCCCCGGGGAGGTGCTCGACCGTTTCGTCGCGGAACGGCTGATCACCGTGGACGCCGACACCGCGCAGATCACCCACGAGGCCCTGCTCACCGCGTGGCCGCTGCTGCGCACCTGGATCGACGCCAACCGGGAGGGCCTGCGGGTCCGGCGGCGGCTCAGCGACGCCGCACGGACCTGGGACGAGGCCGGGCGGGATCCCGCGGCCCTGCTCCGCGGCGGCCAGCTGGCCCTGGCCCGGGACTGGGCCGCCGACCCGCTCAACCGGGACAGCCTCGGCACGCTGACCCGGGCGTTCGTGGACGCGGGGATCGCGGAGGAACGGCTTCAGCAGGCCGCGGAACGCAACCGCACGCTCCGGCTGCGCCGCCTCGTCGCGGCGCTCACCGTGCTGGTCGTGCTGACCGTCGGGCTGGCCGGGTACGCCTTCCAGCAGCGCCAGGCGGCGACCAGCGCGCGGGACAACGCGACGGCCGCCAGGAACACCGCGCAGTCGCGCGAGGTGGCTGTCGAGGCCGACCAGGTACGCGGGCAGAGTGCCGGGCTGGCGGCCCAGCTCAGCCTGGCCGCCTACCGGATCGCGCCGACCGCCGAGGCGCGGGCCAGCCTGCTGGAGTCGTCCGGCAGCCCGGCCGCGGCCCGGCTGCTCGATTCGGCCGATGTGGTCGAGGCGGTCAGCCTCAGCCCCGATCATCACGTGCTCGCGGTGGCGGCCGCGGACGGCACGCTGCGGCTGTGGGACGTGGCCCGGCCCGGTCATCCCGTCCCGCTGGGCGCGACGCTGCTGCCCAGGAACCGCAACGAACCCGCTGTACTCGGTGGCGTTCAGCCCGGACGGCAGCCTCCTCGCGGCGGCCGGGGCCGGGCAGCAGTGCTGCTGTGGAACGTGCGGAACCCGGCTCACCCGGTCCGGCTCCCGGTGGCCCTGACCGGGCCGGCGCAACACCGTGTACTCGCTGGCCTTCAGCCCCCGGCGCCCGCTGCTGGCCGCGGGCAGCGCCGACGAGACCGTCCGGCTGTGGAACCTGGCCGACCCGGACCGCCCGGCCGCGCTGGGCAAGCCGCTGACCGGCCCGGCCGGCTACGTGCAGTCGGTGGCGTTCAGCCCGGACGGCCGACCCTCGCCGCGGGCAGCGCCGACAAGACCGTCCGGCTGTGGGACGTGTCCGACCCGGCCCATCCGGTGACGCTGGGCAAGCCGCTGACCGGGCCGGCCAAGCAGGTGTACTCGGTGGCGTTCAGCCCGGACGGGCGGACCCTCGCCGCCGGGCAGCCAGGACGACAAGGTGTGGCTGTGGAAGGTGGCCACGCCCGGCCCGGCCCCGCCCGGACGGCACCCTGACCGGCGCCACCGACTGGGTGAACGCGGTCGCGTTCAGCCCGGACGGGCGCAGCCTCGCCGCGGGCAGCAGCGACGACCGGGTGCTGGTGTGGAACCTGGCCACCCGGGCGGCTGACCGCCACCCTGCCGCAGCCGCAGCCGGTCACCTCGCTGGCCTGGGACGGCGCAGGCCACCTGGTGGCCGGGGACGCGGACGGCATGGTCCGGAACTGGATTCTGCCCACCCCGGTGCTGCGCGCGGGCGGCCCGGTCAACAGCGTGGCCTACAGCCCCGGCGGCCGCCTGCTCGCGGTGGGCGGCCCCGGCCTGCAGCTCTGGAACCCGGCCACCCGCACGCCAGCTCGCGGCGGCCGCGGCGCCGGGCCCGGCCGGGCACGATCGTCAACGCGGTGGCGTTCTCGCCGGTCGGCACGAGCCTGGCGGCCGGCTACGGCGACGGCGATGATCCAGCTCTGGCGGGTGGCTCCGCGACTGGCGGCTGGCCCCGCTCAGCCGGCCCCGTCAGGCCCAGAGATCCGCGCAACGACCTGGTCGAGTTCGCCGCGTTCAGCCCCGATGGCCGGCTGCTGGCCACCTGCGGTGACGACGGGACCGTGCGGCTGTGGTCGGTCACCGACCCGGCCGCCCCGCGGCCGCTGGCCACCGTGCACGACTCCCCGGGCACCATCGTGTTCTCGGTGGCGTTCAGCCCGGACGGCCGCACCCTCGCGGTGGCCAGCGCGGACGGCCTCACCCGGCTGTGGGACATCAGCGACCCGGCCCGCCCGGCGAACTCGGCCAGCCGCTGGCCGGCCCGGCGAGCTACGCCATCTCGGTGGCGTTCAGCCCGGACGGCCACACCCTCGCCGTGGGCAGCGCGGACAAGACGGGTGCGGCTGTGGGACGTCGCTGACCTGGCCCGGCCGGTCCGGCTGGGCCAGCCGCTCACCGGCCCGACCGGCTACGTCTACTCGGTGGCGTTCAGCCCGGACGGGCGCACGCTCGCCGCCGGGGTGACCGACGGCACCGTGTGGCTGTGGCACGTGACGGACCCGGCCCGGCCCACCCTGGTCGCGACGCTCACCGGCCCCGCTCACGCGGTGTACTCGGTGGCCTTCGCGCCCGGCGGCGCCACCCTGGCCGCGGGCAGCGCGGACGGCACCGTCCGGCTGTGGGACACCCAGGCCCGCGCCGCCGCCGCCGAGGTGTGCGCCACCGCCGGCCAGCCGCTGACCAGGGCTGAGTGGCGGATCTTCCTGCCCGGGCGGCGCTACGCCCCGCCCTGTGCGGGGTAACGCCGCGGCGGCGACCCGCGGGACCGCGGTGCGGCAGACCCCGGTGCGCGGGACCGCGGCGCGGCAGACCCGGTGCGCGGGCTCCCGGCGGGCCGGGCCCCGGGTGCGCGACGCCCAGCAGCGCGCGGCGCGCAACGCCACCTCCAGCTCGAACCGGGCCCCGGGGTCGGCCAGCACCGGACCGAACAGCTCCTGCATCTGGCGCAGCCGGTAGCGGACCGTCTGCGGGTGGACGTGCAGCTGGCCCGCGGCCAGCCGGGCGTTACCGGCGTTCTGCAGCCAGGCCAGCAGGGTCTCGCGCCACCATGTCCTGCTGGGCCGGCCGCAGCCGGGCGAGCGGCGCGAGCTGGGCGGCGCTGAGCACCCGGGCCAGTTCCTCGTCCGCGGACAGCATCAGCGTGGCCAGATGTTCCTCGCACCGGACCAGGCCGGGGCCGCCCGCGACGACTCCCGCGCCGGGCCAGCGCCAGCATCTGCCGGGCCCAGCGCAGCGAGCTGGCCGCCCGGGCCGAGCGGCACCGCGGGGCCCAGCGCCCCGGTCCACCCGCGCAGGCCGCGCTCGATCACCTCCGCCCGGCCCGGGTCCGTCGGGGTCCGGCACCAGCACGCAAAGATCCTGGCGGGCCACGTCGATCAGGACGTCCGGCGGCAGCGCGGGCAGCGGCCCGAAATGGTCCTGGCCGCGGTCCTGCAGCGCCACCACCGCGACCCGGCGCGGCAGCGCCCACCCGGCCGCGCGGGCCAGATCGGCGACCGCCTCCCGGGAGACCGGCGGATCGGTGACGATCAGATCCAGCAGCCGCCGGCGGCGCCGCTCCAGCTCGCCCGCGACCTCCGCGCTGGCCTGGGTGAAGCCTTCCGCGCAGGCCGCGGCGAGCTCGTCCAGGTAGAGGAACAGCGCCTCGCCGACCGGGCCGATGACGTCGATGCTCAGGCTGCCCCGGACAGCCTGCTCACACAGCATGCGCCAGGTGACCCGGGCCCCGAGCCGCAGCGCAGACTGGAGCGGCTCCAGGCTGCGCCCTTCGGCCGCCTCGATCCGCCCGATGTCCCGGAACAGTTGCGCGGTCGCCTCACGCGAGGTCGCCGGGTCGGCGATCTGCAGGACGAACTGCTGCACGGCCTGGTGCACGGCGCGGCGGACCGTGCTGGTGTAGGTGTCGTCATTCGGGCGGGCGTATTCCGGCACTTCACGCTGGATCGCGTCGATCACTTCTTCCGCCGCGCGCCCCAGTTCCGGCCGCATGACGTCGGCGACCTGGGGCGGCACCGCGGGCCACACGCCCGGGCCTGGGAACGCCCGGTCCGGAGTCCAGGCCGTGCCGTTCGCCTGCCGCATGCCGCATCACCAGCCCTGCCCAGGGTGACCGCTACGTCGCCCTTTCCCTGAACGTACACGAGCGTGCGGCCGCGGTCTTTGCCCCTGGGCGAAGTCACCAGTCGCCCATTTGTGCGCCGCGGATAAAGGACCGTGCCGCCTGGCTGACTTTGGTGAGCAGACCGCGTGGCCCGGCCGAGGTCTAATTTGAGGGCCGGAACAGCCACCGGATTGAACATCGGGGCCGGAAGAACGGGCCGACCGGTATTCGGTTCCACCGATCATCGGAGGCAACGATGCCTTATCCCGCGATTGCCCGGCGCCTCATCGCGCCCGCCGCCGCTCTCGCCGCGCTGCTCCTGACCGTCGTCACGGCCGGGGCCGCGAGCGCTTCGGCCCAGAACTCGTCGGCCCAGAACCCGTCGGCCCAGAACCCGTCGGCCCAGACCTCCCTGCCGGTCAACTACGACTTCGCCGCCGGGGCCGCAGCCACCTTCAGCTCGCCTGCGACTCCCCCGCCCGGGCGCCAACAATTTCTCCTGCCAGCCCAGCGCCGCCCATCCGTATCCGGTGGTCCTGGTGCACGGGACCCTGGCCAACATGAATGACAACTGGCAGGCCGCCTCACCCATCCTGGCCAATCACGGCTACTGCGTCTTCGCGTTCAATTACGGCGGCAGCTCGCCGACCTCCGACTTCCAGGGCACCGGGGACATCGCGGCGTCCGCGCAGCAGCTGGCCACCTTCGTCAACCAGGTCCTGGCCGCGACCGGCGCGGCCAAAGTCGATCTCGTCGGCCATTCCCAGGGCGGGATGATGCCGCGCTACTACATCAATTTCCTGGGCGGCGCGGCCAAGGTCGCGACGTTCGTGGCACTGGCCCCGTCCAACTACGGCACCACCCTGGACGGGCTCACCCAGCTCGGCCTGAGCTGGGTCTCATCAGCCCGATCAACAGCGCGCTCAGCACGGTCTGCACCGCGTGCGTGGAGCAGGAGGAGGGATCGGCGTTCCTGAACACGCTGAACGCGACCCCCACGGTAGCGGGCGTGAACTACACGGTGATCGAGTCCTGGGACGACGAGGTGGTCACGCCGTACACCAACGCGTTCCTGCCGGCCGCCCCGAACGTCACCAACATCACCGTGAATAAGCAGTGCCGCTGGACGCTCCGATCACCTCGAGATCGCCGCGGACCCGGTGGCCATGGCCGACATGCTCAACGCGCTCGACCCGGCCCACCCGGTCCGGGTGCCGTGCCTGGTCGTGCTCCCGGTCACCGGCCCCGTCGGTCCCGTGCCTTCGTTCTGAGGGCGGCCGGGCCCGGTTAACCTGGCTCGTGCGCACCAACGACGAGGTCGCCGCGCTGCTCGCCGAGTACGCCGACCTGCTCGCGATCACCGGCGGGGACGCGTTCCGGATCAGGTCCTACGAGAAGGCCGCCCGCTCCGTGGGCGGCTACCCGGAGGACCTGGCCCGGGTCGATCCCGCGGAACTGGACCGGATCCCGAACGTGGGCCGGGCCATCGCGGCCAAGATCCGCGACTACCTGGGCACCGGCCAGATCCGCCAGCTGGAGGCGTTGCGGGCCAAGGTCCCGGCCGGGGTGCGCCGGCTGACCGAGGTGCCCGGGCTGGGGCCGAAACGGGCCATGACCCTGTTCACCGAGCGCGGCATCGACTCGGTGGACGCGCTCGAGGCGGCGATCGCCGCCGGCCGGCTGGAGGGGCTGCCGGGATTCGGCCCCAAGTCCGAGGAGAACCTGCTCCGCGGGATCGAGCTCATCCGCAAGTCGGCGGGCCGGGTCCGGATCGATACCGCGATGGACCTGGCCGGGGAGCTCATCGCCAGGCTGTCCGCCGTGCCCGGCTGCACCCGGTGCGCATACGCGGGATCGCTGCGCCGGATGCGCGACACGATCGGGGACGTGGACATCCTCGCGGTGGCCGCGGACCCGGCCGCGCTGATGGCCGCGTTCCGGGAGTTGCCGCTGGTGGCCGAGGTCATCGCCAGCGGCGACGCCAAGACCTCGATCCGGACCACCGACGGGATCCAGGCCGACCTGCGGGTCGTCCCGGAGGGCAGCTGGGGCGCGGCCCTGCAGTACTTCACCGGGTCGCAGGCGCACAACGTCCGGCTCCGCGAGATGGCCGTGGCCCGGAAGCTGAAGCTGTCCGAGTACGGGCTGTTTGACACGGCACGACACCGGAACCGGGGCCTGCATCGCCGCCGCGACCGAGGAGGAGGTGTACCAGGCGCTGGGGCTGCCGTGGATCCCGCCGCCGCTGCGCGAGGACAGCGGGGAGATCGAGGCCGCGCAGCGCGGCGAACTCCCGGTCCTGGTCACCGAGGCCGACCTGCGCGGCGACCTGCACACGCACACCAACCTCACCGACGGGGTGGCCCCGCTGGCCGACATGGTGGCCGCCGCCGCGGCCCGCGGCTACTCCTACTACGCGATCACCGACCATGCCCCCAACCTGTTCATGCAGCGCATGACCGACGAGAAGATGCTGGCCCAGCGGGCCGAGGTAGGCCGGCTGGACGGCGCAGGTCCGGCGGGATGCGGCTGCTGCACGGCACCGAGCTCAACATCGGCCCGGACGGCGAGGTGGACTGGCCCGCGGAGTTCCTTGACGCTTCGACCTGTGCGTGGCCTCCGTGCACTCGCACTTCACCCAGCCGCGGGAGGAGATGACCAGGCGGATGCTGCGGGCCATCGAGAACCCGCATGTCGCGATCCTGGGTCATCCCACGACCCGGCTCATCGGCCGGCGGCCGCCGGTGGACGTGGACCTGGACGCGGTCTACGAGGCGTGCGCGCGCACCGGCACCGCGATCGAGATCGACGCCTTCCCCGACCGGCTGGACCTGTCCGCCGAGCACGTCCGGCTGGCCCGCCGGCACGGCGTGAAGTTCAGCATCGACAGTGACGCGCACGCGGTCGGCCACCTCGCGCGTGATGCGCTACGGGATCGGCACCGCGCAGCGCGGCTGGCTCGGCCCGGACGAAGTGATCAACACCTGGCCGTTGCCGCGGCTGATGGCGTTCTTGCGGGCCAAGCGGGGAACCTAGCCAGGTCGGGGCGGCCCCGCTGTCGGGCAGGCGCTCGCCGGCGCAGCCCGGGGCCTCCACACGTGATCAGCGACCACCCCCACCCAACCCGTACGCGGGATGCGGCTGCTCACGGCACCGAGCTCAACATCGGCCCGACGGCGAGTGGCTGCCCGCGGAGTTCCTGACCGCTTCGACCTGTGCGTGCCTCGTGCACTCGCACTTCACCCAGCCGCAGGAGGAGATGACCCGCCGGATGCTGCGGGCCATCGAGAACCCGCACGTCGCGATCCTGGGTCATCCCACGACCCGGCTCATCGGCCGGCGGCCGCCGGTGGACGTGGACCTCGACGCGGTCTACCAGGCGTGCGCGCGCACCGGCACCGCGATCGAGATCGATGCCTTTCCCGGACCGGCTGGACCTGTCCGCCGAGCACGTCCGGCTGGCCCGCCGGCACGGCGTGAAGTTCAGCATCGACAGCGACGCGCACGCGGTCGGCCACCTCGCCGTGATGCGCTACGGGATCGGCACCGCGCAGCGCGGCTGGCTCGAGCCCGGACGACGTGATCAACACCTGGCCGTTGCCGCGGCTGATGGCGTTCTTGCAGGCCAAGCGGGGAACCTAGCCAGGTCGGCGCTGGCGGTTCCGCGCGCCAGATAAGCGCACGAACCAGTCCCGGGCCAGGGACGCCACCTGCTCCAGCGTCCCGGGCTCGGCGAACAGGTGGCCCGCGCCCGGGATGACCACGAGCTGGCTCTCGCCGCGCAGCTGCGCCCGGGCGGCCTCGTTGAGTTCGAGGACCCGGTCGTCCAGCCCGCCCACGAGGAGCAGGGTGGGCGTCCGCACCGCGCCCAGCGACGCCCCGGCCAGGTCGGGACGGCCGCCCCGGGAGACCACGGCCGCGATCTCCCCGTGGTACGGGCGTGTGGCGGGGCCCGGCTGGCAGGGTCAGGCCAGCGGAGTCCCGGCGGCGGCCCGCAGCGCCGCGGCCGCCCCGGTGCTGGCCCCGAAGTAGCCGACCGGGACCCGTTCCAGCCCGGGCTGGCCGCGGAGCCAGCTGGTCGCCGCGGACAGCCGGCCGGCCAGCAGCCCGATGTCGAACACGTTGGCCCGGTCGGCTTCCTCGTCCGGGGTGAGCAGGTCGAAGAGCAGGCTGCCCAGCCCGGCCACGTGCAGGGCCCCGGCCACGAACATGTTGCGCGGGCTGCTGCGGCTGCTGCCGGTGCCGTGCGCGAACACCACCACCCCGCGCGCCCCGGCCGGGACGGTCAGCCGTCCCGGCAGCGGGACCGTCCCGGCCAGGACGATCACGTCCCGCTCCGTGGGCGTCCCGTCACTCCGCCGCCTGCCCTTTGCCCGCCCGCCGGAGGAGGTCCACCACTTCGGCGTCCGCGGTCTGCGCGAAGTCCAGGTACCACTGGCCGATGGCCAGGAACGGCTCGGGCACCTCCGCGCAGACCACGTCGTCCGCCACGCTGGCCAGCGCGTCCAGCGAGGCCTGCGGCGCGAGCGGGACGGCCAGCACCACCCGGGCCGCCCCGTGCGCCCGCGCCACCTGGCAGGCCGCCCGCGCGGTGGAGCCGGTCGCGATCCCGTCGTCCACCACGATCGCGGTCTTGCCGGCCAGCGGCACCCGGGGGTGACCAGCCCGGTAGCGCTCCGCCCGGCGGCCGAGCTCAGCCCGCTCGAGCTCCTCGACCTCGGCGAACTGCCGCTCGCTGACGTGCTCGGCCCGGACCACGTCCTCGTTGACGACCCGGACACCGTCCTCGCCGATCGCGCCCATGGCCAGCTCGGGCTGGGCGGGCAGGCCGACCTTGCGGACCAGGATGACGTCCAGCGGGGCACCCAGCGCCCGGGCGATCTCATAGGCGACCGGGATGCCGCCGCGGGGCAGGCCGAGCACCACGCTGCCCGCTCCCCGCTCTATCGTCGGCAGGCCGGCCAGCAGGCTGGCCAGCCGCCGCCCGGCGTCCGCGCGATCGAGGAAGGGCATCGCGTCCACCCCCGCTCAGGTCTGGAGCAGCGACGTGAGCAGCCGCCGGGTCCGCACCGCGTCCTCCCCGCGGCCGAACTCCCCGGCCACGAAGTCGGTCACCCCGGCATCGGCCAGGTCGGCCAGCTGGGCCTCGACGGCCGCTTCGTCCCCGACCAGGGCGACGTCCGCCGGGCCGGCCGCTCCCTCCCGGTCCAGCATGGCCCGGTAGGAGGGGAGCTGGCCATAGATGGCGAAGACCTTGGCCGCCGCGGCCCGGGCCGCGTCCGGGTCACTGGTCACGCAGATGGGCAGGATGCACACCACCCGCGGGCTGGGCCGGCCGAGGGCCTCCGCCGCCGCGGTGATGGTCGGCACGATGTGCGCCCGCACCGTGGCCGGGCCCGGTCATCCACAGCACCGTGCCGTCGGCCAGCTCCGCGGCCAGCCGGAGCATCCTGGGCCCGAGCGCCGCGAGCAGCAACGGCACCGGCGTCGGGCCCGGGGTGGTCAGCGTGACGTTGGCGCTGACCTGCTCACCCTGCAGCTTGGCCGGCTGCCCGTGCAGCAGCGGCCGCAGGATCGAGAGGTACTCCCGGGTGTGCGCGACCGGCGTGCCGAAGTCGTAGCCGAACATGCTCTCGATGACGATCTGGTGTGAGGTCCCGACGCCCAGGGCCAGCCGGCCGTCGGTGGCCGCGGCCACGGTCAGCGCCTGCTGGGCCAGGGCCGCCGGATGCCGCGGGTAGGTGGGGACCACGGCCGTGCCCAGCTCGATCCCGGGGACCTGGCTGCCCGCCACCGCGAGCGCGGTCAGCGCGTCCAGGCCGAAGATGTTGTTCATCCACGCGGACGCGAAGCCCTCGTCCGCCGCGCGGCGCAGTGCGTCGCGCACCTGGGCCAGTGGTGGCCGGCCCTGGGCGTCCGGTCCGGACGGGTCCGGCAGTGACACGCCAATCCGCATGAGGGTTCTCCGCTCCGTTGCGACCCAGTGCCCTGGGTCAGTCCTGCCCCGCATAGGCCACCGCTACCTCCGCCGCCAGCCCCGCGTTGTCGGCGATCAGCTGCCGGTTGACCTCGATACTGCGCCCGCCGCTCAGCTCGTGCACCAGGTCAAGCACGGCCGGGGTCACCGGCTGGCCCGCGGATCCCCTGCTCCCGGACCCGGTCAACGGCCTCGGCGAGGATCGGCTCGATGTCCAGCGACGGATCCGGTGGCCTGGTCAGCAACACCCCCGAGGTTCCGTTGAGGAGCCAATGAGTCGCGGTGACGCGAGCAGCCTCCGCGGCGTCGGTCACCACCGCGGACACTGGTGGACCACCCTCGGCGCTGTAGAACATCGGGAGCGTGCGGGTGCGCCAGCCCAGCACCGGGACGGCGAGGGTCTCCAGCAGTTCCGCGGTGGCCGCCACGTCCAGGATGGATTTGACGCCGGACGACACCACCAGGGCCTGGGTCCGGGCGATCTGCGGCAGGTCGGCCGAGACGTCGGGGACGGTGGCGAAGCCGCGGTGCACCCCGCCGGTGCCGCCGGTGGCCATGAACCGGATCCCGGCCAGCCGGCAGACCGCCAGCGTGCCGCCGACCGTGGTCGCCCCGAGCGCGTCCTGTTCCAGGCAGGCGGCCAGGTCGCGGGCCCCCACCTTGCGGGCCGCCACGCCGGCGCTGGCGAACCGCTTCAGGTCGGACTCGGTGAGCCCGATCCGCAGCACGCCGTCCACCAGGCCGATCGTGGCGGGCACCGCGCCCGCCTCCCGGACCCGGGCCTCGGCGGCCAGCGCCACCTGCGACGCCCTCGCCGCCCGGGAAGCCGTGCGAGACCAGGGTGGTCTCCAGCGCGACCAGGGGCACGCCGCGGTCCATGGCGTCCTGGACCTCGTCGGTCATCAGCGGGGTCATCGTCATCACGGCATCGCTCCCATCTTGGCCTACCGCCCGGGCCGCCGCGGCCAGGCCCATGCTGACCCCGCCGACCAGGTATCCCGCGGCGAACGCGTCGCCCGCCCCGGTCGAGTCCACCGCGTCCACCGGGTGCGCCGGGTGCACGCCGCCCCCGGCCCGCACGCCGCGGGCGCCCAGCTTCACCACGAGGTCGGTTCCGGCCAGGTCAGTTCCATCGAGCTCGCCGATCAGGTCCGCCTCGGCCTCGGTGCCGAACACGATCTCGGGCCGGAGCCGGCCGAGCAGCGCGCGGAACCGGGCCACGCCGTACTCATTCAGCACGGCGGTTGAGGATAGGTCAACGCTGAGCCGGGGCACGCGGGCGGCCGCGGCCAGCGCGGCCCCGCTGACCGGCGCCCGGGCCAGGCTGTAGGCCGGGAGGTGGAGCAGGCCGCAGCCCTCGAGCCAGGCCGTCGTCGAGGGCGTCCGCGGTCAGCAGCGGGCCCACGCCCCGGTCGGTGAGCATGGAGCGGCTGACGCCGTCGTGGGACAGCGAGACCACCACGCCGGTCGGGCCCTCGACCACCGGGCCGCGCAGGTCGACCCCGCGCTGGCGCAGGTCGCTGGCGACCAGCTGGGCGGCCAGGTCGGTGCCGCGCGCCGCGATGAGCCGGGCCTGCCCGCCGAGGGCCACGATCCACGCCGCCACGTTGGCGGCCTGGCCGCCGGCCCCGACCCAGGTGCGCGCGGGGGTGTCGGTCTCCTCCGCCACCGGCCCGTCCGGGCAGACCACGACGTCGAGGTGCGCGTCGCCCAGCACGCAGAAGAGTGTCACTCGGCAGGGGTGTCCCATTCCGTGGGTGAACGATGAGCAATTGATCATCTCACCGGGGCGGGCGGCGACTACGCTGAGGCCCGTCCGGACCCGAGCGGCGCCCGGGGGACCGCGCCACCGCCAGCCGCGGCGCCTGGCGAAGGAGAATCAGATGCCCCTGTTCGGCAGCGGGTCAGGCGACACACGACGACGTGGGAGCCCCAGGCCGCGGACAGCCGCCTGGCGCACACCGCCGGGGCCGAGGCGGAGGGGGTGTTCACCTCCGACCTGTCGGTGTCGGAGTACGTGCTGCTGGGTGAGGCGGGCTTCGAGCCGCTGGGCTTCGTGGTCGGCTCGTCGATCTTCCACATCGGCCTGCAGGTCGGCCGCTGGTCCCAGAACGCCGAGCTGCAGGTCCTCACCCAGGCCATGTACAGCGCCCGTGAGCTGGCCATGACCCGGATGCGCGCCGAGGCCGACCACCTGGGCGCGGACGGCGTGGTCGGGGTCAACCTGCGGATGCAGATGTACGCCTGGGGCCAGGACGTGCTGGAGTTCGTGGCCACCGGCACCGCGGTGCGGGCGCTGGCGCGGCGAGGGGGCGCACCGGGCCCCCGACGGCCGCGCGTTCACCTCGGACCTGTCCGCCCAGGACTTCTTCCGGCTGCTGGCCGCCGGGGCGGTGCCGGTGGCGTTCGTGCTGGGCACCTGCGTCTACCACATCGCGCACCAGTCGGCCATGCAGGCGCTGCGCCAGACCGGGCGGAACCAGGAGATGGTCCAGTTCACCCAGGGCGTGTACGAGGCCCGCGAGCTGGCCCTGGTCCGGATGCAGGCCGAGGCGACCGTCGCCCGCGCGTCCGGCATCGTCGGGGTGAACGTGGCGGTCTCCAACCATGTCTGGGGCGAGCACGCGACCGAGTTCCTGGCCACCGGGACCGCGATCCGGCGGCTCAGCGAGGAGCACCGCCTGCCCGCCACCACCCCCAAGCCCACGTTCACCCTGGGCCTGGACAACTGAGCGCTCCTCGGACAACTGGACCGGGTCCTGAACCCCGCCGGTTACCGGCGCGCC
This sequence comes from uncultured Actinomycetes bacterium, assembly GCA_963742055.1. Classification (GTDB taxonomy): domain Bacteria; phylum Actinomycetota; class Actinomycetes; order Streptosporangiales; family Streptosporangiaceae; genus RYN-230. Next base: position 65,549 of record CAVUKT010000037.1, on the reverse strand, counting down.
TGGGACTGATGGCCCGGGCCCCGCCAAGATGGGAGCATGCGATCGGTCTGCGTGTTCTGCGGCTCCAACCCGGGACGGCGCCCGGAGTACCTGGCGGGCGCCGCGGACCTGGGCCGGGTCCTGGCGGCCCGCGGGATCCGGGTGGTCTACGGCGGCGCGCACGTCGGCCTCATGGGCGCGCTGGCGGACGCGGTGCTGGCGGCGGGCGGCGAGATCGTCGGGGTGATCCCCGGCCTGCTCGTCGACGCCGAGGTGGCGCACCCGGGGCTGAGCGACTTGCGGGTCACCGGCAGCATGCACGAGCGCAAGGCGCTGATGGCCGACCTGTCGGACGGCTTCATCGCGCTGCCCGGCGGGCTCGGCACCCTGGAGGAGTTCGCGGAGATCGTCACCTGGGCCCAGCTGGGACTGCACGCCAAGCCGACCGGGCTGCTGAACCTGCTGGGCTACTACGACGGTTTGCTGGGGTTCCTGGACCACGCCGCGGCCGAGCGCTTCGTCCGCCCGGATCACCGGGACATGATCCTGGCCCGGCCGTCGGCGGCGGAGTTGCTGGCCGCCATGGACGGCTGGTCGGCGCCGCCGCGGACCCCGGCCAAGTGGATCGACGCCGACGGCACGGACGTCGCGCCCGAGCCGACCGGGGCGCCCAGGACGCGCCGGGGCGCTGAGGCGCTGGCGGGCACCTGGCCGGGCGCGGGCCTGCGGAAGAAGGTGGAGTTAGCACCACCGAGATATGGGCCGCCGATCCGCATCATGGAAGCGCTGGGACCGATCCGGAGCGGGAGGTACGGATGAGTGAGGACAGGAGCGTCTTCGGCCGGCTTGCCCAGCGGACCCTGCAGACCTGCGTGCGCGGGCTCGTCCTGGCGGTAGTCGCGGTGGCTGGCGTCCCGCTGTTCTTCGTCTCCCTGCTCTCCCTGCTCACCCTGGCCGCGGGGATCGGGATCCTGCTGGCGCCGAAAAGCCTGCTGGCCGTGCGGGGGCTGGCCAGCGGGCAGCGCCGCTGGGCGCGGGAATGGTCGCGGGTGTCGATCGCGGCGCCGTACCGGCCCCGGCCGGTCGAGCTCACCAACGGGCTGATCGGCCGGCTGCAGCGCTGCAAGTGGGTGCTGACCGACCCCGCGACCTGGCGTGACCTGCTCTGGCTGCTGGTCAACGTGCCGGCCGGGGTGGTGCTGGGGCTGCTGCCCGCATTCCTGGTCGTCGCGGGCGGGTGGACGCTGGTGGCTCGATTTCGGGAACCTGTTCTTCGGATGGTGGCCCGGGGCGCCGCCAATTTCTGGGCCCAGGTGTTCTTGCTGAGCATGCTGCCGCTCGGCGTCCTGCTGGGGCCGCGGTTGCTGAAGGCCCACGCCCAGGCCGCCTCGGCGCTGCTGGCCCCGACCCGGGAGGCGATGGCCGCGCAGGTGGGCCAGCTGGCCGAGTCCCGCTCCCAGGCGGTGGACGCCTCCGCGGCCGAACTGCGCCGGATCGAGCGTGACCTGCACGACGGGGCCCAGGCCCGGCTGGTCTCCCTGGGCATGAACATCGGGTTCGCCGAGCAGGTGCTCCGCGACAATCCCGACCTGGCGCTGTCCCTGCTCGCTGAGGCCCGCGACCTCGAGCGGGCAGGCCCTGGTCGAGCTGCGCACCCTCGTCCGCGGCATCCACCCGCCGGTGCTGGCCGAACGCGGCCTCGACGGGGCGGTGCGGGCGCTCGCGCTGAGCCTGCCCCTGCCGGTGGACCTGCATATCGACCTGGCCGGCCGGGCGTCCGCCCCGGTGGAGTCGGCGCTCTACTTCGCGATCGCCGAGGCCCTCGCCAACGTGATCAAGCACAGCGGCGCGAACCGGGCCTGGGTGCAGCTTGAGTACGATTCCGGCAGGCTGGTGGCGATCGTCGGCGACAACGGCACCGGCGGCGCCGTGCCGGGACCCGGCGGCGGCCTGCGCGGCGTCGAGCGGCGGCTGGCCGCCTTCGACGGCGTGATCGCCGTGACCAGCCCGGTCGGCGGGCCGACCCTCGTCACCATGGAGCTGCCGTGCGAGTTGTCCTTGGCGAGGACCTGACCCTGCTGCGGGACGGGCTGATCCGGCTGCTCACCGCGTACGACATGGACGTCGTGGCGGCGGTGGACAACGGGCCCGGGCTGCTGCGCGCGCTGGTCACGCACCGCCCCGACGTGGCCGTGGTGGACGTCCGGCTCCCGCCGAGCTTCACCGACGAGGGCCTGAAGGCGGCGATCGAGGCGCGCGCTCAGGTGCCCGGCCTGCCGGTACTCGTCCTGTCCCAGCACGTCGAGCCGCTCTACGCCCGGGAACTGCTGTCCTCGGGGCGGGGCGGCCTTGGCTATCTGCTCAAGGACCGGGTCAGCGACGTACGGCGGTTCATCGAGGCCGTGCGGACCGTCGCGGGCGGCGGTACCGCCATGGATCCCGACGTCGTCTCGCAGTTGCTGGCCCGGCACGCCCGGGACGAGGTGCTGGGCCGCCTCACGCCGAGGGAACGCGAGGTGCTCGCCCTGATGGCTGAGGGATGCACCAACGCCGGCATCGCCGCCCGGCTGGTGGTCACGGAGAAGGCGGTCAACAAGCACATCAGCAACATTTTCACCAAGCTGGGCCTGTATCCCGACGACGACGGCAACCGCCGCGTGCTGGCCGTTCTGACCTACCTCAACGCCTGAGGCCACTCCGGCGGTCCGCAGAACGATTCCTTTCCACCTCTCCCTCGGGTCTTCCTGTTTGACGGTGAGTTCTTGGACGAGAGGATCACAGACGATGGACGAACTGAACCGGGCCTTTCAGAGCACCCAGGCCATCTTGGCCAAGGTCCAGCCCGGCGATCTGGACGCGCCGACGCCCTGCGCGTCGTGGGACGTCCGCGCGCTCATCAATCACTTTGTCGGCACGCCCCGATGGTGGGCGGTCACTCTCACCGGGGAGGGCGGGGCCCCGACGCGGATTATGCGGCCGGGGACTTCGTGGCTGCTTACGAGGAGAGCATCCGGATCGCGACCGCGGCGTTCGAGACCGACGGCGTGCTGGAGAAGACGGTCCGGCTGCCGTTCGGGGATTTCCCGGGAGCTGCCCTGCTGAGCTTGGCCACCATGGAGCAGTTCACCCACGGCTGGGACCTCGCGCGCGCCCTCGGACACCACACCGACCTGGATCCCGGGCTAGCCGCCGGACTGCTCAGCCAGGCCAGGCTCACGATCACCGATGCCTACCGCGGACCTGACGGCGGGGCCTTGTTCGGGTCCGCCCAGGAGGCTCCAGCCGGAGCGGGCCCAGCCGACCAGCTCGCCGCCTTCCTCGGACGCCGGGTGTGACCGGTGCCTGAGAGCGCCGCGTTCGTCAGGGACACCGAGCCGTTCCGACGCGACGTTCGGGTTCCCGCCGGACGGGCCATAACCCAGTCCTTCCGCGGCTAGAGTCGGCGCTCGCGTCCCTCCGGGGCCGCCTTCCCGCAGATTGACCAGGCCCATCGGGCATAACCCGGGGCCTAAGTTGGCTACTACGGCGGAGGGACGTGCGCGCAGCCGCGCCGGGGAATGAGACCCGGGCCCGCCTGGTTTACATACCCCGGAGGGTATTCCAGCAGCGGATACCCATCGAGACGAGGAGACACTCCATGGCTACGGTCGAACTGACGGGCCAGAACTTTGAGTCCGTCGTGGGCGGCGCGGACATGGTTCTGGTGGACTTCTGGGCTTCCTGGTGCGGCCCGTGCCGCATGTTCGCGCCGGTCTTCGACCGGGCGTCGGAGAAGCATTCGGACGCCGTGTTCGGCAAGGTGGACACGGACGCCGAGACCGAGCTGGCCCAGCAGTTCAGCATTTCGTCCATCCCCACGCTGATGGTGATCAGGGACAACATCGTCCTCTACGCCCAGCCGGGCGCGCTGCCCGAGCAGGCGCTGGAGGAGCTGATCACGAAGGCGCGCGAGCTCGACATGGACGAGGTGCGTGCGAGCATCGCCCAGGACCAGCAGGGGCATGACCACGACCACGGGCACGAGCATGACCACGAGCACCAGACACGAGCACGAGGACGCGGAGCACCAGAGCTAACTCCGCCGCGGACAAGGCCCGCCGTAGTCCATGTTTTCCACTGCGCACGGCGGGCCGCGTATTTTCCGGCCCGGCAAGCCGGCCAATCTCCCGGCTGTTAGCACCACATACCCGTCATGCCTTAAATCCGACGGTGGCATCGGCCCGGTGCGCTCTGCCAAGATGACCTGGCGATGACCACTGACGTCATCAACGGCATCGAACGGGGAGACCATCTTGTCTGATATCCGACCCGCTGGCCTGCGTGGACGCCTACCGGTTAAGCCGCCCGGGGAACGGTTCAATATCCAGTGGCTTTCCAGCTATCTCACCACCCCATTGCCGCCTCCGGTCTACCCGGTGGACGTGTCCGCGGGCATCACCGACTGGGGCATGCTCGGCAACGGCCCGGACAAGACCTGCACCACCCACCCGGACGGCGTCGGTGACTGTACATTTGCCGGGCGTCAACACGTGACAAATGGCCAAGGCCGCCGCCGGTCACGAGACCGAGAAGTGGGAAGACTCCAATCAGCTCGTGGCCGAGTACCTGCGCTATGACCACGGCCAGGACCTCGGGGCGAACATCGCCGACTTGCTCCTGTCCTGGTACAAAGACGCCAAGATCCTGGCCTTCGCGCCCGTCGACCACACCAAGCCCGCCGCCGTGGACTCCGCGATGACCGCGTTTCATAGCGTTTATGCCGGCGTGAACCTGACCGACGACGCCGACAGTCTCTTCAGCCAGCACGAGCCGTGGACGGTGAGCGGCGGCCAGAAGCCCGACACGAACGACGGGCACTGCATCGTGAAGGTCGGCTCGGACGGCCACCAGCTCGACACCTGGGTCACCTGGGGCGCGCTGCAGCAGTCCACGCTGGCGTGGACGGCGGCCGCCCTCGGCGAGGCCTGGGTCATCCTCACCGAGGAAGACGCGAAAGCGGCCAGCCTCGACATCGCCGCCCTGCGCCGCGACATCGACGCGCTGCACGGCACCGGCGGCAGCTAAGGCGCCGCGTTCAAACCACGAGCCGCAACGCTATAAGCACGGGCCGCCGCCGGCCCCGGTCCCCGGTATGCCACGACTCCGGGGCCGGGGCCAGCGGCCCCTCAACCTTCGAGTGGCACGGCGGGCCAGTCGAGCATCCGCGCGCCGATCACCGCCACCCGCAGCGCCAGTCCCTGCGCCGGGTCGGCCGGGTCCCGGCCGGTGAGCTCCCTGACCCGGGCCAGCCGGTAGGTCACCGCGCGGACGGACAGGTGCAGCCGCCGGGCGGCCTCGGCCGCCACGCCGCCGCACGCGTAATACTCCTGCAGCGTGGCCAGCAACGGCCCGGCCCCGCCCCGGGCCTGCGCAGCGGGGTGAGCAGCGCGCCGACCAGGTCGGTGATGGCCGTCCGGTCGCGCAGGATGACCTGGTAGATGAGCAGGTCCGAGGCGTCCACCACCGGGTCCGGCATGCCGAGGCGGGCCGCCACGTCCAGCGCGTCACCGGCCTCGTCGTAGGACCGCCGCACGCCGCCCGGCCCCGGGTAGGCGCGCCCGAACGCGACCCGCCACGGCCGCGGCTCGTCCGGGAGCACGTCCGGGTGGCCCCGGGCCAGGACCCGGGCCAGCGCCACCGCCACCCGGCTGGCCTCCCCGCCGTCGCTCACCCCGGTCACCGCGACGAGCCGGCCGCCCCGGCTGATCGTCAGCGACGGTGACGGCGCGGCGGCCTCGGCGACCAGCCGGTCGATCTCCTGGCCCAGCGGCCTGGTGGCCCGGACCCCGGCCGCGTACTCCGCCAGCACGACCAGGTGCGGCCCGGCCAGCCGCAGCCCGAGGCGCTCGCCGCGGACGAGCAGATCGGCGGCGTCGCGGCCGGAGAGCAGGTCATCGACGAACTCCAGGCGTTCCGCTTCCTCGCGGCGGGCGATCGACAGGTGGGCCCGTTCGAAGCCCTCGGCCGCGGCCGCTACCGCGTCGTCGGCGGCCCGCAGCACGCCGAGCCCGGCCGCCCGCAGATCGGTCAGGCCGGGCAGTTCGCGCCACAGCCGCCAGGTCGCCGACAGGTACAGGTCGACCAGGCCGCGCAGGGCCACGCCGCTCTCCGCGGCCCGCTCCCCCGACCGGCCGTACTGGGCGAGCTCGGCGGCGACCAGGCGGCGGCCGGTGCGGGCCGCGTCGGCCGCGGCCGGAAGGTAGTCGGCGAGCAGGTCCGGCGGCACCCCGCCCGCCTCCCGGCTCGCCGCCTGGGCGATCGCGTCCAGATCGACCGCTCCGCTCGGCAATATTGCCGGTAGTCGGCAAGTTCATGAGGGTGATGTTAGCCGGATACGCCCGATGACGGCACATCTCCGGCAATGGATAGTAGTCAGAGGTAGCTGGTGAGACGGACGCCAGCGCCACGAGGAGACCGCAGTGACCATGACCCGCCCGCCCGCGCCCGCCCTGGGCGCGCCCGCGGCCCGCCCGCCCGGCAGCCCGGAGATTCCGGGCCGGCCGGATCCTCAGCGGATCCCGGTCGCCAGGGCGGCTTCCGCATCGCCGGGATACGCGTCAACTTCACCCCCGGGGCCGCCCTGCTCGGTGTGCTGGCCGCCGGGTTCGGTGCGCTCGCCCTGCCTGAGCTCGACCCCGGCCGGTCCGTGGCCGGCTACCTGGCCGCCGCCGCCGGCCTGGTCATCGTGCTCCTGGGCAGCATGGTCGCGCACGAGCTGGCGCACTCGATCATGGCCCGCCGCTACGGCCTCCGGGTGCCCGCCACCGTCGGCTTCTTCGGCGGGCTGCGGCACGGCCGGGCGTACCGGCCAGGATCGGCCAGCGAGCTGGAGCTGCCCAGCCCCCGCGCTCAGTGGCGGGTCGCCGCGGCCGGGCCCGCTGACCAGCCTGCTGCTGGGCGTGCTCGCGCGCGGCCGCGGCGGTCACCCTGTCCGCGCTCGGCGCCGGCCTGCTGCCGGTAGCCGTGGCCGCGGCCGCGGCCTGGATCAACGGCCTGCTGGCCGTGGCCAACCTCGTGCCGGGGGCGGGGCTGGATGGCGGGCGGATCGTCCGAGCGCTCGCGTGGGCGCGCTCGGGCGATCCCACCCGCGCCGGACTCATCGCGGCCCGTTTCGGCCAGGTCAGCGGGGCGATCCTGACCGCCGCCGGGGTCACCGCGCTGGCGCTCGGTCATCTGGCCGGCCTCTGGTTCGGGCTGATGGGCCTGCTGATGGTCGGGGCCTCCCGGGCTGAGGCCAGCCAGGTGCGCACCTCGGCCGCGCTGGCCGGGGTACGGGTCCGCGACATCCTGCTGCCGGACGGCGGGCTGGCCCCCACCGCCCGCGGCTGGCAGATGGTCGGGGCCTTCCTCCAGGACGAGGGCGGCGCGGGACTGGCCCACACCGCTGCGACCGCGTACCCGGTGCGGGACTTCGACGGCCAGCTGTCCGGCCTGGTGACGCTGACCCAGCTGCTGAGCGTGCCGGCCGGCCGCCGCGACGTCACCCGGCTGTCCCAGGTCGCCACCCCCGTGGCCTACCTGGCCTTCACCACGCTGGATGAGCCGCTGACCGACCTGCGGGCCCGGCTGACCCGTGGCGGTGGGCAGCGGCGCCCGGCCAGCCCGGCCGCCCTGCACACCGCGGGCTACGCCCTGGTGCTGGGCCCGAGCGGCGAACTGGCCGGGCTGCTGACGCCCGCCGACTTCGCCCGCGCGGCCCAGGTCGGTGGCCTGCGGTTCACCACGGCCGGAGCCGGGCCAGGCCCACGCTGACGACCAGAGGAGCCCCCGCGATGTACGACGCCTTCCATGTGCCGCTGTGGCTATGGGGTGTCGCGCTCGCGGTGGTCCTCGCGGTCGCCGCAGCGGATGTGCTGCACGCCTCGCGCAGCCGTGGCCGGGAGCCCGGGCTGCGCGAGGCGGCGTTGTGCACGGCCGGGGTCGTCGCGCTGGGCGCGCTGTTCGGCCTGGCCCTGGCGGCAGTGGCCGGGCCGCGGGCTTCGGGCCAGTTCTACGCGGGCTGGCTGACCGAGTACAGCCTGTCGCTGGACAACCTGTTCGTCTTCGTCCTGCTGATCGGCCGCTCCGCGGTGGCGGCCCGGCTGCGCAGCCGGGTGCTGCTGGCCGGGATCGGCTTCGCCCTGCTGCTGCGGGCCGTGTTCATCGCGGCGGGCGCCGCCGCCCTGAACCGCTTCGACTGGGTGCTCTACATCTTCGGCGCGGTGCTGCTGGTCACCGCGGTCCGGATGGCCGCGGGCCTCGGCGGCCCGCCAGACCCGGCGGGTGCGCCGCCCCGGATCCCCGGTCCGAAGATGCTCCGCCGCGGGCTGGCCGGCCGCCTGAAGCGGCACCGCAACGGCCCGCTGCTGGTCCTGGTGGCCGCGATCGCCTGTCGCCGACGTGGTGTTCGCGATGGACTCCATCCCGGCGGTGTTCGGCCTGACCCGCGATCCCTATCTGGTGCTGGCCGCGAACGTGTTCGCCCTGCTCGGCCTGCGTCACCTGTACTTCCTGATCGGCGGGCTGATCGACCGGCTGGTGCACCTGACCGCGGGGCTGTCCGCGATCCTCGCGTTCATCGGGGTGAAGCTGATCGCCGAGGCGCTCGCCGATTCCGGGGTGCACCGGCTCGGGCCGGTGCCGGTCCCGCACATCGACACCTGGGTATCCCTGTGCGTCATCGGCGGCGTGCTCATCGTGGTCACGGTGACCAGCCTGCTGGCCACCCGGAACGGCCGGGCGCTCAGCTCCTCCCGGTCAGCGCGCCCAGCTGAGCGGCCACCTCGTCCGGCGCGACCTTCCGAGTCTCACCGCTAGCCCGCTCGGTCAGCTCGACCGTGCCCTCGGCCAGCCCCCGCTTGCCCACGGTGACCCGGTACGGGATGCCGGTGAGTTCCGCGTCGCGGAACTTCACCCCGGCGCGCTCGGCCCGGTCGTCGATGATCACCTCGAACCCGGCCGAGGCCAGCTGGTCATAGAGGGCCGCACCGGCCTTGGCCACCTCGGCGTCCTCGGACTGGGCGACGGTCACCACCACGGCGAACGGCGCCACGGCCAGCGGCCAGACGATGCCGCGCTCGTCGTGATGGCGTTCGACGATGGCGGCCATCGCGCGCTCCACCCCGATCCCGTAGCTGCCCATGATCAGCGGGACGGCCTTGCCGTCCGGGCCGAGCACGGTCGCGCCGAAGACCTTGGAGTAACGGTCCCCGAGCTTGAAAATGTGCCCGACCTCGATGGCCTCGATGAGCTCCAGCGGTTCCCCGCACTGCGGGCAGGCCTCGCCCGCGGTGACCTCGCGCAGGTCGGCCCACTGGCCAACGGCGATGTCCCGGGCCACCTCCACGCCGCGCAGGTGCATGTCGTCCACGTTGGCCCCGGTGACCATGTCCCGGCGCCCGTCCAGGGCGCGGTCCGCGATGATCGGCAGCCCGCCGACCCCGACCGCGCCGAGGCTGCCCGGCAGCGCGCCGAGTGCCTCCCTGATCTCGTCCGGCTGGGCCGGGCGGACCGTGGTCGCCCCGGTGGCGTCGATCAGCTTCTGCTCGCTCAGCGCGTGGTCGCCGCGCATCAGCACCAGCGTGAGCTGGCCGTCCAGCACGTAGACGAGCGTCTTGATCTGCCGCGTCGCGGGTGCGTCGTACCCGGTGGCCAGGTCCTCGATGGTCCGCACGCCAGGCGTATCGAACCGCTCCGGGCTGCCCAGCCCGGGGCCGTCGGCCAGGTCGGCCAGCCGTGACGTGGCCTTCTCGATGTTGGCGGCGTAGTGGCAGGCCGGGCAGTACACGACCAGGTCCTCGCCGGAGGACGAGGGGCACATGAACTCGGTGGAGTCGCTGCCGCCCATGGTTCCGCTGGAGGCTTCGACCGGGATGGCCGGAATCCCGAGCCGCTCGAAGATGCGCCGGTAGGCGTCGTAGTGCCGGTCGAAGGCGGCGTCCAGCCCGACCCGGTCCAGGTCGAAGCTGTAGGAGTCCTTCATGGTGAACTCGCGGGTCCGGATCAGCCCGGCCCGGGGCCGCGGCTCGTCCCGGAACTTCGTCTGGAACTGGTACCAGGCCTGCGGCAGCTGCTTGTGCGAGTTCAGCTCGGTGGCCAGGACCGCGAAGATCTCCTCATGCGTCATGGCCAGCGCGAGCCGGGCGCCCTTCCGGTCGGTGAGCCGGAACATCTCCTCGCCCATGATTTCCCAGCGCCCGCTGCGCTCCCAGATCTCGGCGGGGTGCATGTCGGGCAGCAGCACCTCCTGCGCGCCGATCTGGTTCATCTCCTGCCGGATGATCTCGATGACCTTGGACCGGACCCGCACGGCCAGCGGCAGCAGTGAGTAGTGCCCGGCGATCAGCTGGCGGATGTAGCCGCCACGCAGCAGCAGCCGGTGACTGGGCGCGCCCGCGTCCGCCGGGTCCTCCCGCAGGGTGGGGATGAACATCTGTGACCAGTGCATGCGCGGGAAACTCTCCGTGTGGAACGCCAGTGCCGCAAAGAACAGTGGCGCGAAGAACAGTGGGGTTAGCAGCTTAGTGGGAGTCCGCCCGTGGCACGGCGCGCACGCGCAGCCCCGGCTCCAGCGGCGGGGCACCGACCGCGCAGTTCGTCAGGCACTCCGGTTCGGCCACCTGCTCCCCGGACGGGGACCGGAGCACGTTGTTGTCGACCAGGATCGCCGATCCCACCGCGGCCAGGACCAGCAGGCCCGAGCAGATGAGCATGGCCTCGTGGAATCCGTGGTTCAGCAGCGTCTTCGAGTGCAGCGCGGCGCCGCTGAGCCCGACCGCGGCCGGCAGGCCCGCCACGGCCAGCAGCCCCGCCGCCCGGGCCGTGGCGTTGTTGACCCCGCTCGCCACCCCCGCGTGCCGCTCATCCGCGCTGGCCAGCACGGTGGCGGTGAGCGGGGCCACGGTCATGGACAGGCCGATCCCGAACAGCAGCACGGCGGGCAGCACGTCGGCCACGTACGACGTATCCGGCCCGATCCGGGTGAGCAGCGCCAGCCCGGCCGCCGCGAGCAGCAGCCCGCCGGTCATCAGCCAGCGCGGCCCGAACCGCTGGGCCCAGCGCCCCCGCCCGCGACGACAGCAGCAGCAGGGCCGCCGTGGAGGGCAGCAACGAGATCCCGGCCTGCAGGGGCGTGAAGCCCGCGACCACCTGGAGGTCGAGCACGAGCAGGAAGAACACCGCGCCCATCGCCCCGTACACGACGAACGTGATCAGGTTGATGGCGGTGAACTGGCGGGACGAGAAGATTCCCAGGGGCAGCATCGGCGGGACCCGCTCGGGGTGCTGGCCACGCCGCCGTTCCAGCAGGACGAACGCGGCCCCGGCGGCGACGCCCGCCAGGGCCGGCACCACGGACTCGAGCAGGGCGGCCGGAGGGCGCCTCGATCAGGCCGTCGGTGATGCCGGCCAGGGCCAGCGCGGCGAGCACCGCGCCGGCGATGTCGAACCGGCCCTGCGCGGTGGGGTCCCGGCTCTCCGGGACGTGCCGGCTGGTCACGGCCAGCACGGCCACGGCGAGCGGCAGGTTGATCAGGAAGATCCAGCGCCAGCCGATCGAGCCCACGATCCAGCCGCCGAGGAACGGGCCGATCGCGCCGGCCACGCCGCCCAGCCCGGACCAGGCGCCGATGGCCCGCGGCCGGTCATCGGCCGCGAACGTGGACTGGATGATGGCCAGCGAGCCGGGGGTCAGCAGCGCCCCGCCGATGCCCTGCAGCGCCCGGGCCGCGATCAGCACGCCGATGTTAGGGGCCAGGCCGCACAGCGCCGACGAGAGCGCGAACCAGGTCACGCCGATGAGGAACACGCGGCGGCGGCCGAACCGGTCGCCGAGCGCCCCGCCCAGCAGGATCAGCCCGGCCAGGGTGAGCGTGTACGCGGTCACCACCCACTGCAGGCCGGCCAGCGAGGTGTTCAGTTCCTTGCCGATCGTCGGCAGGGCCACGTTGACTGCCGTGGCATCGAGCATGGCCATGCTCGACCCGAGCACGGTCGCCGCGATGATCCAGCGCCCGCGGGGCTGGCCCAGCCTGATCCGCCCGGCGTCCGGGGAAATCGGCGGCAGCGGCGCGCCCACCCTCAGGAACCGCACATGTCGAGCAGCTTGCGGACGGTGGCCACGTTCCGGGCCGTGCCCGCGCCCTTGGCCGACATCGGCCGGCCCGCCCGGGCTCAGCAGCGCGGCCAGCTCACTACGCCCGAAGCCGTCCGGGGTGTGCAGGAACAGGGCGCGCCCGGCGTACTGGGCCGTGTCCCGGCTCCCCTTCTGCGCCACCGTGTCCTGGGCTGCGGCCACGCTGGCGATCATCTCCGGGGCCGGCTCGGCGGGCAGGAACACCACGTGCACCAGCTTGGGGTTGGGCTCGTCCGGATACGGGTTGTCCCGCGCGATCCGGGCCAGTTCCGCGCGGGTCAGCACCAGGACCGCGGCGCGCACGCCCACCCGGTCCTCGACCGCCTTCTCGATGGCGGCCGCCACGGTCGCGGTGTCCTTCTCGTCCGTACTGAACACCACATTGCCGCTCTGGATGTAGGTGGCTACGTCGGTGTGCCCGAGGGAAGCCATGATCTCGCGCAGGTCCGCCATCGCGACCTTGTTGCGGCCGCCGACATTGATTCCGCGCAGCAACGCGACGTGAGTAGCCATCCCCACCACCCTAGCGAGCCGGCCACCTGCCCAAATAGTGCAGCACCGGGCCGGACCTAGAATGCACGGCGTGGCTGAAACCGATACACAGCGCGGAGCCCGGCTGCCCGAGCGGCACGCGGGCCGGGTGATAGTGCTCGACCCCGGCGACCGGGTGCTGCTGATGCGGTACGACGACGAGCTGCCCAACGGCCGCCATTGGACCACACCCGGCGGCGGGCTGAACCCGGGCGAGGACTACGCCGCCGCGGCCGTCCGCGAACTGGCCGAGGAGACCGGCTGGACCGACGTCCCGCTGCGCCACGAGGTGCTCCAGCGCAGCCTGACCATGGAGTACGGCGGCCGCCTGGTGCACCAGTACGAGCGGCACTACCTGGCCCGCACGCAGCAGCCGGACCGCCCGCTCGGGGACGTCGCGCAGATGCACGCGGCCGACGGCATCGCCGCCTGGCGCTGGTGGAGCCTGGCCGAGCTGGATTCGACGACCGAGGTCATCTGGCCCGCGGAGCTTGCGGACGTGATCCGGAAGGTCTTGGCTGAGGAGCAGACCCCAGGCTGAGCGCCAGCGGGGGCGTCAGTCACGGGGAGGGCGGGCCGATGGAGCCCATGCCGGAGGAGTGGAACCGGGCGGTCGCGGTGGTCGCGCACCCCGACGACCTGGAGTACGGCGCGGCCGCCGCGGTGGCCCGCTGGACCGGCCAGGGCAAGCATGTCGCGTACCTGCTCGCCACCCGGGGCGAGGCCGGCATCCAGGGGATGGCCCCGGACGAGGTCGGGCCGCTGCGCGTCGAGGAGGAACGGCGCAGCGCCGCGGTCGTCGGCGTGCACGAGGTGCACTTCCTGGACCACGCCGACGGGCTGGTGGAATACGGCCTGCCGCTGCGCCGCGACCTGGCCGCCGTGCTGCGCGCGGAGCGTCCCGACGTCGTCATCACCATGAACTTCGACCTGACCTGGGGCGACACCGGGATGGTCAACCACGCCGACCACCGCGCGGTGGGGCTGGCCGTGCTGGACGCGGTCCGGGACGCCGCCAACCCCTGGGTGTTCACCGACGCCGGGCCGGCCTGGGGTGGCGCCAGCGAGGTGTACGTGGCCGGCGTGGCGGATCCCACCCACTTCGTGGACGTCACGGCGACGATCGGCGCGGGGGTTGACTCGCTGCGCGAGCACAAGGCCTATCTCGACGGCCTGGGCCGGGACTTCGACCCGGATGAGTTCCTCCGGAACATGGCGGGCTACACCGGCATGGCGGCCGGTGTCGAGTACGCGGTGGGCTTGCGCCGGTACACCACGGGCTGAGGGGTTTCGCCCGCCCGGCTTTCGGTATCTGGGGTACGGTGCGCCCGTCCCTGGTGCGCCCCGGACCCTGGAGAGAGCATGCGCTACGCGGTACAAGGAGAAGCTCTTCTCGATCGGTGACGACTTCTGGATCACCGACGAGGGGGGTGGCAAGGCCTTCTTCGTGGACGGGAAGGTGCTGCGGCTGCGGCAGACCCTGGAGATCCAGGACCCCGGCGGGCGCGTCCTGGTGACGGTGCGCAAGAAGCTGATCGCCATGCACGAGAGCATGGAGATCGAGGAGGACGGCGCCCTGGCGGCGACCGTCCGCAGGGCGCTCATCTCGCCGCTGCACCACCGCTCGACCGTGGACCTGGCCGACGGCAGCCAGCTCGACGTGACCGGCAGCGTCCTGGACAAGGAGTTCGAGATCACGGCGGGCGGCCAGGTCCTGGCCCGGATCTCGCGGGCCTGGTTCCGGATCAGGGACACCTACGGCGTGGAGGTCGCCCCGGGCCAGGACGACGTCCTGTTCCTGGCCATCGCCGTCGCGCTGGACCGGATCCGCCGCGACGACGAAGAGCGCGATCACCAGTAATCCGGCTGGCCCGGCCGTGGCCGCTGGCCCGTGCCCCCGCTCAGACGGGGCAGGCCCAGTCCTCGCGCCCGGCGCGGGGCGCGGCTGCCCCGCCCGGCGGCGGGAACAGCACGCGCAGCGTGAACGCGTCCGCGGTCGGGCCGTGCGCCCGCAGCCGCCGTACCCGGTCCTCGGCGTCGGCCGGGGTCGGCACCGTCCCCCGGGGGATCCACCACAGCGCGGTGTACGCCTCGGTGATCCGCTCGAACCACTGCCTGCGCTGGGCCAGCACCCGCCGGTGGGTATCGGAGTACACGAACGCGGCGAGCGCCTCGGGCGTCTCCCAGACCGACATGTTCACGATGACCCCCGCGCTGCCCGCCTGATCCCACTCGAAGGCGCGCACCGAGGTGGCGTTGCCGTCCTCCGTCTGCAGCCGCCACACGAACCCGGGCGCGGCGTCCGCCGCCGCGTTGACCGGATCGAGCGCGGCCACGAAATCGGCGAGTTGCGGGCTGTCGAGGGGCGCCCGCAGCCGCCCGATGTTCACCTGCGCCAGCACATAGTCCACTCCCCCATGCTGCCACTGTCTCCGCCTGCACGACATGGGCCGGGTGCCGCGACAGCGCGCAGCAACGTCTTGGGTGCCCAGGTGTGCTGGGCCGCGACGTGAGCGCGGCAGCCATGATTCCGTCACCATCCCCCAAGCCGCGTCTAGAGTGACTGACCGTGGCAGGACGTGGCACCCCGGCGACTGCGCTGCTCGCAAAGCAGCACATCGCGCACACCGTGCATGCCTACGAGCATGATCCGCGCCGGGCCGGCTACGGCCAGGAGGCGAGCGACGCCCTGGGGGTCGCGCCGGAGCGGGTGTTCAAGACCCTGGTCGCCCAGGTGGACGGGGTGCTGACGGTCGGCGTGGTCCCGGTGGACAGCCGGCTGGACCTCAAGGCACTGGCCGCGGCGGCGGGCGGCCGGAAGGCGGCCATGGCGGACCCGGCGGACGCGGAGCGGGCCACGGGCTACGTGGTCGGCGGGATCTCGCCGCTAGGGCAGCGCAAGCGGCTGCCCGTGGTGGTCGACTCCTCGGCCCTGGGGTTCGCCACTATCTTCTGCAGCGGCGGCCGCCGCGGGCTGGAGATCGAGATCGCACCCGGCGACCTGGTCCAGGCGGTGCACGCCACGGTGGCGGACATCGCCCAGCCGCCGCCCTGACCCTCGCCGGCCCGCCCTTCTGACGGATCGCGCCGGGCAGCAGCACTGAATCAGGCAGAAGCTCTGGCCGTGGCGAACATCCCGCGGGGCACCTTGCCCGGAGATAAGATATCAGTAAGCTTGATAAGTGATATCAGGGTCCGTCAGATGAGGAGACGCCCGATGGCTATCCGGACTGCAGCCGCCGCAGGCCCGCAACTGCCTGACCCGCCAGTGACCGAGCGCGAGGCCCAGTCGTTGCCCGGCCTGCGCATGCTGGTGGCGGGCATCGTCCTGATCCTGGCCGGGGTCGCGCTGGCCGTGGTGGCAAGCCACCAGAGTCACAGCGCTCGCGGTGGCGCTGGTGGTGCTGTGCGTCCTGATCTTTATCGCCAGCGGCCTCGCGCTGGCGGGTCTCACCCCCGTCGTCCCCGGGCAGGCCCGCGTCGTCCAGCTGTTCGGCCGCTACCGCGGCACCATCCGCGACTCGGGCCTGCAGTGGGTGAACCCGTTCACCCGCCGGATCGCGGTCTCCACCAGGATCCGCAACCAGGAATCGGCCCAGGCCAAGGTCAACGACGCGGACGGCAACCCGATCGAGATCGCCGCCGTGGTCGTCTGGCAGGTCGCCGACACCGCCAGCGCCATCTACTCCGTCGACGACTACACGCAGTTCGTCACCATCCAGACCGAGACCGCCGTCCGGCACATCGCCTCCAGCTACCCCTACACCAGCCGCCACGAAGGCGGCTGTCGCTGCGCGACAACGCCGACGAGGTCACCGGCGAGCTTTCCACCGAGATCGCCGCCCGGGTCGCATCGGCCGGGGTGCACATCATCGAGTCCCGCCTGACCCGGCTGTCTTATGCCCCCGAGATCGCCCAGGCCATGCTGCGCCAGCAGCAGGCCAGCGCCGTGGTCGGCGCCCGGCAGCGGATCGTGGAAGGCGCGGTCGGCATGGTCCAGCTGGCCCTGCAGCGGCTCCAGGACGAGGGCGTCGTCGAGCTGGACGAGGAGCGCAAGGCCACGATGGTCTCCAACCTGCTCGTGGTCTTGTGCAGCGAGCAGGCCACCCAGCCCATCGTCAACACCGGCACCCTCTACCAGTGACGGCCCGGCCGTGACCACCAGCCGCGGAACCGCGGTGACCGAACGCAAGAGCGTCCTGCTGCGGCTGGACCCCGCCGTCCACGACGCCCTGGCCCGGTGGGCCAACGACGAGCTGCGCAGCACCAACGCCCAGATCGAGTTCCTGCTCCGCCGCGCGCTCGCCGACGCAGGGCGGCTGCCCGGCCGCGCCGGGCCGATGCGGCCCCGCGGGCGGCCGCCCGCCGCCAGCCGGGCCGGAACCAGCCCCCTACCGCCCGGCGATGACCAGCCCGGGTGACGTCATGGCGTGGATGGGCTGGGGCAGCTGGCAGTTGACGCCTTACCCAGCGAAGTGAATCACTTTGATAAGTACCGGAGCGACCGGGTACCGGAGGCCGCAGGAGGCATCCCATGTGCGCATCCAACGACGCCACCGCCCCGAAAGGTCTGCCCGGGTGGTGGGCATCTCCCCCACGATCCGGAATGAGGCGCCTGATCGCGCCATGGGAATACCGCCACCTCCGCGGCTGGGCGGGCGTGCGCATGGCCAGTGGGCTCGTCTTGGTCGGCCTGGGCGCCGTTACGCTCTCGTTCGGCGGGAACGACCGGAAGACGTACGGGTGGACGATGGCGTTCCTGGCCCTGGCGGGGGCGCAGTTCTCGTTCGCCTACTGGGAGCTGGCCATCACCCGCTCCGCACCTCCCCGAACCTGGCCCGGCTGTGCCCGCAAGGTTCTTGGCCCCTGGTCCCGCTCACAGGCCGGCCGAGCCGTCGATGGCCTCGCGCAGCAGGTCGGCGTGCCCGTTGTGGCGCGCGTACTCCTCCACGAGGTGCTGCCACATCCACCGCACCGAGGTGGTCTTCTCCCCGAACGTGAACGTGTCGTCCAGCTTCGCGCCCTCCAGCGCGGCATCGACCGCCCGGCACTCGGCCCGGTAGCGCTCGAAGTCCTCCTCGGCGCGGCCGGGTCTGCCTCTTCGAAGTCCGCGTCCGGGGCATCGGAGCGGTAGTACAGGTCGGGTACCTGCTCACCGCGGAAGGCCTGCCTGACCCACCCGCGCTCGGTGTCGCTCATGTGCCGGACCAGGCCGAGCAGGGAGAGGTTCGACGGCGGCACGGCGCGCCTGGCCAGCCGCGTGGCATCCAGCCCCGCGCATTTGCGCAGCAGGGTGGCCCGGTGCCAGTCGAGCCAGTCGCGGAGCATCTCCCGCTCGGGTTCGTTGCGGCGCGCCGGATAGTCCTCCGAACGCTCGACGTCGGGTGCGATCCAGGTCACGGCGGCAGCCTATGCCGGGTTTGTCCCGGACGCCAGCCAATTTCGGCCACGCCGGTTCCTCACTCTGCCCGGAGCACAGTGGCCGCCGGGGTCCGGGCCGCTGGCCAGGCCTGCACGATGGCGGCCAGGCTGGCTGCGGCCAGGGCGGACACGACGGTGGCTGCGATCATGATCGTAGAGATGACCGGCTGGGGCACGACGTAGAGCTCAGCGGCGAAACTCACCCAGAAGAACCGGCCCGCCGCTACCCCGAGCGGAATGCCGATGGCGGCCCCGATCGCGACGATGACCAGGGCCTGCCAGATCACGGCCGCGACCACCTGCCCGCGGACGAATCCGAGGGTCTTCAGGAGGGCAAGCTCGCGCGACCGGCGCCGCACGGAGGCCGCGAGGCTCAGGGCGAGCGCTATGACGGCCCCGGCCGCGAGCATCCCGGCGAGGATGAGCGGCGTGCTGCCCATCGTGCGGTAGTTGACGATCTCGGCGGGACGCTGGACGGGCAGCACCTGGACACCATCGGGGGTTAGCCTGCCCGTGATCCGCGCGAGCCGCCGGGCGGCCGCCGCGTCGATCGACGCCGGGCCGGAAACGGACCAGGATCGTATTAGGTCCCCGCGCCAGCGGGGCAGCGTCCCTGTTCAGCAGGGCCTGCGGCAGCGAGCTGGCGGGCAGTACCGCCCCGCTGCCGAGCGAGAGGTGGTTCCCGTGGACCACGCCGATGGCCGGCATTGTCGCCGTTCCCACGACCCGCATGGTCCGCGTGGTGGCGCTGTTGAAAACCCGCACCGTACCACCGACATGGCCGCCGACCTCGGCCATCGTTTCGGGACCCAGCACGATCTGATCCGGGCCGGCCAGGGCGTGACCGGCCAGGATCGGCGGGCTGAGCCGGGTGTCCGTCGCGGCCAGGACCGGGACGGCCTGGCCGTTGATCTCGTCCCACCCCAGCCGGGATCGCCGAAGTACGCCGTACCGCTGCCCCGAGCCACGCCCCGGCGATCACCGGGGTCACGGCCGTGCCCAGGACACCCGGCACCACCGGGCGCGGAGAGCCGCTCGCTCCGGCTGGAAGGCGAAACTGACGCCCGCCCTGGCCGTGACCGGCAGGCTCAGCGCCGCCGTCCCGGCCGCCGCGCGACGGTCCGCCAGGCCGCGCTCCGCGCGACCGCGACCCCACATCTACCCAGGCCAGCGCGACGGCCGCGACCGGCAAGGTGAGCAGGAACGCCGCGGCGCCGACACCGAGAACGGCCCAGTCGAACGACACCCCGGAAGCTGGCTCAAGACGATGCAGCTGCCCCAGCGGAGCCAGCGGGGAGGCAGCCACCGCCACCACCAGCGCCAGCACTGTTCCGGCCGCCACGGCGCACACGGGACCGAGAACGGCGTCGAGGACGAGACCGGACGGGCTGGTCCCCATGGCCCGCAGGGTGTCGCGCGCCCCCCGCCCGTCGAGAATCTTGCGGCGGATGGCCTGGGCGGCCAGGACGAACGCTCCGGCGGCCGCGATCAGGCCGAAGACCGCGGCCGCGACCGACTCGGGCCGGACGGCCCGCTCCGCCTGGTCCACGACAACCGAGGTGACGCGGAAGAACGCCGGGGAGTACCTGGGCAGCCCACGGGTGTTCTCCCGCTGCACTGCTTGCACATCGCGGGCGCCGCGCGCCAGCCGCAGGCCAGTCCAGTAGAAAGAGCCGCAGCACCGCAGTTCCGTCCTGGTCAGGGCGGGCGTGGCCAGGACCCGGTAGCTGCGGTCGATGTCATCCTGCACGACCTCGTCGGTGAACACGCCGATGCCGGTGATCGTCAGCCGGACGCGGCGCAACGGCGGCCTGGTCATCGGGTTGAACGCGGGATCGGCGGCCTGCTGGCCCGAGTAGAAGTTGGCCGCAAGTGACTGGCCCAGGTGCAGGCCGAAACGATGAGCGGTCAGCTCACTGACGACCACCTCGCCTGGCCGTCTGGGGTTGGCCCGGCGGCCAGCGGTAATGATGACCCGGTCCTGGTCGAAGTAAAGGCCGTTCAGCGACCCGACCAGCTCGACCTGCTCGTTGAAGGGAGTGTCCGGATCGGCGTAACCGGAGGGCAGGGCGCGCAGGGCGTCGAGGGCCACGTATGACTCCGCCGATCGCACCTGAGGCAGGTGCGAGAGCCGGCCGACCAGGCCGGGGCTCTGCGAGCCGGTATCCACCGTGACGTCGGATGGGTTGCTCGCGGCCAGGATCCGCGGGAACGCGGACTGGGTCCGGCGGGCCGCGGCCACGCTGGCCAGGGCGGTCCCCCCGAGCAGTCCGACGATCATGAAGATGACCAGGTAGCTGGCCCAGCCCCGGCGGAGTTCGGCGCGCAACCGGTAGCGGGCAGGCTGTGATGCACAGCCCGTCCCTGGCCGCCAGCCCCGCCGCGTCACCTGGCCGTTATCTCACGGATCTGACCGCTCAGCGAGGATGCAGTCACCAGGCTTCCAGGTAGTGCTAACACGCCACCCAGCTGGGCCTGGACCGCAACGCGGGATTCCGGCGGGCCGCGTCATCAAGACCGGCCGGACAGCCCGGGCGCGGCCCTGGGCCATGTGATCGGATAGCAGCATGGCGGATAACCCCATGAAGGTCAGGATCGGCGTCTCCCTCGGCGCGGCCGGTGTCCCCGATCAGTTCAGCGCGGCGGTGGACGCGCTGGAGGCGGCCGGGATCGATTCCCTGTGGCTGCCGGAGATGGTCTACGGCTCGCTGGTCAACCCGTTCATCGGCATGGCCCACGCGCTGGCCCGGACCTCCCGGCTGAAGGTGGGCACCGGGGTGGCGGTACTGCCCGGGCGCCACCCCGTCCTGGTGGCCAAGCAACTCGCCACCCTGGCCGGCCTGGCCCCCCGCCGGGTACTGCCGGTGTTCGGCCTCAAACCAGCCCGGCCCGGCGGAACTGGCCGCCTTCCCGGTGCCGCCCGGCCGCCGGGCCGCGGTGTTCGACGAGTCCCTGACCCTGCTGCGGCTGCTGCTCAGCCAGGACAACGTGACGTTTGACGGCGAGTTCTTCTCGGTGGAGTCGGCCAGCGTCGGGCCGCGGCCGGCCAAGCCGCTGGACATCTGGCTCGGCGGCAGCGCCCAGGGGGCGTTGCGGCGCGTCGGGCGGCTGGGCGACGGGTGGCTGGCCAGCTTCCTGACCCCAGCCGAGGCCGGTGCGGGCCGCCAGGCCATCGAGGCGGCCGCCGCCGAGGCGGGCCGCGAGATCGAGCCGGACCACTACGGCATCAGCCTGGCCGTGACGGATGACCAGTCGCGGCCCGCGCTGCTGGAGGCCGCGCAGCGCCGCCGCCCGGACGCCGATCCGGAAAAGCTGGTGGCGTCCGGCTGGGCGGGCGCCCGCGCCCTGATCGAGGACTACGTGGCGGCCGGGCTGACCAAGTTCGTGGTCCGGCCGAGCTGGACGCCGGTGGACCCGGACCAGTTCACCGCGGACTTCGTGCGCGAGATGGTGCCGCTGCAGACCTGACGCCATCGCGGCCGGATGGAAGGCGGCCGCCCTGCGCGCCTGCATGGCCGGCCGATCCGGGGGCAGGGGGCATACCTGTGAGCGGTCACATCCGCGCCCGGGCAACGAGGCCCGGCCGCCGCCGTGACCGCGGAAAGGGGCTCGCGTCATGATCGAAGATCGCGGGCAGGCGGCGCAGCCCAGGCCGCCGGAGGACGCCAGGACCGCCGCTGAGTCCAGCCAGCCGATCTCGGCGTTCTCGTTAACCGCTCTCCGGGGCACCCCCCGCTACACCTACCTGGTGGCGGCGGTCGCCGCGCTGGGCGGGATGTTGTTCGGGTACGACATCGGCGTGATCAGCGGGGCGGAGAACCTGCTCACGAGCAGCTTCCGGCTCAGCAGCACGACCGAGGAGCTGGCCGTGTCCGCGGTCCTGATCGGCGCGGTCATCGGCGGCGTCATCGGCGGCCGGCTGGCCGACCGGTTCAGCCGGCGCCGGGCGCTGATCGCGCTGGCCATCCTGTATGGGGCCGGGGCCATCCTGACCGCGTTCTCGTGGAATCTGGGCTCGTTCCTGGCGTTCCGGATCATCACCGGTGTCGCGGTGGGGGCCTCGTCGCTGATCGTCCCGGCCTACATCGCCGAGATGTCCCCGGCGCGCATCCGTGGCGGCCTGGTGGTGCTGCAGCAACTGGCCATCTCCTTCGGCATCCTGCTGTCCTACGCGCTGGACTTCGCGTTCGACTCGGCCTGGCTGGGGCTGGCGGCCGATGTTCGGGTTCGCCGTGCTGCCCGCCCTGGCCCTGGCCATCGGCATGCTGTTCATGTCCTACTCGCCCCGGTGGCTCGGTATGAACAACCGCTGGGACGAGGCCGCCCAGGTTCTCGGGCGCATCGACCCGGAGCACAAGGAGGAAGAACTCGATCTGCTGCACCAGGACGTGAGCGATAGCGAGGGCACATCCTGGCGCGAGCTGCTTCGTCCCGGCCTGCGCGGGGCGCTGATCGCCGGGGTGGGCCTGGCCGTGTTCCAGCAGTTCGTCGGGCCGAACACGGTCCTGTTCTACACACCGACGATCTTCGGCTATGCGGGGGTAAGCGGGAACCCGCTGCTTCCGACGATCTACGTAGGAGCCACGCTGTTCCTCTTCGTGCTCCCCACGATCGCGTTCGTCGACGTGGTCGGCCGCAAGAAGCTGTTCTATCTCGGCCTGGCCGGGATGGGATCCATGCTGGTGCTACTCGGCGTCGCGTTCGAGGTGGGCCCCAAGAGCTGGGGCGCCGGGGTCCTGATCATCCTGCTGATCTACGTGGCCTGTTATTCAATGTCGATTTCGCCGCTGTTCTGGCTGATGACCGCGGAGGTCTTCCCGAACCGCCTGCGCGCGGTCGGTGCCAGCGCGGCCACGGTGTCCAACTGGAGCGCGAACCTGCTGGTCAGCGTCACCTTCCTGACGCTGATCAATGGCATCGGCAAGTCGTGGACGTTCTGGTTGTACGCGATCTTCGCCGCCCTGGCCATCGTGTTCGTGTGGCGCTGCGTCCCGGAGACCAGGGGGCGCCCGCTGGAGCACATCGACGAGTACTGGACCAACGGCCGCCGCTGGCCCGCGGACAGCCAGCACGCGAGACATCAGCACGCGGAGAATCAGCAGGCAGCCCGCTGACGCGCGGAGCCGCGGCTCAGTAACCGGGCGGCCAGGAGTGCACCGGCTCGTTGGTGTGCATGTGCTCGATGTAGCGCTGGGTCATCCGGCGCAGCGCCGCGCCCCGGTCGAGCCGCCCTCCGCGCTCCAGCTGGTGCACGGTCTCCGCCTGCCAGGTCGCGCCGGTCCGCCCGGCCAGGCAGCGCTGCTCGATGATGTCCAGGCAGCGGTCGGCGTGCCGCGGCGTCGACACCCCACCGGGTCAGGCCCTCGCGGGCCATGGGCAGCAGCCGCCGCAGCGTGAGCTCGGTGGCCGGCACGACGCCCAGGCCCGGCCAGTACAGGTGCGCGTCGATGCCGTGCCGGGCCGCCTCGATCAGGTTCTCCCCGGCCGCGGCGAACGACATCCGGGTCCAGATCGGCCGCTCGGCCTCCGCCAGCGCGCGGACCAGGCCGTAGTAGAAGGCGGCGTTGGCGGTGATGTCCGCGGCGGTCGGCCCGGCCGGCAGCACCCGGTTCTCGACCCGCAGGTGCGGCCGCCCGTCCATGACCGCGTACACCGGCCGGTTCCAGCGGTACACCGTGCCGTTGTGCAGGGTCAGTTCGGCGAGCTCGGGGACGCGCCCCCGCTCCAGCTCGGCCAGCGGGTCCTCGTCCGCGCACAGCGGCAGCAGCGCCGGGAAGTAGCGGATGTTCTCCTCGAACAGGTCGAACACCGAGGTGATCCAGCGCTCGCCGAACCAGACCCGGGGCCGCACCCCCTGCACCTGGAGCTCCTCCGGCCTGGTGTCGGTGGCCTGCTGGAACAGGGTGATCCTGGTCTCCCGCCACAGTTCACGGCCGAACAGGAACGGCGAGTTGGCGGCCAGCGCGACCTGCACGCCCGCGATGGCCTGCGCGGCGTTCCAGTAGTTCCCGAACGCATCCGGGCTGACCTGGAGATGACACTGCACGCTGGTG
The DNA here is from genome assembly GCA_963742055.1 of uncultured Actinomycetes bacterium. GTDB lineage: Bacteria > Actinomycetota > Actinomycetes > Streptosporangiales > Streptosporangiaceae > RYN-230. The sequence continues at coordinate 41,414 of CAVUKT010000037.1, read as the reverse complement.
CAGGCCGCCTCGGCCATGATGTTGTCCACGTGGGTCAGCAGCTGTTCCGGGCCCTCGATGGCGATCCGCGCGTCTTCCCCGCGCGCGGCGCAGATCTGCTCGTTCAGCAGCCAGAACCGCGGGTTCTCCGACATGGCGTCCTCGCTCACGTCGGCCTGCTGGAGGCTGGGCAGGATGCCGACCATGGCGAGCCGGCTGCCCACGTCCCTGGCCCGCTGGTCCGCGTGCTTCAGGCTGGCCAGCAGCTGCGCCTCCATCTGGTCCAGGGCGTCCCCGCACAACGGCCGCGGCGGCATGTTGACCTCGATGTTGAACCGGCCGAGCTCCGGGGCCCAGGACGGGTCCCCGATCGCGTCCAGCACGTCCGGGCTGCGCATCGACGCCGTGCCCGAGTCGTCCACCAGGTTGACCTCGACCTCGAGACCCACCTGCCGGGTGGAGGTCTCGAACCAGGAATCGCGCAGCATCCGCGCGAGCACGTCCAGGCACTGACGTACCTTTTCCCGGTACCGGCGGCGGTCCTGCTGGCTCACCGTGATCGCTGGAACGTCCCTGCCCATTCGGCCCCTCCGCGCGCGACCATGGGAGATGGCCTCCTGCCCACCCTGACACGTCGATCCCGGTCTGACCAGACACGATGCGGCGCAGTAGGGCGGAAAAGGGGCAAATTTGACACTCGGTGCGGGCCGTGACGGATCCCGAGCTGGCTGCGCGCGCGCTGCGACTCTCAGCAATTAACGATCTTGCATCCAGCGTGACCTCAGAGCTGATCCTTAACGTTGCTTCACGCCAGCGTAACCGTCGGTCATCGCGGAGGCGTGACTGCCGGGGACGGGCGTCAGGCCAGGCAGCTCAGGAGCTCAGGCTGTAGCGCCGCTCCGCGGCCTCCTCCGCGAGCTCGGCCTGCTCGGTATCCACCGATCCTGGGCTCGGCGGGAAGATGAGCCAGTGCAGCGGCGGCCGCGATCGCCCCGCCGACCAGCGGCGCCACGATGAACAGCCACACCTGGCTGAGCGCGGTGCCGCCGACGATCAGCGCCGGCCCGAGGCTGCGCGCCGGGTTCACCGAGGTCCCGGTGATCGGGATGCCGATGAGGTGCACGACGGTCAGCGACAGCCCGATGACCATGCCCGCGGTGGCCGTGTTGCCGAGCTTGCCGGTCACCCCGAGGACCACGAACACGAACAGCGCGGTCAGCACCACCTCGGCCAGGAACGCGCCGCCGACCCCGATGTGGATGTCGGACGCGGCACCCCAGCCGTTCGTGCCCAGTCCCGTCGCCGACCGGCTGTACATCGGGCGACGTGGAGAACATCGCCCACAGCAGCAGGGCGCCGAGGATGCCGCCGACGAACTGCGCGATCCAGTAGCCCGCCGCCTCGGCCAGCGAGATCCGCCGGGACAGCCAGACGCCCAGGGTGACCGCGGGATTGACGTGGCACCCCGAGATCGGGCCGAGCACGTAGGCCAGGGCCAGCAGCACCAGGCCGAACGCCAGCGCCGTGGCCACCACGCCCGCCGCGATACTGCCGCCGTCGAATTTGAACCCGAAGTCCAGGGTGGCGACCCCGACCCCGAAGAAGACCAGCAGCCCGGTCCCGAGCAGTTCTGCCGCGAATCTACGCATCATCGTGTTGATGTCCCCCTACGCGACCCTAGGCACATGATCCTTTCCTGCAATACGGTGCCGGCCCGGCCGGTGGTTGCCGTCCCGGGCTGGCCAGCCTGGGTCTGGTCGGCCGCCGGGGGTCGGCCCGGTCCGAGCGTTGCGACATCAGGTCCGCGTTTCTGACTACCGGTCCGGGACACGGGGAATTTCGCCGCCGCCCGGCGCGACGAGGCCACCGCGGCTTCCCGGGCTCATGGCCGTGACGCGCCGCCTCGCTCGCCTCATCGCCGCGGATCTGATTCGGTGGAAACATGAGCGAGAACCCAGCATGAGCGGCCCGGCGCGGCACCGCGGCCGGTGGACCCAGGACGATCGCTGCCGGTCCCCGTGGCAGTACCTGCCGGTCGAGGTCCCGCCCGGGTCGGCCGGGCTGCGGGTCGAGCTCGACTACGACCGTTCCGGCGCCGTCCTCGACCTGGGCTGCTTCGGGCCGGCCGGGTTCCGCGGCTGGTCCGGGGGGGCCCGGTCTTCGTTCGTGATCACCCCCGGCGAGGCCACGCCCGGCTATCTCCCGGGTGAGCTGGAGCCCGGCCTGTGGCACGTGGCGATCGGCCTGTACCGGCTCCCGCCCGACGGCGCCGGGTACTCGGTGACCGCCACGGTGAGCGGCACGCCCGGCCGGCTGGCGCCGGCCCCGCCCGCCGCCGCCCCGGCCCCGCTCAGCGAGCGGCCACCGCGGCGCGAACTGCCCGCCCGGCCCGGGCACCGCTGGCTGGCCGGTGACCTGCACACGCATACCGTGCACTCCGACGGCGAGCTGACCGTGGCCGGGCTGGCCCGGTTCGCGGCCGCCCAGGGGCTCGACTACCTGGCCGTGACCGACCACAACACGACGAGCCATCATGCCGAGCTCAAGGACGCCGCGGCCCGGTACGGGATCATCCTGATCCCCGGCCAGGAGGTCACCACCGAGGACGGGCACGCGGGCGCGCTCGGCGACGTGGGCTGGATCGACTTCCGCGAGCCGCCCGACCAGTGGCTGGAGACCACCGAGCGCCACGGCGGCCTGCTGTCGGTGAATCATCCGATCGGCGGCCACGTCAGCTGGATCTGGCCGATGCGGCGGCGGCCGCCGCTGGCCGAGGTCTGGCACTGGAGCTGGATGGATCCGCACTGGACGACCCCGCTGGCCTGGTGGCTGGCCTGGGATCCGGCGGCGGTGCCGGTCGGCGGGAGCGACTGGCACCGGCCGGGCTCGGACGCCATCCCCGGGACCCCCACGACCTGGGTGGAATGCGCTGGCGAGGGACCCGGCGCGGTGCTGGACGGCTTGCGGGCCGGCCGGGTCACGATCTCCGCGCGGCGCGACGGCCCGGTGCTGCTGCGCCAGGACGGCGAGTTCGTGGCCGTCGGCGCGGACGGCACCATCCTGGCCGGGCCGGACGGCCAGCGGACCGTGGTGCGCGGGGAGAGGGCCGTGTTCCCGGCGGCCGAGGGCTACCACCGGCTGCTCGACTTCACCGGGGCCACGCTGGCGCTCACCGGATAGCACGGACTGGGTGCACGGACTGGCTAGCCGGGCCGGGTAGCAGGCCGGGTAGCGGGCGGCCGGCTGGGACGTGGCGGCCGCTCAGCCTGTGATCGTGATCCGGAAGACGGGGAAGCCGGGGGCGATCCCGCGGATCTGCTCCTCGGTCGCGTCCGCCTTGACGCCCTCGAAGAACCGCCCGACCTCCCAGCCCCACTTGCGCAGGTACTCGCGCAGCACCGGCGGCTTGTCCGCGTCGGCCATCTCGGTGGCGGTGAAGCGCTGGGTCCGGCGGCCCACCCGCAGCTCGCCCTGGCCGGCGGCGCGCAGGTTGCGGACCCACTGGGCCTGGCCCCGGGGGGCGACCAGGTAGCGGGTGCCGTCCACGGTCAGCAGGTTCACCGGGGTGGTCCGCCACTCACCGCTCTTGCGGCCGCGGACGGCCAGCACCCGCGACCCCATGATGCTGATCCCGGCCCGGGTCAGCGCGGCGACCGTCGAGTTGAACATCCGGTCCATGCCGGTGGGGGCGAGGTAGCGGCTTTCCGGGCTGGCGTTCATGACTGCTCCTCTGTCTGAAGTGTCAGAGAGAGCACCGCTCTCTTGTAAGAGCAGTATGCACAGAGACGGCCGGCCAAGTCAAGAGCAGTGCTCTCGAATCTGACGGCCGATCTACTAACGGAGGCTGGACGAGCCTGACCACGGGCTGGCCTGCGAGTCACACTGGCCCCTCCTGCCCACGTTTCCCGCTGGACCGTGCGCCTCAACCGGACAAAACCCCGCCAGGACGCACGTCACGCGGGAAACGGCGGCGCTGGCCATATCAATATGACCCGTAATGCCGCGCGGTGCGAGCCAGCCCGGAGGATGTGGCTGGCACTCCAGAGTGCAGGCGAGCTACGTCCGGGCCAGCAGGGCCGCCCGGGCGCGCAGGATCGCCCTGGTCGAGGCGACGTTGCTGAACTCGTCCGGCTGAACCGGGCACTCCCCGGCGGCGATGGCCCGGTCCACCTTGGTCCGGGCGACCGCCGGGCTGATCATCTCGAAGATCATGCTGGGATCCTCGGCGGCCATGCCCTTGGTGCGGGCGAGGACGTCCCCGGCCTCCCCCACCCAGACGTTCTTGATCGCGCCACCGCAGGAATGATCCAGCAGGAGCGAGACCACGTGCCGCCCGGCCGTGTACTCGAAGCATCAGGGTCACGGCTTCCTGGACACCCCGGTCGTCCCCGTAACGCCAGCACTCCCCCACCGTCGGCGAGCCCACCTCGGCCGCCCAGCCCGGGTCCGGAACTCCCCGCCCGGCCAGCCGGCTCGCGGCCTCGTTCGCCGGCGTGCGCAGGTCAGGCCAGCCGAGCGCGCCGAGGACCCGCAGGATGGCCAGGGCCTCGGGACTCCCGCTCCGTTCCGCGGCAGGCACCATCGCCTGCGCCGCCAGGCTCGCCGCGCCGCCGAGCGCGGCCAGGATGTCCGAGCCCCACAGCTCCGCCTCCAGCGGGCTGGCGATCTCGCCCAGCACCATCCGCGCCTCGGTCAGCACGGCCGCGAAGGCATCATCCGGTGAAGATCGGCCGAACACCGCTTCTAGATCAAGGTCACCGGACATGCACACCGGCCAGTGTGTCAACGCAATCCAGGTCCATGCCGGGCATCCTGCCACGGCCGCTGCGATGATGGGCGGGAACTACGGGAGGTACTGTGCGACCGACGTCACGATGGGGCATCACGCTCCCACTGAGCGGTATGCCCCTGACCGGCCAGCGCGACCTCGTGGCCGCCCTGCCGGACCTGGGCTACACCGACGCCTGGTCGTCGGAAGTCAATGGCCACGACGCGTTCACGCCGCTGGTCCTGGCCGCCCAGTGGACCAGCAAACAGGGGACCAGCACGCCGGGAGCCGGCCCGGACGAGGGCGGCCTGCGGCTGGGCACCGCCGTCGCCAACATCTACACCCGCGGGCCGGCCCTGCTGGCCATGAGCGCGGCCACCCTCGCGGCCCTGGCCCCCGGCCGCTTCGTGCTGGGCATCGGGGTGTCCTCGCCCGCGGTGGTGACGGACTGGAACGGGATCGCGCTGGAGCGCCCGTATCAGCGGGCCCGGGACACGCTGCGTTTCCTGCGCCGCGCGCTGGCCGGCGAAAAGGTCTCCATGGACGGGGACACCTTCAGCATCAACGGTTTCCGGCTGGACCCCGCACCGGTCCCGCCGCCCGCGCTGGCCCTGGCCGCGCTGCGGCCAGGGATGATCTCCCTGGCCGCCGAGCTGTCGGACGGGGTGATCACGAACTGGCTCTCCCCCGAGGACGTGCCCGCCGTCCGCGCGGTGGCCGGCCCGGACTGTGAGCTGATCGCCCGCATCTTCGTCTGCCCGACCGCGGACGCCGACCTGGCCCGGCAGATCGGCCGCCGGATGATCGCCGCCTATCTCACCGTCCCGGCGTACGCCGCGTTCCACGACTGGCTCGGCCGCGGCCCCCGGCTCCAGCCGATGGCGGAGGCCTGGGCCGCGGGTGACCGCAAGGGCGCGCTCGCGGCCATCGGCGACGACCTGGTTGACGAACTGGTCGTGCACGGCCCGCCCGGCTACTGCCGGGAGCGGGTGGCCGAGTATCAGGCCGCCGGGCTGGACACCCCGGTCATCGCGATCGTGCCGGTGCCCGGCGTGGACCAGGCCGAGGTCATCCGGGAACTGGCCCCGGCCTGACCGCGTCCCGGCCGCGCGCGCCGGACAGCGCCCGGCGCGGTCCCGCCGGGACTACCAGACCCCGGGCAGTTCCTCGCCGTACCAGGACTCGATCAGCCGGTGCGCGATGGACACCGGGGGCGGCAGCAGGATCTCCCGGGAGGCCAGCGCGCTGCGCAGCTCGTCCCGGCTGAACCAGTGCGCCTCGGCGATCTCGTCGTCGTCCACCCGTATCTCGAGATCGCCCGCGGCGGACGCACGGAAGCCGAGCATCAGGCTCTGCGGCATCGGCCACGGCTGGCTTCCCACATAACGCACCCGGGCGACGGTGATCCCGGTTTCCTCCCCGACTTCGCGGGCGACCGCCTGCTCCGCGGATTCCCCGGGCTCGACGAAGCCCGCCAGGATGGACACGCGGCGCTCCGGCCAGCGCCGGTTGCGGGCCAGCAGGCACCGGTCGTCCGGATCGGTGACCAGCATGATGACGGCGGGGTCGACCCGCGGGAAATGCTCGCTGCCGTCGGCCGGGCAACGCTGGGCGTGCCCGGCCGCGACCGTCACGGTCGGCGTCCCGCAGCGCGGGCAGTGCGTGTGGGTGGCATGCCAGTTGGCCAGCGCCACGGCGTGCGTGAACAGTCCCGCGTCCCGGTCGTTCAGCAGCGCCGCCGCCTCCCGCAGGTCGGCGGGGCGCAGGCCCGGCTTGGCCCGGGCCAGCCACGCGACCTGCTCGGTCACGGTCTGCTGCTCGGGAGCACCGGCGCCGCGGCCTCCGCGTCTGCTGCCTCGCCCGGCGCCTCCTCCCGCGGTGCCTCCTCGCCGGGCGCTGCCTCGCCGGCGCCTCCGCTGCCGGTGCCTCTCCCCCGCGGGTGCCTCCGCCTCGGTCCCGCCCGCGGTCTCCGCGGGCGCTTCCTCGGCCGGCCCGTCCTCCGCCGGCGCCTCCGGCGCTTGGTCCGGGGCTGGCGTCCTCGGCCGCTCCCGTTATCGATGGGTCTGCGGGTCGTTTCCGTGGCCGCCAGGGACTCCAGGCACCCGGGCGGTCCCATCACGCCGAAGTAGGCCACCTCCGCGTCGTCCACCCCGAGCAGGAACCTCAGTCCCTCGGGAGCCTCGGCGGGGGGCACCAGCACCAGCTCGGCCTCCTTGTCGCCGAACCGGACCAGCGCCCGCGCGTTCTCCAGGACCAGCACCCGGGTCGCCGGGTCAGCCCAGGTCGCGGCGAGCCAGTCGGTGTCGGCGCGGCGGGCGCTCACCCGGTCCACGGCGCTGCGGGCCAGCACGAACCCGCCCAGCTCACCGGCGTACTCCTGGGCGTCCACCGGGTCGGCTGCGGTGTCCGGCGGCCGAGCCGCGCGTCCGGCGGCGCGGCCGCGGTGTCCGGCGGGCGGCTGCGGTGTCCGGCGGGCCGGCCGCGGTGTCCGCGGTCGGCTGCGGTGTCCGGCGTACGGCGCGGTGTCCGGCGGGGCGGCCGCGGTGTCCGGCGGGCCGGCCGCGGTGTCCGGCGTATCGGCCCCGGTGCTCTGCGCGGCGCTCATCGGGCGGCCGTGATCCCGGCGCGATCCGCGGCCAGATCCGCCCAGAGGTAGGCCACCGCCTCCGCTCCCCGCAGCAGCAGCGCCATCTCCACCTTCTCGTTCGGTGCGTGGATGCGGTCCTCATCCAGCCCCACCGCGACGAAGACCAGCGGCGCGCCCAGGATCTCGGCGAGATCGGCCTCCGGGCCGCTGCCGCCTTCCCGGGTGAACAGCACTTCGCGGCCGAACGCGCGCTCCATGGCCCGCTTGGCGGCCTGCACCCCGGGCGAGTGGAGCGGCGAGAACGCGGGCCGCACCCCGGGGCCGCCGAAGGTCACGGTCGCCTCGATGCCCGGCGGGGTGTGCGTGGCCACGTACTCCCGCAACGCCACCGCGATGTCGGCCGGCTCCTGGTTCGCCACCAGCCGGAACGACACCTTGGCGTGCGCCTGGCTGGGCACGATGGTCTTGGCCCCGGGCCCGGTGTGGCCGCCCCACATGCCGTTGATCTCGGCCGTGGGCCGGGCCCAGACCCGTTCGAGCGTGCTGAAGCCCGCTTCGCCCGCGGCGGCCTGGCTGCCGCCGGCGTCGGCCAGCCAGGCTTTCTCGTCGAACGGGAGCCGGGCGAACAGCTCCCGCTCGGCGCTGGTCAGCGGCAGCACCGCGTCGTAGAAGCCGGGCAGCGTGACCCGGCCCTCGTGGTCGTGCAAGCCGGCCAGCAGCGCGGCCATGGCGTGCAGCGGGTTCGGCACGCCGCCCCCGAACGAGCCCGAGTGCACGTCGGTGTCCGCGCCGCGCAGGTCGATCTGGGCGTCGATGAGGCCGCGCATCCCGGTGCACATCGACGGCACGTCGGCCGCCCACATCGTGGTGTCGGAGATCACGATCATGTCGCAGCTGAGCCGGTCGGCCCGGCTGCGCAGCAAGTCGGCGAAGTGCGGGGACCCCGATTCCTCTTCCCCCTCGATGAGGAACTTCAGCGAGACGGGCGGCGCGGCCCGGGGGCGCGCGCCGGGGCCGCGCGGTCGGCTCGCTCCCGGCGGCCAGGCAGGCCCGCAGGCCGAGGGTGTGCAGGAGGACCTGGCCCTTGTCGTCCGAGGCGCCCCGGCCGAGGATCTGGCCATCGCGCTCGGCGGGCTCGAACGGCGGGGAATGCCACTCGTCGAGGGGTTCCACGGGCTGGACGTCGTGGTGACCGTAGACGAGAACGGTCGGCGCGCCCGGGATCCTGGGCTGGCCAGTGGGCGAAGACGGCGGGCTGGCCGGGTGCGCCGGCCGGCCCGGTGTCCCAGATCTCCACGGTGGGAAACCCGGTGCCGGTGAGGTGCCCGGCGAGCCACTGCGCGGAAGCCCGTACGTCGCCGTGATGACCAGGATCGGCGGAGATAGACGGGATGGCCAGCCACGACTTGAGCTGGTCAAAGAATTCCCGCGCGTTGCTGTCGATGTAGTCGCGCACATCCATGAGCGGTGAGCCCCTCCTCGCCGGACCTTGCCGGCTATCTAATAAACCAGCATCACGGGCACCCTGGGCCATTCCCCCCGGCCTCTACCACGGCGCCCTGGCGCCGGCCCGGTAGTACCACCCCCGCCGCCGGCTACTCCGGCGGGAGCAGATTCGCCCCGGGCGGAGGCCAGAGATCAGCCTTCGGCATGACGACGCCGGGGGCCCGCACCTCCTAGCGTGGTGACACATGACGCTACCGCTGACCCGCCCGCCACGCGGGGACGCCGGCCACGACGCCCGTCCCCGCCCCTCCCCCGGCCGCCATGGTGGCCGGGGCGGTCGCGGCTGCGGCGGGACCGGGCCCGTCAATGGCGGGAGCGGGCCCGCCGGTGGCGGGAGCGCAGCCCGCTGTCACGGGCGTGGGCCACCAGCCCGCGCGGGGCCGCCATCCTGCTGGCCGTGTGCACGCTGTTCGCCTGCGCGGTCGCGCGTGTTCAGCACCAACCCGCCGGAGCGGCTCTGGGGCATCCTGGCGGCCGGCCCGTACGGCCTCGCGGCCCTCGCCGCCCTGCTGGCTGGCCGGCGAGGACGCAGGATCGCCGTCGCGGTCAGCCCTGGCGGGGGCGGTGATCGTGCCGCTGGCCTGGATGGCCTGGACCGGGCGGGCGCAGCCGGAAGTCGGCGTGGTCATCCACTCGGCCGGGCTGTTCCTGCACGACGGCACGCCCTACCAGGCCGCCCACGCCGTGGCCACCGCGCACAACCCGTACGTCTACAACCCTTACCTGCCGGCGCTGGCCGTGTTCGGGGTCCCGCACGCCCTCTTCGGCGGCGGCCTGCTCACCGATCCGCGGCTGTGGTTCGGGGTGGTGTTCGTCCTCGGGTTCGCGGGCACGCTGGCCCTGAGCGGTGTGCCGCGGCCCTGGCTGTGGACGGCGGTGGTCACCGCCTCGCCCATCATCGCGTTCCCGCTCACCACGGGCGGTGACGACCTGCCCGTACTGGCCCTGATCTGCGTCGGCCTGGCGCTGCTGCGGACCGGCCAGGCACCGCGGCCTGCGCTCCAGCCGCGTCCCCGGACTCCGGCCGGTGCTGCGGCCGCGCTCGGCCTGGCTCGGATCATCCTGGCCGGCCTGGTCCTGGGCCTGGCCGCGGCCATGAAGGCCACCGCGTGGCCCGCGCTGGCGGTCGCCCTCGCCCTGGTGGCGGCGCGCGACGGCAAGCGCGCCGCGGGCTGGCTGGCGCTGGCCACGATCGCCGTGCCGATCGCGGTGGACGGGCCGGTCCTGATCACCCAGCCCGCCGCGGTGGTGTCCAACACCATCCTGTTCCCGCTCGGCCTCACCAAGATCAAGAGCCCGGCCGCCAGCTTCCTGCCCGGCCACCTGATCGCCGAGGCCTGGGGGCCGGGGCACCTGGTGGCCATCGGCCTGGTCCTGCTGGCCGGGCTCGGCGTGGCCGTGTCCCTGGTCCTGCGGCCGCCGCGGGACGAGCGCGCGGCGGGCTGGCGGCTGGTGACGGGGCTGGTGCTCATGTTCGCGTTCGCGCCGGCCAGCCGGTTCGGTTACGCGGTCTACCCGCTCGGCCTGGCCTGCTGGCTGCTGCTCGCCGCCCCGGCGGCCAGTGGCCTCATCTCCGCTTACGAAGCGGCGCCGGCGGGCCCGCGCCACAGGCCATGGACCAGGGTCCACCGGAGCCACGAGCCCCCGGCGACTCAGTGGCCCGGCCCGAGGTTCCGCCGGGCGTCAGCTTCCAGTGCCCCCGGTGAGCTCCGGCGGGGTGCCGCCCGGGCCGATCTCGGCCTTGAGCGCGGCCAGCTCCTGATCCACCCCGGCGGCCGTCCCGGCTTCGTCGAGCTCCTTCTGGATGTCGTCGGTGTCTCCCCCGACGTCTTCGAGCACCCCGGACGCGAGCAGCTCGTCAACGGCGCCGGCCCGGGCCTGCATCTGGGCGATCTTGTCCTGGGTCCGCTGGAGCTCCGCTCCCGAGTCACCAAACGTCTGGGAGATCCCGGCGGCGCTCTCACCCACGGTGGTCTCGGCCTGCGCCGCGGTGTACTGGGCCTTCAGCACTTCCTTCTGGGTCCGGAAGGTGTTCACCCGCTTCTGCAGCGCGTCGAGGGTCTGCTCGAGCTTCTCCTCCTCCGCGGCGAGCTGATCGTGCTGGGGTTTCATGGCGTCGATCTGCTCCTGGGCGGCGGCCTTGCGGGAGAGGGCCTCCCGGGCCAGATCCTCCCGGCCCTGGGCCAGCGCGGCCTTGGCCTGGTCCTGGAGATGGTCCACCGAGTGCTGGAGCTGCTGCTCCTGCAACTCGATCTGCTTGCGCGACGCGGCAATGGCCACGATCCCGCGGCGGACCTGGGTGATCTGGTCGAGCATCTGCTCGTAGGACAGATCGAGCATCTCGTCGGGCTTCTCGGCGGCGTCGAGCGCCTTGTTGGCCTTGGCCTGGACTATGTCGTGGGCCCGCTGGAAGAGGGTCATGATGATCTGCTCCTCGTCGATGATGGGCAGAGCTCACGCCGATTCCGCCGCCGGCCAATCCCGGATCAAGGCCGGCGCACGTATCAGCACGGATATCCCGAGGCTACCGCCCGGGCTGCCGCCTCCCCCGGCCAGCCAGGCACCGCTGATCACGGAGCGTGTCCAGTGCCCGGTGCCACGGCGGCTATCCTGCGCGGTCGCGGACCCAGATCTCGAAGGGCTCGCCGGGCACGTTCGATGGGGTACTGACCACGAGCCGGTAGCGCCGACGCCGAGAGTGCGTCCACGACCGGCGCATAGATGGCGGGCATTTCGGACGGGTCTATTTCCACCAGGCGGAAGTAGTGATCACTGGATGGCCGCGCCGTACGCGGGGGCGCCGCTCAGCTCGCGCCCGTCATCCCGGTATTTCATGACGAAGACGGTCGTGAACGCGTCCTGCGTGGTCTGCTTGGTCAGGTAGTAGTGCACGACGTCGTTCTCGGCGATCAGGCAGGGACAGCCGGTGCGCTCGATGACCGGCGCCAGGCCGCGGATCATCTGCGCCGAGTCCGGCCAGGCGCCGAAGTGCGCGGCGCTGAGGGCGGCCCCGGAGATCCCGAGCAGGAACACCAGCACCACGCCGGCCGCGCGGGCGTATTCAGCCTGCCTGGCCTGGATCGCGCGGGCGACCGCCGCGAGCCCGTACCCGGCCACGATGCACGCGAACCACGCGCCGAACCCGACGTGCTTGAACAGGCTGAAATTCGTGTGGATGCGCGCCTGTCCGAGCGGGGCCAGGAACACGCTGGCGGCGAGGACCCAGGCCAGCGTCGTGAGCCGCCGCCCCAGTCGTCTCCGGGTCACGACGGCTGCGCCGGTGATGGCCAGGAACGCGACAGCGCCAATCCACCCGGCGCTGGCGCCGAGCACCCGGAGCACGGGGACGGTGCTGCCCGGCCGGGCCAGCGTGGTGGACATGATCCCGGCTACGTAGCTGTGGCCGCCCGGCCAGGAACAGCACAGGAATGATCAAGGCGGCCGTGTAGCCGGCCAGCCGGATCCCGCGGCCTGCGGACCGCGGCCAGGTACCGGCCGGGCCGAGCACGACCAGGGCGATGACGACCGGGTTCCAGAGCAGGCTGGTGTACTTCGCCGCGTCAGCCAGTGCCATGGCGACGGCGCAGCACACCAGCCATTGCTCGCCTTCCCATTTCCCGCCCCCGTGGCTGGACCGCACCGCGAACCATGACGCCAGCGCCAGGAGCATGACGGCCGGCGCATCGAACGTGGCCAAGGCGCCGAGGAACTGCAGTGGGCCCGATCGCCGCGAACGCCACCGAGCTGGCGATGGCCGCCCAGCGCCCGAACAGGTGCTTGGTCACCGCGTAGAGCAGGGCGGTCGCGGCCAGCATGCAGCCCAGGCTCAGGATCCGGGCCGCGGCCAGTCCCCCGATGCTGCTGGCGACCGCGCCCAGGGGAGGGTAAATGACCGGGGCGCCGGAGAAGTACGAAGCGAAGTCCGGCACGGCCACGCCGTGCAGCCAGTGCGCCCATTCCAGATGCCCGGCCCACAAGTACAGCGCCTCGTCCTGGTAGGCCGTATTCGACCACACCAGCCGCAGGGACAGGCCGGCCTGGATCACGAGGATGCACACCAGCGGCCATGGGCCGGTGGCCAGGCGTGGCCGGGAGAAGCGCCCCTTCTTCCGCCTCAGTTGTGGCGCGCGCCGGGGCGGCAGGCAGGACGAGCGGCGCCACGGTTTGCGCCACGGGTGCGCTGAACTGATCCTCAGCCATGCAGGCCGCAACCTTCCCTGCGGTCCAGGGCCTCCCGCCAGCCGCACGCAATGGCTGCCAGCGCCGCCCACCCACTGCGGCCAGGACAAGACGCCGCCAGCAGCAAACGGTTTACACCTTCCAGGCCGGATCCGCCCGGAGAATGCCGTGTGCGGGCCCGTCGCCCCGCCTGGCCGCAGTGGTTCACCGGCTGGTCAGCCGGGCCGGCCGGGCACGGACGTCATCGTCCGCGCGCGCCGTCGGCGAGTTCCCGGAGGATGTCGAGGTGGCCGTTGTGCCGGGCGGTCTCCTCGGCCAGGTGGAACAGGACCCAGCGCAGCGTGACCGGCTCGGCCCGCCAGCCCAGCTCGCCGCGGGAGGGAGTGTCCAGGTCGAGGGAAGCCACCTGGTCTCGGTGCCGGTCGCAGGCCGCCCGGTAGTCCGCCAGCAGCTGGGCCAGTGGCACCGTGACCGCGATCCGGAACTCGCGATCGGGATCGTCGTCGGTCCACGGCGCGTCGATCGTGCCGCCGAGCAGCGTCTGCTCGATCCACGCGTCCTCGACCCAGCGCAGGTGGCTGACCAGCCCGGAGATCGTCATCAGCGGTGAGCCGGGCAGCGGCGCCCGGCGGGCGTCCGCATCCGACAGGCCCGCGCATTTGGCGTGCACGGTGTCGCGGGCGTAGTCCAGGAAGGTGGTCAGGATCGTGCGCTCGTCCCAGCTGGACGGGATGTCGTCGGTCCGGCCAGGCCGAGATCGACTGGAAGCTGATTCTGAAGTCATGTCATTCCTCTGCTGAGCAGAGGCGCGACCGGGACTGCTATCGGCCAGTCTCCGGAGGCGCCTGACGATGAATGGACATCGCGCCTCCTTCCTGGTCAGCCGCGCCGCGCCGGTGCGGCGGCCCGACCTGAGCCTAACGCGCACGGCCGGGGGCCAGGCAACGCAGTCCGCTGCGCTGGCGGCTGTGCCGCGCGGGTCGACCGGACTACTGCGCCGGCCGTTTCCTCCCCGGCCCGCTCGGCGATCGCCTGCAGCGTGCGCACCGTCGTGTCGATGTCGTCGACGCTGAACTGGCTCAGCAGCCGGACCCGCGGGGCGGCGATGTACTCGCTGAGGCTGCGGTGCAGAGCTTGCCCTTCCGCGGTCAGGCTGATCGTGGCGCCGCCGCGGATCAGCCCCGCCGCCTCAAGCCGGGCGAGCAGCTCGCGCGCCGATCGGCATCCAGGGTCCGTGAGCTCGCGAGCTCCTGCGCTGAGCGTCGTGCGGTCGAGCGCTGGCCCGCGCGTGGCGAGCAACTGCAGCGCATACCAGGTCTCGGGTTCGGTGCCGCGCTCGGCGAGATGCTCGCGCAGCACGGCGGTCAGGGTCCGCTCGGCGAAGGCCAGGGTGTAGCCGAACTGGGCGTAGGCGGCGGGAACGGTAGTCATGTCAGGCTCCGGTGGCTAGGATCGACAGGTTCCTGACTACCATAACAAGCAGACAGGTACCTGTCTATCTCATGGATGCGGACTTTCCGGCACGCCCGCTGCTCGGGCTCCTCCTCCGGCTCGCCTACCAGCACCACTCGCAGGAGATCGAGGCTGCGCTGCGCGAGAACGGCTTCGACGACGTCCACCCGGCGGCGGCGAACGTGTTCACGTTTGTGCCCCCGGACGGCATCACCGTCTCAGAACTCGCTGACCTGGCCCGGGTGCGCAAGCAGACGATGGCCCAGGCGGTCGATCAGCTCGAGCGGACGGGGTACGTCGAGCGCCGCCCGAACCCGCGCGACCGCCGCTCGCGGCTGGTGTTCCTCACCGAGCGCGGCGCGTCTGTCACCCCGGTCACCCACGCCGCTGCCGCGCGGGTGGAAGAGCGCTGGGCGGAGCTGACCAGCCCCCAGGAACTGGAGGCGCTGCGTGCCTCGCTCCTGAGCCTGGTGACCAAGCTCCGCGACGGGTAGGCCTGGGAGACTCGGCCCGATAACGGCCCAGGTACGCCAGAGCAGAGACGGCCCGGCATAGACGGCTCGGGAACGCCTGGCAGACGGCCCAGGCAAACGGCTCTGACCGAGGAGTCCAGGAAGGACGGAGCACACGATGATCGTCGCGTTCTCGATCACGCCGCTGGGCGTGGGCGAAGGAGTCGGGGAGTACGTCGCGGACGCGGTGCGGGTGGTCCGCGACAGCGGGCTGCCGAACCGCACCGACGCCATGTTCACCTCCGTCGAGGGCGACTGGGATGAGGTGATGGACGTGGTGAAGCGGGCCGTGGACGCGGTGGCCGCGCGGGCTCCCCGGGTCAGCCTGGTCCTCAAGGCCGACATCCGCCCCGGCGTGACCGACGGGCTGACCGCCAAGGTGGAGACGGTCGAGCGTCATCTCCAGACCTGAACCCGCCGCGCCGGATACCGGCTGACCGGCGGACCAGCGGCCGGCCGGAGTTCAGCCGGCCCCAGCCGGGATCTGCTCGATCAGCG
Organism: uncultured Actinomycetes bacterium; assembly: GCA_963742055.1. Taxonomy (GTDB): domain Bacteria; phylum Actinomycetota; class Actinomycetes; order Streptosporangiales; family Streptosporangiaceae; genus RYN-230. The sequence continues at coordinate 25,933 of CAVUKT010000037.1, read as the reverse complement.
CGGCCAGTCCCGCCTCGTCCAGCAGGTCGGCCGGCCGCAGCGTGAGATCGCGCCGTACGTAGTAGAACGCCGCCCGGACCTGGTCCGCGGGCACCCCGGCCAGCTGGGCCCAGGCCAGCCGGTAGGCGGCGAGCTGGACCGCGACGGCCTGATGCTCGGCCGCGGAGCCCGGCGGATGGCCCGTCTTCCAGTCCACCACGTCGAATCCGCCGGCCGGAGCGTCCCCGAACACCGCGTCGATCCGCCCCCGGACCGGCCGGCCAGCGATGAGCGTCTCGAACGGGACCTCCACTTCGACCGGCCAGCGGTTGCCCCACTCGCCGGATTCGAACAGCTCCCGCAACGCCGCCAGGTCGTTCGCGTCGCCGTCGGCGGGGTCACCTGCGGCCGGGTCGTCGACGGCGCCGAGCAGGTCGTCCGGGTCGATCAGCCGCTGCTGGCTGAACCGCTCCTCCAGCCAGCGGTGGAACGCGGTGCCCCGGCGGGCCTGCGGGGCGGGCGGCCGCGGCATCGGCCGCCGGATCTGCCGGGCCAGCTCGGCCGGGTCGCGGGCCATCATCACCAGGGAGGACACCGACAGCCGCGGGGGCAGCCAGACCGCCGACGCGGCCTCGGCGCGCCATTCCTCCCGCTCGGCCAGCAGCAGCCCGGTCTCGGTGTCCCAGGCCGCCAGCAGGGCCTGGTCCGCCTCGGTCAGCGTTTCGTCCTGGGCAGGCTGAGCACCACCAGCGTCCAGGGCCGCACGCACCAGGTCAGCGGCCTCCCGGACCGCCTCCTGCTGCCTGCCCTGCGGCTCAGCCGGCCAGGTGGCCGACGGGGGCTCGGCCAGCGCCGGGTTCTCGGCGTCCTCCTCCGGGGGCGGCGCCCAGTACGCCACGGTGCCCGCACCTGCCTCGCACGCGGCCCGCACCTCCTCCAGGAACACCGACGGGCCGAGCGGCGAGGACGCGTCTCCCCACCAGTAGCCGGTGCAGGCCAGCCAGAACGCGGCCCGGGTCGTGGCCACGTAGGCCAGCCGGCGCTCCTCGCCGAGGTCCCGCGCGGCGCAGGCGGCGCCGAAGGACGCGAGCGCCCCGGGCTCCAGGCTGGGCAGGGCCGGCAGGTCGCCGGCGTCGCCCCGCAACCCGAACGGGATCAGCCGCGCGTTCTCGGTCCAGCGGCTGACGAACCTGGGCTTGGCCGGGAACACCTGCGCCTTCTGGCCTGCCGACAGCCCGGGCACCACCACCGCGGCCCACTGCAGGCCCTTCGACGCGTGCACGGTGGCCAGGGTGACGGTGTCCCCGTCGCCGACCCGGCCGGACTCCAGGCCGAACTCCTCGTCCTCGGCCGCGGTCAGGTAGGCCAGGAACGCGCCCAGCGTCGGCTCCTCCTGGTCGCCCGCGAACGCGGCCGCCGCGTCCGCGAACGCGTCCAGGTCGGCGCGGGCACTGGCCATGTCCCGGCCGGGCCGGGCGGCCACCTCGATGTCCAGCCCGAGCGCCCGCTCCACCTCACCGACCAGGTCGGGCAGCGGCCGGGCCACCCGGGAGCGCAGCTCGCGCAGCTCGGCGGCCAGCGCGGCCAGGCGGGCGTGGCCGGCCGGCGAATAGCCGGCCGGGTCGCCCAGGTCGTCCAGGGCCTCGACCAGGCTGCCCGGATCGGCGGTCAGGTCGGTGATGGCCTTGGCCAGCGGATCGTCGTCCGCAGCCGGTGCCCGGGCGTCCGGTGCCGTGGAGTCCCGGGCCTGGTCCCGTGCCTGGAGTCCCGCAGCTGGGTCGGTGCGCCCCGGTCGGGGGCCCGGCCCGGGCGGCCGCGGACCGGCGCTGCTCGCGGGCCAGGTACCGGGCCCGCTTGCCCAGGGCCACCAGGTCACGCGGGCCGATCCGCCACCGCGGGCCGGTGAGCAGCCGGGCCAGCGGCGCGGACGCGCCGGGATCGTGCAGCACCCGCAGCGTGGCGACGATGTCAGCCACCTCCGGCACGGTGAGCAGCCCGCCCAGGCCGACCACCTCGACCGGGATACCACGGGCTTCGAGCGCCATCCGCAACGCCGGGAACTGGGCCCGCTTGCGGCACAAGACGGCGATGTCACGCGGATGGACGCGATCGCCGCGGCCATCCGGCCAGGGCTCGCCGTCGGGGGCCACGCCGGGCGGCAGCGCCAGCAGCGCGCTGACCTGCTCGGCGACCCAGGCCGCCTCGTCGGCGGCCGTCTCGGTGAGCGCGCAGATCACCCGCCCGCGCCCGGCCCGGCCGGGCGGCGGGACCAGCCGGGGCACCTCGGGCGCCGCGGCCCGCAGCTCCTGCTGCACCGCCGCGGCCACGTCGAGGACCCGGCCGGTGTTCCGGAAGCTGGTGGACAGCATGCGCACCGCGGCCGGGCTCGCCGTCCGGCCACGGCCGCTGCCCGTGACCACCGGGAAGTCCCGGCCGAACCGGCGCAGGTTGCCCGCGCTCGCCCCGCGCCAGCCGTAGATGGACTGGCACGGGTCACCCACCGCGGTCACCGGGTGGCCGCCGCCGAACAGCGCCCGCAGCAGGACGAGCTGGGCGTGGCTGGTGTCCTGGTACTCGTCGAGCAGCACGACCTGGTAGCGGCCGCGTTCGGCCGCGCCGACCTCGGGATGGCGGGCCGCGATCCGGGCGGCGATCGCCACCTGGTCGCCGTGGTCGATGACCTCACGCTCGGCCTTGGCCCGCGCGTACCCGGCCACCATGGGCAGCAGCTGCTCCCGGGCCCGCTGGCTGTCCAGGATCTTGCGCACCAGGGCGGGCAGCTTGCCCGGGCCGGCGCCGCGGCCTGCGCCTGCAGCCAGTCCCCGACCGCGATCACGTCGTCCGGCGTCCGCAGGTGCTCCGCCAGCTCGCCCGCCAGCATCAGCACGGCCGCGGTGACCGCGGGCGGTGACCAGGTCACCGCGTCCATCGGGCCGCCGTACCCGGCCACCACCCGGGCCGCGATCTGCCAGGCCACGGCCGGGGTGATCAGCCGCAGCGTCGGTTCCAGCGCCTCGCGCAGCGCGTGGTCGGCGACCAGCCGGGCGGCGTAGGCGTGGTAGGTGGACACCACCGGCTCGCCGTCCAGCTCGGGCTGCCCTCCGCCGCAGCGTCCGCCGGTGGCTGGGCCGGCGGCTGGCCGCTCCGGCCGGCCAGCCCAGCGCCTCGGCCAGCCCGGCCTTGCGCAGCCCGTCCAGCCGGACCCGCACCCGCTGGCCCAGCTCGGCCGCGGCCTTCCTGGTGAACGTCAGGCCGAGCACCCGCTCCGGCCGGACCACGCCGTTGGCGACCAGCCAGACCAGCCGGGCCGCCATGGTCTCGCTCTTGCCCGAGCCGGCCCCGGCGATCACCGCCAGCGGCCGCGGCGGGGCCCCGATGACCGCGGCCTGCTCCGCGGTGGGCTCGGGCAGCCCGAGCAGCCGGGCCAGCTGGACGGGGCTGTAGTGCACCGGGCTGGCCTTGGTCAGGCCGGCTTCGCGGGGCCGGGATCCGCGGCGCCGGGATCCGCTGGGCCGGCCATGACGGGGCTGGAGTTCACGGCGTCACCTGAACGCCGTCGGGGTGCACCGGGCAGCAGGTCCGGACCGGGCAGATCCGGCAGCCGGGGTTCACGGTCGCGCCGAACACCGGGCCGGTCATGCCCGCCGCCACCGTCTCGACCAGCCGGGCCGCCCAGCCCGGCTCCGGGTCGTCACCGAGCGCCCGCTGCCGCTGCACCTTGACCTCCGCCTTCAGGCCCGCCTTGCCCACCTGCACCAGCTCGGCACCACCCGGCTCGACCAGGCCGAACTGCTCGAACGCGCCCAGCAGCACCGCCAGCTGGTAGACGCCGAGCTGCGGATTGCGGTCCAGGTCCGCGTCGGCGGGCTTGGACGAGCCGGTCTTCAGGTCCACGATGACGCCGCCGCCGTGCTCGTCGCGCTCCAGCCGGTCCACCCGCCCGGTGATCTCCACCTGGCCGATCCGGACCCGCAGGGCCTGCTCCACCGCGACCAGCTCGCGGGGGTTGCCCCGGTGCCAGGCCAGGAACCGGGCCACCATGCGGCGCGCGAGCTCCCGCTGCTTGTCGTTGTACCAGGCGCTGCCGAAGTCCAGGTGGTGCCAGATGTCGTCGATCCGCTCCTCGATTCCCGCCTCCGCGGTGCCCTCGGCGGCCAGCACGGCCGCCGCGTGGATGACGGTGCCCAGATGCCGCAGCACGTCCGAGGTGCCGGCCCCGGCCGCGGCCTCCAGCAGCCAGCGCAGCCCGCACTTGGTGAACGACTCGACCTGGGACGGGGACAACTGGATGGTCCCGCCGGTGAGCGGGCCGGGATCGGACAGCGTGGTCAGCGCGTACCACTGCCGCGGGTGCGCGCCGCGGACCCCGGCCGCGGCGAGCCGGGCCAGCTGGGCCGCGGCAGCGGCCCGGACCGCCCGCGGCCGGCCCGGGTCGGCCGCCGCGTGGCGCAGCTCGGCGGTCAGCGCGGGCAGCGAGAGCCAGTGCCGCCCGGCCGACGCGACCGGCTCGATCTCCACGTCGTCGCCGGCCAGCTCGGCCAGGAACCGGGACGGCCGGTCCTCGCTGTCCTCCCCGCCGGCCGCGGTGACCACGAGGGTGTGCCTGGCCCGGGTCGCCGCCACGTAGAACAGGCGGCGTTCCTCGTCGAGCAGCTTGGACACCAGCGCCGCGGCCGCCGCGTCGCTGGCCCCGGGCGGTCCGCTCCCGGCCTGGGCGTCCACCGCGTCGACCAGTTCGTCCATGCCCAGCAGCGAGGACCGCATCCGCAGGTCGGGCCAGGTGCCCTCCTGCACTCCGGCCACCACGACCAGGTCCCATTCCAGGCCCTTGGAGCGGTGCGCGGTGAGGATGCGCACCGCTTCGCCCTCCGGCGCACGGTCGGCCAGCGTGTCGCCGGGGATCTCCTGGCCGCCCATGCTGTCCAGGAACAGCGAGGGCGAGCCGGGCGGCAGCCGGGCCGCGAACCGGGATGCCGCGTCGAACAGGGCCACCACGGCGTCCAGATCCCGGTCGGCCGCGGCGCCGCGGGCTCCCCCGGCGGCGCTCGCTGCCTGCCACGCCGGGGCCGAGCCCGGACGCGTCCCAGATCGCCCAGAGCACGTCGTAGGCGGGGCCGGGAACTCCGTCCGGCGTGGTCGCACCCTCGGCGGTGCGCCGGGCCAGCTCGAGCAGCGTGGCCACCCGCCGCGCCGCGGCGGCCGGGGGCCCGCCGAGCAGGCTCAGCTGGCGGGGGTCGCGCAGCGCGCTGGCCAGCGGCTGATTACCCGGGGGCAGCCCGGCGGCGATGTCGGCGGCGTGCAGCGAGCGGCGCAGCCGCCGCAGGCCCACCGCGTCCGTCCCGCCCAGCGGCCCGGTCAGCAGCTCGGCCGCGGCGTCCTCGTCCAGCGCGCCCGGCTGCAGCGCGCAGCGCAGCAGCGCGAGCAGCGGCCGCGCACCCGGCTCCGCGGCCAGCGGCAGCTCATCGCCCGCCACGACCGCAGGGACGCCTCCCGTCGCCAGAGCGCGGCGCAACAACGGAACCTGGCGGGTGGCCGAGCGCACCAGTACCGCCATGGAGGACCAGGGGACGCCGTCGACCAGATGAGCCCGGCGCAAGGTATCCGCGATCACGGCGGCTTCCTGGCTGGCGCTGGACGCCACCAGGATCCGGACCGACCCGGGCGCCGCGGTGGCCAGCGGGAGCAGATCGCGGTGGCCCCGGCCGGCCGGGCCCGATGCCGATGCCGCCGGGGCCGGCGGGCCGGCCTGCCCTGGCCCCTCCAGCAGCGACAGGCCAGCCGCGGCGGGCAGCCGGGCCGGCCACCCGGCGCGAGGCGGCGAGCAGCACGGGGCCGCTGCGGCGGCAGGTCCGCAGCGCGATGACGCTGGCCGGGCGATCGTCGGGGGTCCGGAACAGGTCCGGGAAGCGCCCCATCGCGTGCACGTCGGCGCCGCGGAACGCGTAGATGGACTGGTCCGGGTCACCGACCGCGATGAGCTCGCGGCCGTCCCCGGCCAGCGCGTGCAGCAGTGCCTCCTGGGCCGGGTCGGTGTCCTGGTACTCGTCCACCAGCACCACGTCGTAGGCCTTGCGCTCACGGTCCCGGGTCGCCGCCCGGCTCAGCAGCGCGGCGGCGATCCGGACGATCTCCGCGTAGTCGTAGGCCGGGACCGGGGCCAGGTCGAAGCGCGCGATGTAGCGGTCCAGGAAGCCGCCCGCCGCCACCCAGTCGTCCCGGCCGTGCGCTCGGCCCAGCCGGGCCAGGCCCCGCCCGTCCAGCCCGCGCTCGGCCGCGCGGAGCAGGAAATCACGCAGCTCGGTGGCGAAGCCCCGGGTGCCCAGGGCCGGCGCGGAGCCGCTCCGGCCAGGGCTCAGCGGCCGCCGGCTCGCCGCCGGCCGCCTCCCCGCGCAGCATCCGCCGGACCTCCAGCAGCTGCTCGGGGCCGGACAGCAGGGTCGGCGGGACGTCCCCGGCCAGCACGAACTCCCGCCGGACCAGGGCGTAGGCGTAGCTGTGGAAGGTCAGCGCCAGCGGCTGGCGGGTGGTCCGGCGCAGCCGGGTGGTGATGCGCTCCCGCAGCTCCTGCGCGGCCTTGCGGCTGAAGGTCAGGACCAGCACCCGTTCCGGGTCGATCCGCCGCTCGGTGATCCGCTCCGTCACCGCCTCGACGATCGCGGTGGTCTTGCCGGTGCCCGGGCCGGCCAGCACGAGCAGCGGGCCGCCCGCGTGCGCCACCACGGCCTGCTGGGCGGCGTCGAGGCGCGGCGGATCGGCCGGCGGCGTGGGCCGGCGGAGCAGCCGGTAGGCATCCGGGTGATGGTCCATCGACCAGCATTCCAGCAGAGGGCACCGACATCTGCAGTCAGGTTCACCGGGTGTCGGGGCGATTTGTCCGGCAGTGGGCGGAAGGAGTAGCTGGCGGGCCAGGCCGGCTAGCGTGCCCGGGCCGGACGTTCTCCAGCGCCGGGCCGGCTACGTTCCCTCGCCAGCCCAGCGGGCCAGGCGCATGTCCACCCGGGACGGCGGCCCGGCTGCGGACGGGCGCAGCGGGGTGCCCTCGGCGCGGTAGCGCTCGAGCGCGGCCCGCTCGTGCCCGCGCACCAGGGACCCGTCGGCGTGCACCACCCGCCACCACGGCTGCGCTGCCGCCCCACAGGGCCATGACCCGGCCGACCTGGCGGGGGCCGCCCTGTCCCAGGTACTCGGCCACGTCGCCGTAGGACATGACCCGGCCGGGCGGGATCGAGTCGGCGACGTCGAGCACCCGGCTGGCGAAGTCTGGCAGCTGACCCGGTTCTTCCAGGCTGGGCTCCCCGGTCACGAGCTGGGGTCGGGCCAGGACGGCCAGCTGGCTCCCGGTCCGCAGACCCGACGGCCTGCTCCGCGCTCAGGCCGGGTCCGGCCGGTCCGGCCAGGTGGCGTGGACCCGCGGACCGGGCCAGACCGGCTGGGGCGCCCGGTCCGCCGCGTGATGCCCCCGGGACAGGGACCGCCGCAGGGCCACCAGCCGCTCCCGGCCAGGCCGGTCGCGACCAGGAAAGCCGGCCGTGAACAGGCACGCCACGACCAGCCCGGCCGCGCCCCGCGGGGCGATCGGCACCGCCGGGCACGGCCGCGGCGCCGCCGCCGAAGTGCAGCGTGGTGGCCGCGCCCGCCTGGCTGCGCGACTGGACAGCCAGCTTCCCGGCGACGGTCAGCGCGGCGGCCGCGTCCACGGTGCCGAATCCGATCTTGTTGTCGTAGCCGCCGGGCGGCCGGTTCTGGGTGCTGGAGGTGATGGCCTGCACGACCAGGGCCGGGGCCAGGCCGGGGTACCTGGCCTTGATCAGGGCGGCGACCCCCGCCGTCAGCGCACAGGCCGGGCTGGTCCCGCTGACCAGCCAGTACTGCCCGTCCCGGCCCTGGGCGGGCACGTTGACCCCGGGCGCGGCGACCTGAACGGACAGGTTGTCGCTGGAGAAGCCGGCCGCCGAGCCGCTGCGGCTCACCGCGGCCACGCCGAGCACGCCAGGGTAGTCGGCGGGGAACGAGTACGGGGCCTGGCCGGTCGCGCTGACCGGGGCCGAGTTGCCTGAGTTGCCGGACGAGGCGACCACGACGATGCCGTGATCCAGCGCGTTCTGCAGGGCCGATCCGGACCACCGCGCTGGGCTCGCCGTACCCCAGCGACATGCTGATCACGCTCGACCTGGTGCTTGATCGCGTAGGTGATGGCCTGGGCCAGCGCGTCCTGCACCCGGCTGTCCGACTCGTGCTCGTAGGCGGAGTAGCCGGGGTCGTGCCGGTCGGTCACGACCCGGATCGAGAGCACCTTGGCCGCCGGGGCCACGCCCACGATGCCGCTGCCGCCGCCGTCGTGCCCGTGCCCGGCGATCAGCGAGGCCATCCAGGTGCCGTGCACGCCCCAGTTCGGGTTGCCGGGCGGGGTGTGCACGCCGGTCAGGTCGGGGCCGGTGATGACCGAGCCGGCCAGGTCCGACACGTCCGGGTTGACCCCGCTGTCGATCACGGCGACGGTCGCGCCCTGTCCCTTGGTCATCGGCCAGGCGGACGGCGCGCTGACCGCGTCGAGGACCCACATCTGCGCGTCGCGCACGGTGTCGGCTCCGGCCGGGAGCCGCGGCCGCGGCCACCGCCGCTCCCAGCAAGGCCAGCATGAGCAGGCTGGCCGCAGCCCGCCGCGGCCACCGGGGGGCGTTCAGCATGCCGGTCCGCCCGGGCAGCTCGCGGGAGGCGGGGACGCGCCGATCCGCGCGCCGATCCAGTCCGATATCCCGTCCGCGACGCTCAGCATCTCGTCCTTGTCGTAGGGATCGGCTGACTCGCGGACCCGGTGCCTGCCGTCCGCGTAGCCGACGGTGGACATGATCAGGTAGGGGCCGGCCGCGGAGATATCGGACAGCTGGCGCGCCGCGTCGCTGAATGAGGCAGCCAGCGTGTGACCGAACGGGACGGCGCGCACCCCGGCCGACGCGGCCCGTGCGGGCAGCGCGCGCAAGGGCGTGGCTGGCCTGGCCCGGGCTGGGCAGTACCGCGATCCCGACGGTGACCGCGAAGGCTCCGGTCGAGTCCTGGTAGGTGGCCCGCAGCACGGTCGGTGCAGTGCTGCCGGGCCAGCACCGGCCGGGCCTTCGGGCCGGTCGCGGACGGGCAGGAGGCCGCCGGGGCGATGCCGATCCGGGTGGCGGACAGCTGGGCCGGGCTGCCGCTGTCCAGCGCCGTGGCGGGCACCTGGTACGGGATGACCGCGGGGAAGATCCGGCCCGCGGGCCAGGTCCGCCAGCGCTTGCCGATCTCCCAGGCGGCGAGCTGCTGCTGCTGTCGCCGGCTGAACGTGCGGGGCAGCACGTGCAGCACGACCGAGCCGATCGGACGCGCGCAGGCCGATCAGCGCGAGCACGAAGCCCACCAGGACGAGCCGGTAGCGCCGGCGTTCCTGGCTGGGCGGGGCGGCGTGCGCGCTGCGCGGCGGGGCCCGCCACGGACGGTGAGGCATGCGGCTGCTGCTCCGCCGCGCTGGTTCCCTCCGGCGCCGGGTCGCCGCCGCCACCCGGAGTCGCCGGATGCATAGCCACACGCGGAATGGTACGGCCTGGCCGTCCCCCGGCACCGGGCGCACGCTGAGGTTGCCCGGATAAGGGCAGGTTATGGGCCTGGAGAGGCCGACGGGCCGGGCCCGCTCGCGCGGGCCCGGCCCCGGATCAGCCTGAGTGCGGGATCAGTACGAGGGCAGCGACGGGTCGATCGTGGCGACCCAGGAGAGCACGCCGCCGCCGACGTGCACCGCGTCGGAGAACCCGGCGTTCTTCACGATGGCCAGGCATTCCGCCGACCGGGCCCCGGACTTGCAGTGCAGGACCACCCGCTTGTCCTGCGGGAGGCGCTCCAGCGCGGCCCCGGACAGGAACTCGCCCTTGGGGATGAGCACCGAGCCCGGGATCGAGACGATCTCGTACTCGTTGGGCTCGCGCACGTCCACCAGGAAGATGTTCTCGTCCGCGTCCTGCATGTCCTTGAGCTGGCGGGCGGTGATGGTGGATCCGGCCGCGGCCTCCTGGGCCTCCTCGGACACCGCGCCGCAGAACTCCTCGTAGTCGATCAGCTCGGTGACCGTCGGGTTCTTGCCGCAGACCGGGCACTCGGGGTCCTTGCGGACCTTGACCGAGCGGTAGGTCATCTCCAGGGCGTCGTAGATCATCAGGCGGCCGGCCAGCGGCTCGCCGATCCCGGTGATGAGCTTGATGGCCTCGTTGACCTGGATGGAGCCGATGGAGGCGCAGAGCACGCCCAGCACGCCGCCCTCGGCGCAGGACGGAACCATGCCCGGCGGCGGCGGCTCCGGGTACAGGCAGCGGTAGCAGGGGCCGTACTCGGCCCAGAACACGCTGGCCTGGCCGTCGAAGCGGTAGATGGAGCCCCACACGTACGGCTTGCCGAGCAGGACGCAGGCGTCGTTGACCAGGTACCGGGTCGCGAAGTTGTCCGTGCCGTCCACGATCAGGTCGTAGTCGGCGAAGATCTGCATCGCGTTGTCGGAGTCGAGGCGCTCCTGGTGCACGATCACGTTCACGTACGGGTTGATCTCACGGATGCTGTCCCGCGCGGACTCGGCCTTGGGCCGGCCTATGTCGGACTGACCGTGGATGACCTGGCGCTGCAGGTTGGACTCGTCGACCACGTCGAAGTCCACGATGCCCAGCGTGCCCACGCCCGCCGCGGCCAGGTACAGCAGGGCAGGGGAACCAAGGCCGCCGGCACCCACGCAGAGCACCTTGGCGTTCTTGAGCCGCTTTTGCCCGGTCATCCCGACGTCCGGGATGATCAGGTGGCGCGAGTAGCGGCGGACTTCGTCCACGGTCAGCTCAGCAGCCGGTTCGACCAGCGGTGGAAGCGACAAGGCAACTCTCCTGAGACGGCAGGTCCGGGCTCGGTCCCGATACCCGGCTCTTCCTGCAACCGAGTCCCGGGCAGGCACATTCCCGCCCGGCAGCGGGCACAGTCTCCCATGATTACGCGCGATCCGCGCCATGCGGCGGAAGACGGCACCGGAAATGTCACTGGCGGCCGGTACAACTCAAGAGTGCGGCGCGGAGCCCGGGATGGCCCCGCCGCCGCGCACCGTCAGCAGACCGCGTTCCGTCGCCGATTTCCGGGAGGTCCCATGCCTACTACGCCCTCGCAGCCACCCAGGGGCAGGCCAGGTCCCGGGCCGGGCGGCGGCCGGCGCGCGTGCCCGCGGATACCCGGACCGCCGCTGCCCGACCCGGACGCGGTCCGCCTGTGCCCCATCCCCGACTCCGCCCCGCCCTACGACGACGAGCTGTTACCGCCCCCGCCGGTCGGACCGCCCCGGCCAGCCAGGCCGCCCTGGCCGGGCCCGCCGCCGCCCAGGCGGGCAGCCAGGCCAGCCCGGCGAACGGGACCAGGCCGGCGAGCGGCTCCCGGCCGGCCAGCGGGACCAGCCCGGCGATGAGCCGGCCCCGCCGCCATCCCCGGCCGGCTTCCGCCGGGGGACGGCAGCTGGCCAGGCCAGTTCGCGCAGGTGCTCGTCGAGACGCTGGCCGGATCCCGGCCACCCCGGCAGATGACGACCTGGACCACCGAGCGGACCCGGGCCCGGATTCAGCGGCTGGGCCCGATGCTCGCGGCCGGCCAGCGACCCCAGCTACGCCGGGTGGTGGCGTTCCGGCCCGCGTCCGGGGTGATCGAGATGACCGTGGTGGTCAGCTTCGGGCCCCGGGTCCGGGCCCTGGCCGTGCGGCTGGAACACACCCCGCCACCCCGCGCCCTGCCCGGTCACCAGCCCCGCAGACCCCGCTGGCTGTGCACCGACGTGGAGGCCGCCTAGAGCGTCAGGAGGCACGCGCAGGCGGGCCGGCTGGCCCGCACCGGCCGTGCGGGCCAGCCACTCAGCCCTCGGCGCGGTTGCGGGGGTCGCCGTGGCAGCGCTTGTACTTGCGGCCCGACCCGCAGGGGCACAGGTCGTTGCGGCCGACCCGGCTGAACTGGTCACCGGCGGCGGAGGCGGCGGCGTGCTGCTCCACCTGGCCCGGCTCGTCGGCGGACGGCGCCGAGTACTGCAGCCGGGACGGCCGCTTCGGCCGCTGCAGCCCGGGCGCCACCACCGCCGGCGCCTCGCCCGGGGCCGGCGCGGCGTGCGCGCGCCCGCGCGCGGTGCGGCGTGCGCCCCGCCTGGCTGGCCGTTCCCCGCCCGGCCGCGCGCCTGGGTCCGGGACTGGCCGCCGGCGCGGTTGCGCTGCGGCTGGTTCTCTGCCGGTCGCGGCGCGGTGCCGTTCGCGGGCGGCGCCGCCGGGGCAGCGGCTACCGCGGGCTGGCTCGCGGCCGCCACGCCCGCGGGGCCGGCCGCCTCCTCGACGATCGGGTTCTCCTGCATCTCGACCTGGAGGTTGAACAGGTAGCCGACCGACTCCTCCTTGATGCCCTCCATCATGGCGTTGAACATGTCGAAGCCCTCGCGCTGGTACTCCACCAGCGGGTCACGCTGGGCCCAGGCCCGCAGCCCGATGCCCTCGCGCAGGTAGTCCATCTCGTAGAGGTGCTCGCGCCACTTGCGGTCCAGCACCGCGAGCACGACCCGGCGCTCCAGCTCCCGCATGATCTCCGGGGTCAGCTCCTCCTCGCGCTGGTCGTAGCTCTCCTGGGCGTTGACCCGGATGACCTCGGCCAGGGACTCGGCGGACATGCCCTGCTCGCCGCCGGCCTCGTCCACCGCTTCGGCCATGGTCAGCTTGGGGTGGTAGAGCGTCTGGAGCGCGGTCCACAGCTTGTCGAGGTCCCACTCCTCGGCGAACCCCTCGCTGGTCGCCCCGGCGACGTAGCCCTCGATGACCTCGTCGATCATCTCCCGGATCTGCTCGTGCAGGTCCGCCCCCTCGAGGACCCGGCGGCGCTCGGCGTAGATCACCTTGCGCTGCCGGTTCATCACGTCGTCGTACTTGAGCACGTCCTTGCGGATCTCGAAGTTCTGCTGCTCGACCTGGGTCTGCGCGGACCGGATGGACCGGGTCACGGCCTTGGACTCGATCGGCACGTCCGGCGGCGTCTTCAGCCACTCCATGAAGTGCGCGACCTTGTCCGCGTTGAACATCCGCATCAGGTCGTCCTCGAGGGACAGGTAGAACCGGGACTCGCCCGGGTCGCCCTGGCGCCCGGACCGGCCGCGCAGCTGGTTGTCGATGCGGCGCGACTCGTGCCGCTCGGTGCCCAGCACGTACAGGCCGCCGGCCTCGACGACCTCCTCGTGCTCCTCGGCCACCGCCGCCTTGGCCTTGTCCACCGCCTCGGCCCACGCCGCCTCGTAGTCCTCGGGCGTGTCCACCGGGGACAGGCCGCGCTGGTGCAGCTCGATGTCCGCGATGAAGTCGGGGTTGCCGCCCAGCATGATGTCGGTGCCGCGGCCGGCCATGTTGGTGGCCACGGTGACCGCGCCCTTGCGGCCGGCCTGGGCGATGATCGCCGCCTCACGCTCGTGGTACTTGGCGTTCAGCACCTCGTGCGGCACACCGTGCTGCTTGAGCATCCGGGACAGGATCTCGGACTTCTCCACGCTGGTCGTGCCGACCAGCACCGGCTGGCCGTTGCGCTGCCGCTCGGCGATGTCGTCGACGACCGCCTCGAACTTGGCCTGCACCGTCTGGTAGACCACGTCGGCGACGTCGAGCCGGATCATCGGCTTGTTGGTCGGGATCGGCACCACGCCGAGCTTGTAGATCTGGGCGAACTCGTTCGCCTCGGTCATGGCCGTGCCGGTCATCCCGGCCAGCTTGTCGTAGAGCCGGAAGTAGTTCTGCAGCGTGATCGTGGCCAGGGTCTGGTTCTCGTTCTGGATCTGCACGCCTTCCTTGGCCTCGATGGCCTGGTGCATGCCCTCGTTGTAGCGGCGGCCGTGCAGCATCCGGCCGGTGAACTCGTCCACGATCAGGACCTCGCCGTTGACCACGACGTAGTCCTTGTCCTTCTTGTACAGCTCCTTCGCCTTGATCGCGTTGTTCAGGAAGCTGACCAGGGGCGTGTTGACCGGGTCGTAGAGGTTTTCGATGCCGAGATAGTCCTCGACCTTCTCCACCCCGGACTCCATGATGCCGACCGTCTTCTTCTTCTCGTCGACCTCGTAGTCGCCCTCGCCGTCCTCACCCCGGCGCAGCCGGGGGACGATCTTGGCGAACTCCGTGTACCAGCGGGCGCTCTGCTCGGCCGGGCCGCTGATGATCAGCGGGGTCCGCGCCTCGTCGATCAGGATCGAGTCGACCTCGTCCACGATCGCGAAGTGGTGCCCCCGCTGGACGCACTCCTCCAGGCCCCAGGCCATGTTGTCGCGCAGGTAGTCGAAGCCGAACTCGTTGTTGGTGCCGTAGGTGATGTCGGCCTCGTACTGCTTGCGGCGGTCCTCCGGCGGCTGCTGGGCCAGGATCACGCCCACCTCGAGCCCCAGGAAGCGGTGCACCCGGCCCATCCACTCAGAGTCACGCTTGGCCAGGTAGTCGTTGACCGTGACGACGTGCACGCCCTCGCCGCTCAGCGCGTTGAGGTAGGCGGGCAGCACCGAGGTCAGGGTCTTGCCCTCGCCGGTCCTCATCTCGGCGATGTTGCCCATGTGCAGCGCGGCCCCGCCCATCAGCTGCACATCGAAGTGCCGCTGGCCCAGCGTCCGGCTGGCCGCCTCGCGGACCGTGGCGAACGCCTCGGGCAGCAGGTCGTCGAGGGTCTCCCCGTCGGCCAGCCGCTGCCGGAACTCGTCGGTCATGGCGCGCAGCTCGGCGTCGCTCAGCGCGGCGAAGTCCTCTTCGATCGAGTTGACCTGGTCCGCGATCCGCTTGAGCTTGCGCAGGGTCTTGCCCTCACCTGCACGCAGGACACTGTCGATGATGGCTGGCACTTCTTGTCGCGCTCCTCGCGGATCGTGGCCGGCTACCCGGAACCTCGTGGTCGGCTAGCCCTGGGTGGGCTGGCCTTGGGTCGGCAGCCCTGCTGGCACAGCGGCCGGAACATCGCCGCCCGGGCTGCCGGCCAGCGGACTGGCCTGCCGGGTGGCTGCCGGGCGGACGGCTGCCGACCTGCCGGTGGCGGCCAGTCACGCGGCCCGCCGGGCGGACGACAGTCAGTGGCGCACCGGTGCCACCCGTCACATGTCATGGTAGGCGAGACACGCAACGAAACCGAGCCGCACGCGAGGACCCCGGCCGGAACGTTGCTGATCTGAGAACGTCACAGCTGCGCCAGGGTTCCCGATCCCGGGAAGGAACGTTCACAATCCGGGAAAGTTGCCCGCAGCGCACGGTGACCCGGGGCTGGTCCGGCGCCGGTTACGCGCCGCCTGCATACCCGGCCCGGGCGCCATCCCGCTACGCTGTCGCGTGCGAGCGCGCCCGGCCTGGCCCGTGGCGTGTCTAACCTGCGTTATAGAACGCGCCCGGCCCCGGCACGCATTCCGGGGGGCCGGATGCGGACGGGGCGGGGTTTCCCGCCACAATATGTACCAGCGGTGGCAGTCCCCGCCCGGCGTGGCGGCGGCTGCCCGCCCCGGCGGTGAGACGTGGCGCGGAACCGGTGGACGAGGAGAGGAGCGGCGCTCATGACGGACCAGGTGGGGATGGACGTCAGGTCCGGCGCTGGGATGGAAGAGGGCGCCCACAGCGACATCGCGCCCGCCAGCCCCGGGCACTATGAGCCGTTCCACGGGCGCCCGGTGTCCTGGGTAGCCGTCAGCATCATCATGCTGGGCTTCCTGGTCGGCGGCCTGGCCCTCGTCTTCGGCACGATCTGGTGGCTGTTCTGGACCGGGCTGGGCCTGGTCGTGGTCGGCGGCCTGCTGGCCGCCTCCACCAACATCTTCGAAGACTGGTACTAAAACCGGGCCGGCCCGGTAGCGGTGCCCGGGCGCCGGGATGCCGGTGCGCCCGGGACTGCCGGAATGTCGGTGCCCCCGGTTAGGCTGCACGTTTTGTGACGAGCGTTGTCCTGCCAGCCCCCCAGCTGTCCGTGTCCGCCGACGAGGCCCGGCTGCTCACCCTGCGCGCGCAGGGGTTGCTGGGCGCCGACGGCCGCCGCGGCGGCGTGCCGGCCATGCTGCGGCGGCTGGGCGCGGTGCAGCTGGACACCATCAGCGTGCTGGCCCGCTCCCACGAACTCGTCGCGTACGCCCGGCTCGGCCCGGTGCCCCGGGAGCGGATCGAGCGCGCCTACTGGCACCCGCGCCAGCCGGCCGCCTTCGAGTACTGGTCGCACGCGGCCTGCATCCTGCCCCTGGAGGAGTGGCCCTGGTACGCGTTCCGCCGCCGCGCGCTGCGCGCCCGGGGCAAGCGCTGGCATCAGAGCCACGAGCGCACCTGCGCCGAGGTGCTGGCCCGGCTGCGCGCCGAAGGGCCGCTGAACGCCACCCAGCTCGGCGGGGCCAAGGCGGGCGGTCCCTGGTGGGACTGGTCGGAAACGAAGATCGCCGTGGAGTGGCTGCTGGATGTGGGCGAGGTGATCTGCGTCCGCCGGGACGGCTGGCGCCGCGTGTATGACCTGCCCGAGCGCGTGCTGCCCAGCGAGCTGCTGGACCGCGATCCGGCCGACGCCGAATGCCTGGCCCACCTGGCCGGGGTGGCGGCCCGGGCGCTCGGCGTGGTCACCCGCGCGGACCTGATCGACTACCACCGGCTGCGCGAGCTGACCGACCGCCAGGCCCGGCACGCGGAACTCGCCGCGGAGTCCGCGCTGGCCGCCGGCCTGACCCCGGTCGAGATCGAGGTCCCTGCGGCGGGGGCGGGCCGGAAGGCGGCCAGCACCGTGGTGCCGGGCTGGGCCGACCCGGCGGCGCTGGCCGAGGCGCCGCGTGGCCGGCACCGGGTCACCCTGCTCTCGCCGTTCGACTCCCTGCTGTGGGACCGCAAGCGGACCCGGCGGATGTTCGGCTTCGAGCACAGCCTGGAGGCCTACGTGCCCAAGGCCAAGCGGGTGCACGGGTACTACGCCATGCCGCTGCTGGCCGGGGGCCGCCTGGTCGGCCGGGTCGATCCGGTCCGCCAGGGCCAGACGCTGGTCGCCCGGCAGCTCTCGCTGGACTCGGCCGCCGCCGTCGCGCCGATGGCCCGGGCGCTGCGCGAGGCCGCGGAGTGGGTGGGCTGCTCGGCGGTCGAGGTCGGGCAGGTCAACCGCCCGGACCTCGAGTCACGCCTGCGCCGTGCCCTCGCGTGATGCGCCCAGTCGTCATGCCTTCAGTCGTGATGACCCTGCCGTGACGCCGACTGCCGTGACGCCACGGTCAGATCGGGCGGCCTGGCTGACTCCGCCCTCATTCCATCGGCTGGTGCGCCATGGCGGCCGGTTCCCGGCCCGCGAGCAGCCAGCCGGCCACCGCGGCGGCGAGCGGCATGCCGACCAGGATGAGCAGCAGGCTGGTGGTGGGCACGCTGGTCAGCTCGGAGAGGCCGTCGAGCTTGTTGTCCCAGGCGTAGCCGATGGCGGCGGTATAGGCCGCCACCGTGCCGAGCACCGCGCCGGCCAGGCCGAGGGCACCCGCCGTGACCCCGGTCAGGGTGCGGCGGGTCCAGCCGCTGGCCCCGGTGGCGGCCAGCGTGCGCAGGTCGCCAGCGGTCTCGCTGCGGATGAGGCCGACCGTCATGGCCAGGATGCCCAGCGCCAGCACGATGCCGAACACGGTCGCCCAGTTGATGATCACCGCCACCGACGGGATGCTGTTCTTGGTTTCGATGGTCAGGCCGGCCGCGGCGGCGGCGAGCCGGGCGTTGGTGATCTGCGCGGCGGTGGGCGGGTTCGGCGTCTGGATGAGCCAGCCGTCCGCCGACACGCTGGACCGCAGGTGGAGCGTGCTGATGGCGTGCTCGGTGATCACGGTGTTGGGCGCCGACGTGCCGGACGGAAGCGCGCTGACCTCCTGGATCACCGGGTTGGCCAGGCACTGGTTCTTCGGGCACGGGAACGATTGCTGGCTGCCTGGGCCGTTGCCGCCGCCCGGGCCGATGTGGCCGCCTTGCCCGGCGCCGTAGATGAGTTGCATCTTGGTGATGCCGGACAGCCCGGGCCGCATGCTGAGAATGTCGGCGCGGGGACTGACCTGCGAGGCGGTGATGCCAAAGGCGCGGAGCAGCTGCGGGGTGGCGACATAGACCGGCCCGGACCACTGACGGCCCGACGCGGCGTGGTTCAGCGAGGCACTGGCCGACTCAAGCTCGACGACCTCGTGCGAGCCGAGCGCGGCCGCGATGCCGTGCGCCGCCTTGGCCATCGACGCCAGCTTGCTCGCGGTCACCGGGCCGCTGGGCCCGTTGCCCGGACCGCCTCCACCGTACGGGCCGTTGGGCGTGTAGACGATGAGCTGATCCGACGCCACGTTGGGCCCGGCGTAGTCGAGGACGTTGCCGAAGCGCTGCGCGGACAGCACGCTGACCAGCACGGCGATCAGCACGCCGAGGGTGATGGCGGCGAGGGCTGAGCCTGAGCGGGCCCGGTACCGGGCCAGGTCACGCAGGGCCAGCCGGGCCGCGATCGGGGCCCGGCGGCCCAGCCTGGCCAGCAGCGTGAGGCAGGCCGGGGCCAGCAGGATCACCGCCGCGATCAGGGCGACGAAGCCGAGGACGAGTACGAGCGCTCCGCTGCCGTTGCCGTTGGTCGTGCCGGAGTAGGCAAACAGGGCCGCGGCCCCGACGAGCAGGATCAGGCCGGGCAGCGCCGAGCGGTGGACCTGCTTGGGCGGCGCGGGCCGCCCGGACAGGGCGGTCACGACCGGGATCCGGGTGATCGCCCGGGCTGGCCGGGCGGCGGCGAAATAGGTGGCGATGACGGCGAGGGCCAGGGCCACGCCGATCACGGTCCACGGCAGCTGGAAGGCGCCGATCACGTGATGCGCATCCGACTCGACGCTCGGCCGGTAGGCCAGCCAGGCGGCCAGGCCGAGCACGAACCCGGCCACCGCGCCGAGGACGCCCACCAGCACGCCGTTGGCCCGGACCACGAGACGGATGTTCCTGGTCGGTGGCCCCCTGGGCGGCCAGCAGCCCCAGGGATCGCAGCCGGCGCTGCGCGAGCACCGTGAAGCCGCCGATCCCCACCAGGGCGATGAGCAGCATGCCGACGGTGGCCAGGGCGAGCACGATCGTCTCCGGGTTCAGCACGTTGCCCGACGACGCCGAGTGCGGCGTGGACACGTACGGCCCGATGTGGACGCGGGGCGCACGCCCGTGCGCGTCGAACAGGACGGTGACCTGGCTCGGCGCGGTGACCTGGCCCGGGACGACGAGCGCGAACTCGTCCAGCAGGCTCTGCGGGTTCTGCACGATGCCGGTGACCCGCCGGGCCGTGCCGCCGCTGCGCCAGAGGTCACCGACCCTGAGGTGGAAGGCGGCGGCCACCCCGCTGGTCACCGCCACCTGGCCCGGGCCGGCCGGGTAGTGCCCGCTGACCAGGGAGAGCATCGGCTGGCCGTACGGGCCGTGCGGGTTCTGCGCGCGCAGGTCGAAGGTGTTGATCGAGCCCGGGATGGCGACGGCCTGGTTCTCGATGACGTCGACCCGGCCGAAGCGGTGCCGCAGCGCGGCGATCTGGCTGGCCAGGTGGGGGTCGGGGGCCTGGAACGTGGCCTGGTCCTGGGCGGTGCCGAAACCCGCGTTGGCCGCCGGGGGCGTGGTGGTGGCCACCGCCGCCCCGACGATGGTGGCCGCCACCGCGACCGTGACGAGCCCGAGGACCAGCAGCTGCTGGCGCCACTCGCGGCGCAGCAGCCGCCAGGCCCAGCGGATGACCGCGCGCCGGGCGGGAACGCCCCCGTTACCCGGTGCTCCCGCCGGCGCGGGGCGTTCCCGCAGCGCCGTGGTCATGGAGTCTGGCCCGGCGTGAGCAGGGACTCGGGGCCGGGCAGCGGGGCGGTCTGGTCGACGACGCGCCCGTCACGCAGGAACACCACCCGGTCGGCCCAGGACGCCAGCTGCGCGTCGTGGGTCACCACCACGGCGGCCACCCCGCGCTTGCACGCCTCGTGGATCAGCCGCATGACCGCTTCCGCGTTCACCGAGTCCAGCGCGCCAGACGGCTCGTCGGCCAGCAGCAGGCGGCGGTCCCCCACCACCGCGCGGGCGATCGCGACCCGCTGGCGCTCACCACCGGACAGCTCGCTGGGGAACCGGACGCCCTGTCGCCGCAGGCCGAGGCCGTCCAGCGCCTGCTCGGCCGCCCTGCGCGCCTTGCGGGCGCCCATGCCGTCCAGCTCCAGCGGCAGGGCCACGTTCTCGGCCACGGTCAGCCCGGGCAGCAGGTTGAAGTCCTGGAACACGTACCCGACCGTGCGCCGCCGCAGCCGCGCCTTGTCGTTGCGTGACATCCGGGACAGCGGCGCCCCGTCGATCAGCACCTCCCCGCTGCTGGGCTCCTCCAGGCTGCCGGCGATCGTCAGCAGCGTGGACTTGCCCGAGCCGCTCGGGCCCATCACCGCCACCATCCCGCCCGGCCTCGACGGTCAGGTCCACCCCGCGGAGGGCCTCCACCCGGCCAGCTTCCTGCCCGTAGGACTTGGACACGTCCCTCAGTTCCAGCACGGTCATCGCCCCGTCTCCCGTTCGCAGTCCGAGCATTGCGCTGCTCATGACCGCGTCCCCACCCGGCGCCGCAGCCGGGGCAGAGGCGCGGGCGCGGGCTGGGGCGGGTCGGCGGCGGCGCGCTTGAGCCGCCCGTCGGCCGTGTCCAGCCACCGGATCACCGCATCGAGCCGGAAGAGCTCGGCGTCGACCACCAGGGCCAGGCCCAGGTCGGACTCGGCTTCGGCTTCCTTGATGCGGGTCCACTGCTGCATCAGCTCCACCAGATAGCGCCGGTGGACCTGGATCACCTCGTGCACGTCGGTGCCGGGTACCCGCAGCGCCACCAGCACCTTCATCACCAGCTCGTCGCGCGGCGGTGAGGCCAGGTCGGGCGGGGTGCGCAGCCATCCGGCCAGTTCCGTGGCGCCGTCGGAGGTGATCCGGAAGCCCTTCTGCGGGCCGTCGTCCCCGTCACCGTCCGACTCGACCAGCCCGTCACGTTCCAGCCGCTGCAGCGTGGTGTAGACCTGGCCGACGTTGAGCGGCCACACCTCACCGGTGCGGGCCTCGAACTCCTCCCGCAGCTGCAGCCCGTACTTGGGCCCCTCGCTCAGCAGCGCCAGCAGCGCGTGCCGGACGCTCACGGCGTCGCACGATTCGGTATCATGCTGAGAATAATACTGGGTATACAAGGCGTCAGCAAGGCGACTTCGGCGGCACGGCTGGAAGGCTTTACCCCAGCGTTGCGAACGGACGGCTCAGCGAGGCCGGCATCACGGCGGCCCGCTGAACCCGGGACGGCGGACGGGCAGCCGCCCGGCCCGGTCAGCTGAACTCGATCAGCTTCTCCCGGACGGCGATCATCACGGCTTCCATCCGCGAGTGGATCTGGAGCTTCTCCAGGATGTTCCGCACGTGGTTCTTGACCGTGTTCTCCGAGATGAACAGTTCCTTGGCGATGTCCCGGTTGTTCATCCCCTTGGCCACCAGCTTGAGGACCTGCATCTCCCGGTCGGTCAGCTTGGGCGCCGGGACCTGCTGCTCGGCCCGCTCCTCCCCATCCCGCTTGGCCAGCGCCGCGAACTCGGTGAGCAGCTTGGCGGCCATGGATGGGTTGATCAGCGACTGGCCACCGTGCACGGCCCGGACCACGTCCGCGACCTCGTCCAGCGGGATGTCCTTGAGCAGGTAACCGCTGGCCCCGGCGCGGATGGCCTCGAAGAGGTCCTCTTCCTCGTCGCTGATCGTCAGCATGACGATCTTCGAGCTGGGAGCTACTTCCTTCATCGCCCGGCAGGCCTGGATGCCGCTGCTCTTGGGCATCCGGATGTCCATCAGGACCACGTCGGGCAGGGCCTCGCCGGCCTTCGCCACCGCCTCGGTCCCGTCGCTGGCCTCACCGACCAGTTCGATGTCGTCCTCGGCGGCGAGGACCATTTCCAGTCCCCGGCGGAACAGCGCATGGTCATCGACGATGAGAGCACGGATCGGATCGGACGTTGCGGAATCCACTGAACCGGCGCTGGCCTGGAGATCGGTGCCTGCCCCGGAAACTGTGGTTACCGCGGGATCTCCGCCCATGGCGCCTCCTCTCTGACCCTGCGTCAAGGCGTGCTGCTCTCGCCGTGCCCGGTACTGCTGCGCTGGTCCTGCTGGCCTACGTGGCCTGATGCGGGGGTCTTGCTGATACTGCGGGCATTGCGGGGCTTACGGTACTGCTGCACTGCCGTGCGTGGTGCCCCCACCGCGACCAGTGGTCAAACTCTGGCGCAGCGGGGGCACGCGCGCAAACCGGGGCTGGCCAACCCGGCATTTCGGTGGACCGCCCGTGGCCGGGCAGCCTCAGCTGATAAGTCGATTGCTCTGCCGCCTCCCGGTTCAATCCACCGGCACCCGCCGCGCGGGCGTGCGGACCAGTTCGGCAGCCGCCTCTTCGACCAGCCGGATCACCCCGTAGTTGTAGCCCCGCCTGCGGTAGACCACGCTGGGCAGGTGGCATGTCTCGTCCCGGAACAGGAAGAAGTCGTGTCCCACGAGTTCCATCTCGTGCAGCGCCCGGTCGATGGTCATCGGCGTCGCGGAGTGAAATTTCTCCCGCACCACGAGCGGGCCATCTCCTTCCATCGGGATCGGCACGATCCCGTCGAGCTGGAGGTCGGTTTCGGGCCAGTCAGACTCGCTGGCCTGCAGCAGACCCGTCACCGTCCGCCGCCGCCCGGGCCCGGCCGGCGGCCGGAGTGGCCCCGGCAGGCCGGGCGGCCATGGCCTCCACTGGCAGAGCGGGCACGGTGCCCATCTCCACCGTCGAGGGAGTGGCCGCTGTTCCGCGCCTTGCGCCGGTCACAGGCCCGGCGCATGTGCGTCTCCAGCTTGGCCAGCGCGCGATCCAGGGCCATGAAGCGATCGTCAGCGGCTGCTTCCGCCCGCATCACCGGGCCCCGCGAGTAGAGCGTCAGCTCGACACGTTCCCGCTGGGCGGACTGGCGCGGATTACGTTCCAGGGTTACTTCCACATCGATACTGATGGTCTTCTGGTCGAGCTTCACGATCTTGCCTAGCTTGGCCGTGGCGTACTCGCGGAAGCGCTCCTGAACACTGGTACGCCGACCACGGAAGATGATGTCCACGTGGGAAACCCCCTTCGACCGTCTCGTGTGGAATGACACCCGCCCGGCCGACCTGGTCTTCGTCCCCACATCCGCCTGCTGAGGGATTCGCGGCCTGTGCCACTACCGCCCTTCTCCCGGTCCGGGAGACATCTGATCTCCCGGGGGGGCAGGACTTACCTCTAAGCCGCACCGTGATCGGTCGACGACAAGTCGCCTTACGTGGGCCGTTTCGCCTGCGGCTGGCATCGGCTTGCCTAGCCGGGCTCCCCGCAGCGGGCGGGAAACCCTGCACAGCGCAACCACGGACCCGGGCGGGTGCCATAGACCGACGCTAGCCTGCCCGGGCCCAGATGTCAGGAGCCCGGAGTGTCTTCTTCCACACGCCCGGCACCTGGGCGGATGCCGCACCGGGACCAAGGTGCCAGACATGGGAGATATTGCCACCGGGCGCGTCCGGGCGCATCGTCAGCCCGGGTAGGTCGCGGCGCGGCCCTCGGCGAACTGGCTCCACAGCTCACCGAGGCCCACGGACCTGGCCAGGTGCCCGGTCTGCAGGCCGACGAACAGGCCGTTGCGCGGGCCTGCCGCGGCGATCGACGTCATCTCCGGCTCGATGCCCTGGTAGGAGGACCGGTCCCCGTCCACCGGCACCTCCTCCAGCTGGGGCCCGTAGGACGCCTGGTTCACGACCAGCAGATGGTCCGCGTCGTACCAGCTCAGCGCGCTGGGCCGGGTCAGGTCCGCGCCGAGCTGCCCGGCGCTGGACAGCGTCACCTGGTCGTCGGTTTTCACGATGGCGGCGAGCAGCACTTCCGTCTCCGGGCCGCTGGCGGTGCTGACACTGGCGATCATCGCGACCCGCACGCCGTCCGGGGCGACCCGCAGCGCGGTGACGGACCGGATGTGCGGCGGCAGGCCCACGCTGACCGGCGCGCCCTTGGACGGGCCCAGCACCCACACCCTGGGCTTGCCGCCGGACGAGCCCGCGACCCACAGGTTGTCATGGCGGTCCCAGCTCACCGACGCGATCGACACGCCGCTCATCCGGATCTGCAACGCCCGCGCGGCCGAGCTGGCGTGCGGCTTCGCCGCGGCGGACAGGGAACTCGTGTACAGCGTCGCCGCTCGCCGCAGGCCCCCCGATGCCCGCCAGGTAGCGCTGATCCCGCGAGACGGCGATGCTGCTCAGCGCGACCTGGCCGGTTCCCGCCTGGCCCGGCACCGCGCTGCTGCCGCCGCCCTGGGCGCCGAGCACCCGCGCCGCGCCGTTGCTGCCGAGGAAGTACAGCTCCTCGCGCCCCGGCGGCACGAGGGCGGGCTGCGGGTAGCTGCGGGGGCTCATCACCGCGCTGGTGGCGCCCGGCGGGGTCCACACCTTGCCGTTGACCTCCAGCTTCACGGCCTGGATGGACGCGGACCCGTAGGACGAACTGGTCAGCGTCCAGACCAGCTGGGACGCCATCCCGGCCAGCGACGCCTCGGTGGTCGCGGACTTGGGCAGGCTCAGGTCAACCACCGCGGTCTTGCTCCCCGGCAGGATCTCGACCGGGTGGCGCGGCGTGGCCGCGGGCGGGAACGCGGACAGCACCGCCCCCGCCAGCCATCCCTGCGGGGGGATCAGCAGGGCCCGGACCAGGTCAGCGGCCGGATCCCCCGAGTTGACCGGCACGAAGACCGGGTCGGGCACCAGGTCCTTGCCCGCGGGGTCCAGGTAGTAGAGGTTGCGTGGCTGGAAGGCCAGCTGGAAGAGGTCCTTGGTGAGCAGCAGCTCGTGGGACGGCTGATCCACGCTGGCGGGGGCCCTTCGTCCCAGCGGACGGCGGCAGCGTGGCGATGCGCCACTGACGGTGCACCCGCTGCAGGGTGAACTCCTGGTTCAGCGGATGCCGGCCGGCTTCCGCCGGAATGTACTGGCCGCTGGCGCTGACGTTGCCGAGCTGCTGCGCGCTGATCTCCACCACAGCCGTGTTCCGCGAGCCGAACGGCGGCGGGGCGGGCGTGACCGTGGGCGGCCCCGCGATCACGGTGACCGCGGGGCCCGGCCCCGGCTGCCAGGACCGGCTCGCCGCCCTGGTCAGGTACTGCCGGGCGATCTCGTGATGGTTGCCGAAATCCGCGCTGGCCAGCAGGAAGCCCTGGACTATCTGCGAGGGACTGGAGCCGGGGCCCGGCCCGGTCATGATGTACCCGCAGCAGTCCGTACCCTGCTGCTCGCCGCCCGCGCCCGCGGGCGCGCGGTGTGCTGGAGCAGCCCGCTGGTCGGCACATCCGCACAGCCGGGCCGCCAGGGTCACGGCGGCCAGCGCGGTCAGGAACCAGCGCAGCACGGGCCTCTTAGCCGCCACTGGTCGCGCCCGCCCCGCCTGGGTCCTCCGGCTCGGTCCCGGTGTCCTGGATGCCGGTGTCCTGGATGCCGGTGTCCTGGGTCCGGTGTGCTGGGTTCCGGCGAACGCGGTGCCGGCGAATCCGGGGCCAGGGAACCCGGCGCCAGGCCAGTCCGGGGCCCGGCGGGACCTGGCTCACCCGCAGCGGCAGCGGCGGATGGATAAGTTCCGGGCCTGGCTCGGCCTCGTCTGGCCCGAGCGGCAGCGGTGAGCCGACGAGCTCCTGCCCGGCCAGCCCGGGGCACGGTCAGCCGGAAGACCGAACCCTTTCCGCATTCCCCCCAGGCCTGCAGCCAGCCGTTATGCAGCCGGGCGTCCTCGAGCGAGATGGCCAGGCCCAGCCCGGTGCCGCCGGTCGTCCGGGCCCGCGCGGGGTCGGCTCGCCAGAACCGGTCGAACACCATCTGTGCTTCAGCGGGCCCGAAGCCCACCCCATGGTCGCGGA
>CAVUKT010000036.1:0-26862 GCA_963742055.1 uncultured Actinomycetes bacterium | reverse complement strand
GAACTCGATCAGCTTCTCCCGGACGGCGATCATCACGGCTTCCATCCGCGAGTGGATCTGGAGTTTCTCCAGGATGTTCCGCACGTGGTTCTTGACCGTGTTCTCCGAGATGAACAGTTCCTTGGCGATGTCCCGGTTGTTCATCCCCCTGGCCACCAGCTTGAGGACCTGCATCTCCCGGTCGGTGAGCTTGGGCGCCGGGACCTGCTGCTCGGCCCGCTCCTCCCCGTCCCGCTTGGCCAGCGCCGCGAACTCGGTGAGCAGCTTGGCGGCCATGGATGGGTTGATCAGCGACTGGCCGCCGTGCACGGCCCGGACCACGTCCGCGACCTCGTCCAGCGGGATGTCCTTGAGCAGATAACCGCTGGCCCCGGCGCGGATCGCCTCGAAGAGGTCCTCTTCCTCGTCGCTGATCGTCAGCATGACGATCTTCGAGCTGGGGGCTACTTCCTTCATCGCCCGGCAGGCCTGGATGCCGCTGCTCTTGGGCATCCGGATGTCCATCAGGACCACGTCGGGCAAGGCCTCGCCGGCCTTCGCCACCGCCTCGGTCCCGTCGCTGGCCTCACCGACCAGTTCGATGTCGTCCTCGGCGGCGAGGACCATCTCCAGTCCCCGGCGGAACAGCGCATGGTCATCGACGATGAGAGCACGGATCGGATCGGACGTTGCGGAATCCACTGAACCGGCGCTGGCCTGGAGATCGGGGCCTGCCCCGGAAACTGTGGTTACCGCGGGATCTCCGCCCATGGCGCCTCCTCTCTGACCCTGCGTCAAGGCGTGGTGCTCTCGCCGTGCCCGGTACTGGTGCGCTGGTCCTGCTGGCCTACGTGGCCTGATGCGGGGGTCTTGCTGATACTGCGGGCATTGCGGGGCTTACGGTACTGCTGCACTGACCGTGCGTGGTGCCCCCCACCGCGACCAGTGGTCAAACTCTGGCGCAGCGGGGGGCACGCGCGCAAACCGGGGCTGGCCAACCCGGCATTTCGGTGACTGCCCGGGGCCGGGCAGCCTCAGCTGATAAGTCGATTGTCTGCCGCCTCCCGGTTCAATCCACCGGCACCCGCCGCGCGGGCGTGCGGACCAGTCCGGTGGCCGCCTCTTCGACCAGCCGGATCACCCCGTAGTTGTAGCCCTGCCTGCGGTAGACCACGCTGGGCAGGTGGCATGTCTCGTCCCGGAACAGGAAGAAGTCGTGTCCCACGAGTTCCATCTCGTGCAGCGCGCGGTCGATGGTCATCGGCGTCGCGGAGTGAAATTTCTCCCGCACCACGAGCGGGCCGTCCCCCTCCATCGGGATCGGCACGATCCCGTCGAGCTGGAGGTCGGTTTCGGGCCAGTCGGACTCACTGGCCTGGCGACCCGTCACCATCCGCCGCCGGCCCGGGCCCGGCCGTCAGCCGGTGACCGCGGCCGCCCGGGCCGCCATGGCCTCCACCGGCAGAGCGGGCCCGGTGCCCATCTCCGCCGTCAGGGAGTGGCCGCGTGTTCCGCGCCTTGCGCCGGTCACAGGCCCGGCGCATGTGCGTCTCCAGCTTGGCCAGCGCGCGATCCAGGGCCATGAAGCGATCGTCAGCGGCTGCTTCCGCCCGCATCACCGGGCCCCGCGAGTAGAGCGTCAGCTCGACGCGTTCCCGCTGGGAGGACTGGCGCGGATTACGTTCCAGGGTTACTTCCACATCGATGCTGATGGTCTTCTGGTCGAGCTTCACGATCTTGCTTAGCTTGGCCGTGGCGTACTCGCGGAA
This sequence comes from uncultured Actinomycetes bacterium, assembly GCA_963742055.1. Lineage (GTDB taxonomy): Bacteria > Actinomycetota > Actinomycetes > Streptosporangiales > Streptosporangiaceae > RYN-230. Next base: position 25,114 of record CAVUKT010000036.1, on the reverse strand, counting down.
GCGCTCCTGAACACTGGTACGCCGACCACGGAAGATGATGTCCACGTGGGAAACCCCCTTCGACCGTCTCGTGTGGAATGACACCCGCCCGGCCGACCTGGTCTTCGTCCCCACATCCGCCTGCTGAGGGATTCGCGGCCTGTGCCACTACCGCCCTTCTCCCGGTCCGGAAGACATCTGATCTTCCGGGGGGGCAGGACTTACCTCTAAGCCGCACCGTGATCGGTTGACGACAAGTCGCCTTACGTGGGCCGTTTCGCCTGCGGCTGGCATCGGCTTGCCTAGCCGGGCCCCCCGCAGCGGGCGGGAAACCCTGCACAGCGCAACCACGGACCCGGGCGGGTGCCATAGACCGACGCTAGCCTGCCCGGGCCCAGATGTCAGGAGCCCGGAGTGTCTTCTTCGACACGCCCGGCACCTGGGCGGATGCCACACCGGGACCAAGGTGCCAACGTGGGCGATATTGCCACCGGGCGTGATCCGGGCGCATCGTCAGCCCGGGTAGGTCGCCGCGCGGCCCTCGGCGAACTGGCTCCACAGCTCACCGAGGCCCACGGACCTGGCCAGGTGCCCGGTCTGCAGGCCGACGAACAGGCCGTTGCGCGGGCCGGCCGCGGCGATCGACGCCATCTCCGGCTCGATGCCCTGGTAGGAGGACCGGTCCCCGTCCACGGGCACCTCCTCCAGCTGGGGTCCGTAGGACGCCTGGTTCACGACCAGCAGATGATCCGCGTCGTACCAGCTCAGCGCGCTGGGCTGGGTCAGGTCCGCACCGACCTGCCCGGCGCTGGACAGCATCACCTGGTCGTCTGGTTTTCACGATGGCGGCGAGCAGTACTTCCGTCTCCAGGCCGCTGGCGGTGCTGACGCTGGCGATCATCGCGACCCGCACGCCGTCCGGGGCGACCCGCAGCGCGGTGACGGACCGGATGTGCGGCGGCAGGCCCACGCTGACCGGCGTGCCCTTGGACGGGCCCAGCACCCACACCCTGGGCTTGCCGCCGGACGAGCCCGCGACCCACAGGTTGTCATTGCGGTCCCAGCTCACCGACGTGATCGACACGCCGCTCATCCGGATCTGCAACGCCCGCGCGGCCGAACTGGCGTGCGGCTTCGCCGCGGCGGACAGGGAACTCGTGTACAGCGTCGATGCCGCGGCATTCCCCCCGATGCCCGCCAGGTAGCGCTGATCCCGCGAGACGGCGATGCTGGTCAGCGCGACCTGGCCGGTTCCCGCCTGGCCCGGCACCGCGCTGCTGCTGCCGTCCTGGGCGCCGAGCACCCGCGCCGCGCCGTTGCTGCCGAGGAAATACAGCTCCTCGGGCCTCGGCGGCACGAGGGCGGGCTGCGGGTAGGTGCTGGGGGTCATCACCGCGCTGCTGGCGCCCGGCGGGGTCCACACCTTGCCGTTGACCTCCAGCTTCACGGCCTGGATGGACGCGGACCCGTAGGACGAACTGGTCAGCGTCCAGACCAGCTGGGACGCCATCCCGGCCAGCGACGCATCGCTGGTCGCGGACTTGGGCAGGCTCAGGTCGACCACCGCGGTCTTGCTCCCCGGCAGGATCTCGACCGGGTGGCGCGGCGTGGCCGCGGGCGGGAACGCGGACAGCACCGCCCCCGCCAGCCATCCCTGCGGGGGGATCAGCAGGGCCCGGACCAGGTCGGCGGCCGGATCCCCCGAGTTGACCGGCACGAAGACCGGGTCGGGCACCAGGTCCTTGCCCGCGGGATCCAGGTAGTAGAGGTTGCGTGGCTGGAAGGCCAGCTGGAAGAGGTCCTTGGTGAGCAGCAGCTCGTGGGACGGCTGATCCACGCCTGGCGGAGGCCGCCTTCGTCCCAGCGGACAGGCGGCAGCGTGGCGATGCGCCACTGACGGTCCACCCGCTGCAGGGTGAACTCCTGGTTCAGCGGATGCTGGCCGGTTTCCGCGGGAATGTACTGGCCGCTGGCGCTGACGTTGCCCAGCTCCTGCGCGCTGATCTCCACCACAGCCGTGTTCCGCGAGCCGAACGGCGGGGGGCGGCCGTGACCGTGGGCGGCCCCGCGATCACGGTGACCGCGGGGCCCGGCCCCGGCTGCCAGGACCGGCTCGCCGCCCTGGTCAGGTACTGCCGGGCGATCTCGTGATGGTTGCCAAAATCCGCGCTGGCCAGCAGGAAGCCCTGGACTATCTGCGAGGGACTCGAGCCGGGGCCCGGCCCGGTCATGATGTACCCGCAGCAGTCCGTACCCTGCTGCTCGCCGCCCGCGCCCGCGGGCAGCGCGGTGTGCTGGAGCAGCCCGCTGGTCGGCACATCCGCGCAGCCGGCCGCCAGGGTCACGGCGGCCAGCGCGGTCAGGAACCAGCGCAGCACGGGCCTGTTAGCCGCCACTGGTCGCGCCCGCCCGTCCGGGCCGTCCGGGCCTGGTCCGGCTCGGTCCCGTGTTCTGGATGCCCGTGTTCTGGATGCCCGTGTTCTGGATGCCGTGTTCTGGATGCCGTGTGCTGGGTTCCGGTGAACGCCGGTAGCCCGCGAAGCCCGATCCGGCCAGGGAATCCAGCGCCGGCCAGTCCGGGGCCCGGCGGGACCTGGCTCACCCGCAGCGGCAGCGGCGCATGGATGAGTTCCGGGCCTGGCTCGGCCTCGTCCGGCCCGAGCGGCAGCGGCGAGCCGACGAGCTCCTGCCCGGCCGTCCGGGGCACGGTCAGCCGGAAGACCGAACCCTTTCCGCACTCCCCCCAGGCCTGCAGCCAGCCGTTATGCAGCCGGGCGTCCTCCAGCGCGATGGCCAGGCCCAGCCCGGTGCCGCCGGTCGTCCGGGCCCGGGCGGGGTCCGCCCGCCAGAACCGGTCGAACACCAGCTGTGCTTCAGCGGGCCCGAAGCCCACGCCATGGTCGCGGACGGCGACCGCCACCGCGTCCCGGTCCCCCGCCACGGTGACGACCACGTCCCGGCCCTCGCCGTGCTCGACCGCGTTGTCCAGCAGGTTGCGCAGGATGCGCTCGACCCGGCGGCGGTCCACCTCCGCGACGCACGGCTCGGGGGGCAGCCGGAAATCGATCCGGGTCCCCCGCCGGGCCGCGAGCTGCTCGGCGTCCGCCGCGGCGCGCCGGACCAGATCGCACACGTCGGCGGACTCCGCGTCCAGCGTGGCCGCGTTCGCGTCGTAGCGGCTGATCTCGAGCAGGTCGGCGAGCAGCGACTCGAACCGCTCCAGCTGGCCTTCCAGCAGTTCCGCCGAGCGGGACGCGGCGGGCATCAGCTGCTCACGGGCCGCGAACAGCACGTCGGCCGCGATCCTGATCGTGGTCAGCGGGGTGCGCAGCTCGTGCGACACGTCGGAGACGAACTGCCGCTGCACCTTGGACAGTTCCTCCAGCTCGCGCAGCTTCTCCTGGAGGCTGGCCCCCATGTCGTTGAACGACCGGGCCAGGGCGGCCAGGTCATCGGTGCCGCGGACCGGCATCCGCTCGTCCAGCTGGCCGTCGGACAGCCGCCGGGCCGCGGCGGCCGCATCCCGGATGGGGACCACCACCCAGCGGGTGACCAGCGACACGATGCCGACCAGCAGCAGGACCAGGACCAGCCCGCCGAACAGCATGGCGTGCTGGACCAGGCCCAGCGTGGCCTGCTGCTGATCCAGCGGGAAGAGGTAGTAGAGCTGGTCGTGCGTGTTGATCACGCCGCCGATCGCCAGCCCCGGGCCCGAGGCCTGGCCGTGCAGGTACCGCATGAGGGTCGGGGTGGACCAGAGCTCGTCGGTCCGGCCCTGCTGCTGCTCGCTCCGTCACCTTCTGGATCAGCCCGCGCGGCACACTGTGCCAGCTGAGGTTCTGGTTGCCGAACGTGCCCCCGAAGGCGGAATCGCCGCCGGACGGCTGGGCCAGGATCACCACGTCGAAGTTGTCACCCGGCCCGCTCAGACTCTGCAGCGTCGCGGTCAGCGAGAGCAGCGACTTGACCTGGTCCCCGGCCGAGCCTTCCAGCCCGCGCTCGTCCTTGGCCACGTTCAGGCCCTCGCCGAGCTGGTGGGCGGCCGAGGTCCGCGCGCTGTTCAGCAGCCCGCTCTCGATCTGCTGGACCAGGAAGAAGCCGAGCACCGTGACGACCACCACGCAGATCACCAGCGTGGTGGCGACCACCCGCAGCTGAAGTGAGCGGTGCCAGCGGCGGCGCAGCTGCCCGGCCACCACGCGGGCCCGGCGGTCCAGGACCCGCAGGGCGCGGCGCATCCCGGGCGGCAGGCGGCGGCCGGCCCGCCGGACCAGCAGGGCCAGCCGGGAGCGGCCGGGCGGCTGGCCGAGGCCCAGGCCCGGAAGAGCCGGGCCAGGCAGCAGGGCCCGGAAGAGCAGAGCCGGAAAGCGCGGCCCGGCGTCCGCGGCCACGGTCCCGGGCAGGGTCGACACTCCCCGCCGGAGAGCCCGCCCACCGGTATTCCGCCGGGCAGTCCGCTACCGCGGGGCCCGCGCCCCGCCTCGCTGCTGCTCGCTGCCCCCTCCATCGCCCTTCTTCACGCTGATCGGGAAACTGCCCGGCCCTGCTGACCCGCCCCGGCCGGCTCCTTGATCAGGCCGGTCCTGCCTTGTAACCCACGCCGCGTACGGTCACCACGATCTCCGGATGCTCCGGGTCCTTCTCGATCTTGGCCCGGAGGCGCTGCACATGCACGTTGACCAGGCGGGTGTCCGCCGCGTGACGGTACCCCCAGACCTGCTCCAGCAGCACCTCGCGGGTGAACACCTGGCGCGGCTTGCGGGCCAGCGCCACCAGCAGGTCGAACTCCAGCGGGGTCAGGCTGACCGGCCGCCCGTTGCGCTTGACCGAATGCCCGGCCACGTCGATCTCGACGTCGACGATCTGCAGCATCTCGGGCGCGGGGTCGTCGGTCCGGCGCAGCCGGGCCCGGACCCTCGCGATCAGCTCCTTCGACTTGAAGGGCTTGACGATGTAGTCGTCCGCGCCGGACTCGAGTCCCAGGACCACGTCCACAGTGTCGCTCTTCGCCGTGAGCATGACGATAGGCACACCAGATTCGGTGCGGATCTGCCGGCAGACGTCGATCCCGTCGATACCTGGCAGCATCAGGTCGAGCAGCACAAGATCGGGATGAGTATCCCGGAACACCTCCATCGCCTTGTCCCCGTCCGAGACGAAGGTGGGCTCGAATCCCTCGCCACGGAGCATGATGCCGAGCATCTCGGACAGGGCAGCGTCGTCATCGACGACGAGGACACGACCTTTCATGAGCCTCATAGTTCCATGGAAACATCGGCGGGGGCACTCTTCCGCTGAGGCGGACGAGCGCTTAGCAGACGAAGATTACCTGTAGTAACGGGTTGGGTTATACCACGCTCCGTCACCAGCGCGCTGACCAGGGACGCCGGGGTGACGTCGAACGCCGGGTTATACGCGGCGCTACCGGCGGGCGCGAGGACCTGCCCGCCCAGGGTGGTCACCTCCTGGGCGGCGCGGTGCTCCACGACGATCTCGCGCCGGTAGCGGTGCCGAAGTCGATCGTGGACACCGGCGCCACCACCACGAACGGGACGCTGTGGTACTGCGCGAGCACCGCCAGGCTGTACGTGCCGACCTTGTTGGCCACGCTGCCGTCCGCGGCGATCCGGTCCGCCCCGGTGAGCACGACATCCACCGCGCCGCTGGCCAGCAGCCCCGCCGCCGCGGAGTCGGGCAGCACCGCGTAGTCGATGCCCGCCCGCCGCGCCTCCTAGGCGGTGAGCCTGGCGCCCTGCAGCAGGGGGCGGGTCTCGTCCACATACAGCCGGGCCAGCCGCCCGGCCCGGTGCGCGGCCAGGATCACCGCGAACGCCGTCCCGCCGCCCGCGGAGACCAGCGCGCCGGTGTTGCAGTGCGTGAGCACCCGGGCGCCCTCCGGTATCAGGCCGAGGCCGTGCCGGGCCATCGCCGCGCTGGCCGCGGCGTCATCAGCCGCGATCGCCCTCGCCTCGTCGAGGGCCGCACCAGCCGCCAGTCGTTGCGGATCTTGGTTATGGTGTTCCGGCTCCGCCGCGCGGCCGAGCGCGGCCTGATAGGCGGCCAGTGCGCGGCGGGTGCCCCAGGCCAGGTTCACCGCGGTCGGCCGGGCCTCGCCGAGCAGCCGGGCCGCGGCCGCCACGTCGTCGCCGCGGCAGGCGGCCAGAGCCACGCCGAACGCGCCGGCCACGCCGAGGACCGGCGCGCCGCGGATCACCAGACGGCGGATCGCGTCGACCAGTTCAGGGACGTTTTCGCAGGTGACGACCTTCTCTTCGGCCGGCAGCCGGGTCTGGTCGAGCAGGGCGACGGCCGGCCCGCGGGGCGGGTCAAGCCACTGCAGCGTGGGCACGCTCATGATCTGAGTCTGCCCCCGGCCGGCGGCGGGTCGACCGGGCGGCCGCCGGGCCGCGCCGCCCGGCGGGCAGCGCCGGCGCTGTTCCGCTGGCTGGACTTCATGACCCGCCTGCTTCGTGCGAGTATGGGCGCCAGCGGGACGAGGGGGCCAGCCCGCTATCGGCGAGCAGTTCTGCGGCCGGGTGCCGCGAAGGAGAACCATGACAGACAGTCCGTCGTCGGACGCGCCAGGGGACGGGCAGGCCCAGCGGCCCCAGCCATGGTTCCCGCCCGGCGGCGGGTACGGCCCGGCGCCGCCGCAGGCTCCGTCCGGCCCGCCCGGGAGGCCACCGGGCTGGCCAGCCCGGGACCGGCCAGCCGGGTACGCCGGCCGGCCCGGCTGGGGCCAGCCCGGGTACGGACAGCCGGACCCGGCTACCGGGACCAGCAGCCCGGATACGGCCAGCCGGGCTACGGGCCAGCCAGGCTCGGGTACGGCCAGCGGCCCGGGCAGCCGGGCTACGGGCCGCCGCCGCCGGCCCGTGGCCGCGTTATGGCGAGGCCGCCCCCAAGCCCGGCGTGATCCCGCTCCGGCCGCTGGGCGTCGGCGAGATCCTCGACGGCGCCTTCGCCTCCATCCGCCGCAACCCCAAGGCCATCCTGGGCCTCGCCGCCGTGGTCATGACGATCTCGGCGGTCATCTCCGCCGTGATCACCCGCACGCTGCTCAACCTGGGCAGCCTCAACCTGCCCACCCCGGGCCAGCAACTGACGCCGCCCAGGCCACGCACCTGGTCGGCCGGATCTTCGCGGTGGCGCTGCCCGCGTTCGGGCTGACCGTCCTGCTGACCATCATCGTGCAGGCCGTCCTGGCCGGGCTGCTCGCCCCGATCATCGCCCGGGGAGTCGGCGGCCAGCAGATCAGCGCCGGGGACGCCTGGCGGATCACCCGCCCGCGGCTGCCCAGCGTGCTGCTGGCCACCCTGCTGGTGCTGCTGGCCGGGCTCGGCCCGCTGCTGCTCGTCGGCGTGATCCTGGGGATCGCCCTGCTGGCCGGCGCGCCCGCCGCGGTGTACGGGGTCATCGTCTTGCTCGGGGCTGGCGGCCCTGGTGCTGACCATCTGGCTCTCGACCATGCTCAGCCTGGTCACCCCCGTCGTCGTGCTGGAGAACGAGCGCCCCGTCCGGGCGCTGGCCCGGTCCTGGCGGCTGGTCCGCCGGAGTTTCTGGCGGGTGTTCGGCATCACGCTGCTGGCCGGGATCATCGTGGCCGTCGCGGGCGGCATCCTGCAGCTCCCGTTCACCTTCTTCGGCGCGGTGCTGGGCAGCGGCATCGGCGGGACCGTGATCCTCGTGATCGGCGCCATCGCGGCCGGCACCGTGACCCGGCCGATCACCGCCGGGGTGACGGTCCTGCTCTACGTGGACATGCGGATGCGCAAGGAAGGGCCTGGACCTGGCGTTGCGGACCGCGTCCGGCTCCGGCCAGCCGGGCTCCGGCCAGCCCGGCTCCGGCCTGCCGGGAGCTGGCCTGCCGGGCTGGCCGGTCCTGCCTTATAACCCACGCCGCGCACGGTCACCACGATCTCCGGATGCTCCGGATCCTTCTCGATCTTGGCCCGGAGGCGCTGCACATGCACGTTGACCAGGCGGGTGTCCGCCGCGTGACGGTACCCCCAGACCTGCTCCAGCAGCACCTCGCGGGTGAACACCTGGCGCGGCTTGCGGGCCAGCGCCACCAGCAGATCGAACTCCAGCGGCGTCAGGCTGACCGGGCGCCCGTTGCGCTTGACCGAGTGCCCGGCCACGTCGATCTCAACGTCCACGATCTCCAGCATCTCGGGCGCCGGGTCGTCGGTCCGGCGCAGCCGGGCCCGGACCCTCGCGATCAGCTCCTTCGACTTGAACGGCTTGACGATGTAGTCATCCGCGCCGGACTCGAGTCCCAGGACCACGTTAACAGTGTCGCTCTTGGCCGTGAGCATGACGATAGGCACACCAGATTCGGTGCGGATCTGCCGGCAGACGTCGATCCCGTCGATACCTGGCAGCATCAGGTCGAGCAGCACAAGATCGGGATGAGTGTCCCGGAACACCTCCATCGCCTTGTCCCCGTCCGAGACGAAGGTTGGCTCGAATCCCTCGCCACGGAGCATGATGCCGAGCATCTCGGACAGGGCAGCGTCGTCATCGACGACGAGGACACGACCTTTCATGAGCCTCATAGTTCCATGGAAACATCGGCGGGGGCACTCTTCCGCTGAGGCGGACGAGCGTTTAGCAGACGAAGATTACCTGTAGTAACGGGTTGGGTTATACCACGCTCTGTCACCAGGGCGCTGACCAGGGACGCCGGGGTGACGTCGAACGCCGGGTTATACGCGGCGCTACCAGCGGGCGCGAGGACCTGCCCGCCCAGCGTGGTCACCTCCTGGGCGGCCGCGGTGCTCCACGACGATCTCAGCGCCGGTAGCCGTGCCGAAGTCGATCGTGGACACCGGCGCCACCACCACGAGCGGGACGCTGTGGTACTGCGCGAGCACCGCCAGGCTGTACGTGCCGACCTTGTTGGCCACGCTGCCGTCCGCGGCGATCCGGTCGGCCCCGGTGAGCACGACATCCACCGCGCCGCTGGCCAGCAGCCCCGCCGCCGCGGAGTCGGGCAGCACCGCGTAGTCGATGCCCGCCCGCTGCGCCTCATAGGCGGTCAGCCTGGCTCCCTGCAACAGGGGGCGGGTCTCGTCCACATACAGCCGGGTCAGCCGGCCCGCCCGGTGCGCGGCCATAATTACCGCGAACGCCGTCCCGCCGCCCGCGGAGACCAGCGAGCCGGTGTTGCAGTGCGTGAGAACCCGGGCGCCCTCCGGTATCAGGCCGAGGCCATGCCGGGCCATCGCCGCGCTGGCGGCGGCGTCCTCAGCCGCGATCGCCCTCGCCTCGTCGAGGGCGGCACCAGCCGCCAGTCGTTGCGGATCTTGGTTTTGGTGTTCCGGCTCCGCCGCGCGGCCGAGCGCGGCCTGATACGCGGCCAGCGCGCGGCGGGTGCCCCAGGCCAGGTTCACCGCGGTCGGCCGGGCCTCGCCGAGCAGCCGGGCCGCGGCCGCCACGTCGTCGCCGCGGCAGGCGGCCAGAGCTACGCCGAACGCGCCGGCCACGCCGAGGATCGGCGCGCCGCGGATGACCAGACGGCGGATCGCGTCGACCAGTTCAGGGACGTTTTCGCAGGTGACGACCTTCTCTTCGGCGGGCAGCCGGGTCTGGTCGAGCAGGGCGATGGCTGGCCCGCGGGGCGGGTCAAGCCACTGCAAGGTGGGCACGCTCATGATCTGAGTCTGCCCTCCGGCCTGCGGCGGGTTGACCGGGCGGCCGCGGGCCGCGCAGCCCGCGGGCCGCCCCGCGCTGTTCCGCTGGCTGGACTTCATGACGCCCGCTGCTTCGTGCGAGTATGGGCGCCAGCGGGACGAGGGGGCCAGCCCTGCTATTGGCGAGCAGTTCTGCGGCCGTGTGCCGCGAAGGAGAACCATGACAGACAGTCCGTCGTCGGACGCGCCGGGGGACGGGCAGGCCCAGCGGCCCCAGCCATGGTTCCCGCCCGGCGGCGGGTACGGCCCGGGCAGCCCGTCCGCAGGCTCCGCCCGGCCCGCCCGGGACGGCCAGCCCGGGACCGGCCAGCCCGGGACCGGCCAGCCGGGCCCGCCTGGCTGGCCCGGGCTGGGGTCAGCCCGGGTACGGGCAGCCTGGACCTGGCCAGCCGGGCTACCAGCAGCCGGGATACGGCCAATCGGGCTACGGGCCAGTCAGGCTCCGGGCCAGCCGGGATACGGGCCGCCGCCACCCGGCCAGTGGCCGCGTTATGGCGAGGCAGCACCCAAGCCCGGCGTGATCCCGCTCCGGCCGCTGGGCGTCGGCGAGATCCTCGACGGCGCCTTCGCCTCCATCCGCCGCAATCCCAAGGCCATCCTGGGCCTCGCCGCCGTGGTCATGACGATCTCGGCGGTCATCTCCGCCGTGATCACCCGCACGCTGCTCAACCTGGGCAGCCTCAACCTGCCCACCCCGGGCCAGCAACTGACGCCTGCCCAGGCCACGCACCTGGTGGGCCGGATCGTCGCGGTGGCGCTGCCCGTGTTCGGGCTGACCATCCTGCTCACCATCATCGTGCAGGCCATCCTGGCCGGGCTGCTCGCCCCGATCATCGCCCGGGGCGTCGCCGGCCAGCAGATCAGCGCCGCGGACGCCTGGCGGATCACCCGCCCGCGGCTGCCCAGCCTGCTGCTGGCCACCCTGCTGGTGCTGCTGGCCGGGCTCGGGCCGCTGCTGATCATCGGCGTGATCACGGGGATCGCCCTGCTGGCCGGCGCGCCCGCCGCGGTGTACGGGGTCGTCGCCCTGCTGGGGCTGGCGGCCCTGGTGCTGACCATCTGGCTCTCGACCATGCTCAGCCTGGTCACCCCCGTCGTCGTGCTGGAGAACGAGCGCCCCGTCCGGGCGCTGGCCCGGTCCTGGCGGCTGGTGCGCCGGAGTTTCTGGCGGGTGTTCGGCATCACGCTGCTGGCCGGGATCATCGTGGCCATCGCGGGCGGCATCCTGCAGCTCCCGTTCACGTTCTTCGGCGCGGTGCTGGGCAGCGGCATCGGCGGGACCGTGATCCTCGTCATCGGCGCCATCGCGGCCGGCACCGTGACCCGGCCGATCACCGCCGGGGTGACGGTCCTGCTCTACGTGGACATGCGGATGCGCAAAGAGGGCCTGGACCTGGCGTTGCGGACCGCGTCCGGCTCCGGCCAGCCCGGGTCCGGCCATGCCCGGGTCGGCCTGCCAGGCTCCGGCGGCCCGCTCGGTGACGACTTTGCCACCGTGTGGCGGCCGCCGTCGGCCGGCCCGGTGCCGGCCCCGGGCGCACCTCCCACGGCCGCGGGGGCCCCGCCGCCGTGGTGAGTGCGGCCGGCCCCCTGACCGGCCGCGAGGCCGGGCAGCGGCTGGCCCGCGCCGAGCTGTCCAAGGCCATCTACCACCCGCATGAGCCACTGGCCCAGCGGGTCCTGAACGCGATCGGCGACCTGCTGAACGACTTGTCCCAGGCGGGCCGGGCCTTTCCGGGCGGCTGGTGGGCGGCGGTCGCGCTGGCCGCCCTGCTGGCCACGATCATCGCCGTGGTGCTGAGCCGGACCGGCCCGCTCGCCCGGTCCCGCCGGGCCGCGGGCCAGCTGATGACCGGCTCCGGCCCGCTCAGCGCCGCCGACCACCGGCTGCGCGCCGGGCGCCTGGCCGACGCGGGCGACTACGCCGCGGCCATCGTGGAACGTGTCCGGGCGATCGCCCGTGAACTCGACGACCGGGCGGTCCTGATCCCGCGGGCCGGGCGCACCGCGAACGAGATGGCCGAGGAGGCCGCCGCGGCGCTGCCCGCGGAGGCGGGCGCCCTGCGCAGCGCGGCCCTCCTGTTCGACGACATCTGCTACGGCGACCGCCCCGGCACCCAGGCGGGATACGCGCTGATCCAGGAGCTGGACACGCGGATCAGCGCGGCGGTCCCCAAGCCCGGCGCCGCCCTGGCCGCGGCGGGCGGCCGGGACGGGCGGTGGCGCCGGAGCCGGTCGGCAGGCCGGAGCACCGGCGCGGCGCGGGCGGAGCGAGATGACCGGGCCGGCGCCCATCCTGGCTGAGCCGGGCCCGGGCCCGGCCACGCCCGGGGCCGCCGGCCAGGCGACCCCTGGCCTCGGGGGCCAGGCCCGCCGGGGCCCGGCGGGCCGGCCCCCCAGCCGCCGCGTGGCGCGCTGCGCCGCTGGCGGGCACCGCTCACCGTGCTGGCGCTGGTCCTGCTGGGCGGGATCGTGATCGCCCTGCTGACGCCGTCCCGGCCCACCACCGGCTACCTCGATCCAGGCAACCCCGGACCGCAGGGCACCCGGGCTCTGGCCGCCATCCTGGCCCAGCGCGGGCAGCCGGTGACCCGGGCGGACAGCGTGGCCGCCGCGCAGGACGCGATCCAGGACCCGGGGCGCCCGGCCGGGCCAGGCCGCGCCCCTGCGCTCGTCATCACCAGCCCCTACCTGCTCAGCCCGCGGCAGCTGGGCGAACTGACCCGGCTGCCGGCGAACGTCATGGTGGTGGAGCCGGACAGCGCCACCCTGAGCGCACTCAACCGGGAGGCGGCCGGGACCGCGGCGCCGCAGGTCACGGTGGCGGGCGCGGACGCGGTCCGCCCGGTCCGCCCGGGCTGCACGCTGGCCGCGGCGACCGTCGCCGGGGACGCCGGCTGGGCGGGGTGCTGATGCGGGTGAGCGGCAGCGCCGGCGCGCTGTGCTACCGGGTGGACGGCCATCCCACCCTGGTCCGCTACCTGGCTGGCGGGCGCACCGTCACCCTGCTGGGCAGCGGCGTGCCGCTGACCAACGCGGACCTGGCCCACCGCGGCAACGCCGCACTGGCGCTGAACCTGCTGCGCGGCAGCCCGCGGATCGTGTGGCTGGTGCCCAGCCCGCCGGCCGTCACCGCGGCGGGGCAGAAATCGCTGCTCCAGGTGATCCCCGGTCCGGCCTACCTGGTGGCGCTGCAGGTATTCATCGCGGCCGGGCTGGCCGCGCTGTGGCGGACCCGGCGGCTCGGCCCGCTGGTCGCCGAGCCGCTTCCGGTGGTGGTCCGCGCGTCGGAGACAGTGGAGGGACACGGCCGGCTGTACCGGTCCCGGCGGTCCCGCGGCCGGGCGGCCGCGGTGCTGCGCGACGCGGCCCGGCTCCGGATCACCGCCCGGCTCGCGCTGCCCGGCGACACGGACGCCGACGCGGTGTGCGCGGCGGTGGCCGCGCACAACCGGGCGCGAGCCCGACGCGGTCCGGGCCATCCTGTACGGGCCGGCCCCCCGCGACGATGCGGCGCTCGTCACGCTGGGGCAGGATATTGACGCTCTCGAGGGAGAGGTACGCACGCAGTGACAGGGGTACGCACGCAGTGACCGCCGAATACCAGGCTCTGGGCACCGACGTACGGGGCGCGCTCGAAGCGGTCCGCACCGAGGTCGGCAAGGCCATCATCGGCCAGGACCCGGTGCTGACCGGGCTGGTGATCTGCCTGCTCTGCCGGGGTCACGTGCTCCTCGAAGGCGTGCCCGGAGTGGCCAAGACCCTGCTGGTGCGCTCGCTGGCCGCCGCGCTGTCGCTGCGCAGCACCCGGGTCCAGTTCACCCCGGACCTGATGCCGGGCGACGTGACCGGCTCGCTGGTCTACGACGCGAAGACGGCCCTCTTCCAGTTCCGTGAGGGCCCGGTGTTCACCAACCTGCTGCTCGCCGACGAGATCAACCGGACGCCCCCGAAGACCCAGGCCGCGCTGCTCGAAGCCATGGAGGAGCGGCAGGTGTCGGTGGAAGGCCAGCCCCGGCCGCTGCCCGAGCCGTTCCTGGTGGCCGCGACCCAGAACCCGGTGGAGTACGAGGGGACCTATCCGCTGCCCGAGGCGCAGCTCGACCGCTTCATGGTCAAGCTGACGGTCGGCCTGCCCGGCCGGGACGACGAGATCGGCATCCTGGCCCGGCACGCGGCCGGATTCGACCCCGGCAACCTGGCGGCGACCGGGATCAAGCCCGTCGCCGGCCCGGCCGAGCTCGCCGCGGCGGCCGCCGCGGTCCGCGAGGTCCGGGTGGCCCCGGAGGTGGCCGGCTACATCGTGGACCTGTGCCGGGCCACCCGGCAGTCGCCGTCGCTGCGCCTCGGCGTGTCCCCGCGCGGGGCCACCGCGCTGCAGGCCACCAGCCGGGCCTGGGCCTGGCTCGCGGGCCGCGACTACGTCACGCCGGACGACGTGAAGGCGCTGGCCCGGCCGACGTTGCGGCACCGGATCCAGCTCCGGCCAGAAGCGGAGATCGAGGGCGCCTCGGCGGACGGGGTGCTGGAGGCGGTCCTCGCCTCCGTCCCGGTCCCACGGTGAACTCTTCCTGGGGAATCCCCGTACCGCGGGGATCCCTCTCCCCGGAATCCCCGTACCGCGGTGATCCCCTGATGGCGCTGACCGGCCGGGTGGCCGCGGTGGCGCTGCTCGGCGCCCTGGCCGTGCTGGGCTTCCGGACCTGGCCCGCCCTGGTGGCCGTCAACGCGGTGCTGCTCGCCGCGATCATCGCCGACCTGGTGCTGGCGGCCAGCGTCCGGCGGCTGGGCGTCACCCGGTCCGGCGACACCCGGGTGCTGCTGGGCGAGTCCGCCTCGGTCGCGGTGACCGTGCACAACCCGGGCCGCCGCCCGCTGCGGGCCCAGCTGCGCGCCGCCTGGCCGCCGAGCGCGCACGCGGAGCCGGGCCAGGTAGCGCTGGTCGCCGCGGCGGGCGGCCAGGCCACGGCGGCCAGCACGCTCACCCCGGACCGGCGCGGCGACAAGGTATCCCCCACCGTCATCGTCCGCTCGTTCGGGCCGCTGGGCCTGGCCGCCCGGCAGGGCCGCCACGACGTGGCCTGGAGCGTGCGGGTGCTGCCGCCGTTCGGCAGCCGCAGGCACCTGGGCGAGAAGCTCTCCCAGCTGCGCCAGCTCGACGGCCAGCACCGCTCGCTGCTGCGCGGGCCGGGCACCGAGTTCGACTCCCTGCGCGAGTACGTCATCGGCGACGACGTTCGCTCCATCGACTGGCGGGCGGCGGCCCGCCGGGGTGACGTGATGGTCCGGACCTGGCGGCCGGAACGCGACCGGCGGATCCTGATCGTCCTGGATACCGGGCGGACCTCGGCGGGGCGGGTCGGCGGCATCCCGCGGCTGGACGCGTCGATGGACGCGACGCTGCTGCTGACCGCGCTCGCGGCCCGGGCCGGGGACCGGGTTGACCTGATCGCGTTCGACCGCCGGGTGCGGGCCCGGGTGCTGGGCGCCCCCCGCTCATCCGTGCTGGCCTCGTTCACCACGGCCATGGCGCCGCTGGACGCCGAGCTGACCGAGACCGACCTCGCGGCCATGGTCAGCGCGGTGCTCACCGTGGCCCGGCACCGCTGCCTGGTGGTGCTGCTCACCGAGCTCAACCCGGCGGTGATCGAGGAGGGCCTGCTACCCCGGCTGGGCCCGCTCGTGTCCCGGGACATGGTCATGATCGCGGCGGTGGCTGATCCGCGGATCGCGGAAATGGCGGCCGCCCGGGGCGACGCGGCCAGCCTCTACGACGCGGCCGCGGCGGAAAGCGCGCTGGCCCAGCGGCGACGGATCTCGGCCCTGCTGCGGCGGCAGGGCGTCAGCGTGGTCGACGCCCCGCCGGACCAGCTGCCGTCCGCGCTGGCCGACGCCTACCTCGAGCTCAAGGCCAGCGGCCGCCTCTGAGGATTAGCCTGCCCGGGGTCAGCCTGCGCCGGTGGTCATTCGCGCACTGGGCGGGGGGGTGTGTGGGTGCGGTTCCGGGCTGGTCCAGGTGAACGTGCCGAGGGCTGGGCCGCGAGGGTCCAGCCGGGGGTTTACTTACGCTGGTCATGTCGGCTGGCGGGAGCGTGGCGCCATTCACACCAGGGAGTTAGTGCTCACTAGCATTGTGATCAGTCGCTGGAGCAAGAGTAGACCGGACGTCTACGCCTTGGCCGCACCTGGCATGTATTGCTGGCCGCCGAAGCCGCTGGCCTGACGCCGGTGATCTACTTCTCCGGCGCCCAGGCCTTCGGGATTGCCGAGGGTGAGCGGTTTCCTGATTACTTCCCGGTGGATGACGCACCGCCCGCGGAGCCCTACGATGCGTCGGACAGTGCCCGGCAGCGGCTTGATCGCGCCTTGCAGCACCTTCGCTCGCTGGGCATTCGCGCGGCTGGCGAGGCCGCCACGGGTGATGCTTATCGCCTGGTGCGTCGCCGGGCCGGAGGCGGCTCCCACCATCGCGTGCTGCTCGTGCTGACCGACCGGGACTCCGTGCTGGCCCGGCTCGCCCGGCACATCCTCGAGGTCCGGCTTCGGTGGGTCCTGCGCGTACCCGTGCAAGCCGTCGGCCATCAAGAGTTCGCCCTGCGGTTCGTGCCCCGCCAGTAGCCGCCCTCCCGTCCTGGAGTCGCACGGCACACGCGACGGCCAGCATGCCTGCGGCAGTTCCCGGCAAGACTGGAAGGGGAACCTCCGAAGAGGTCGAGGAGAAGCGGGCCTCTGCCATAAGTGCTTGGTTATGACTTGCATGTGGGCGCGTGGTGTCGTTCGCACCGGGGGTTTCGCTCGCTGGCGTTTGTGATCAGTCGCTGGAGCAACGTGTGCCGTACGTTTACGACCCAGCCAGGAGCAAGGAGATAGGCCCGACCCGTCAAAGTGAGGGCGGCCGGGATCAAATGCCCTTGGCGAGAGAGGACAGCTACCTCGACCTTTCCACTCGCTTTCGGATCACGGTACTGCAAGCCGGGTGTAGGGTCATCCTTCCGGGCACCGAGACCGAACTCCTCACCGAGCCCGGAGGAAGCCCGGGCCTTGGCCAGCCCTAATCAAGGCTGGCGCTGACCAAGAGAGCTGATCCCCCACGGACCCGAGGAAGGCCGCCAACGCTCCGAGTTGCCAGGAGCATCCATAGGCACGAGGTGAGTAAGCGATCACAGGGTTCAGCAGGCCACCATAGTGCTTCGCATGCTGGGCTTGCATCGTGGGCGCTCGGGTCGTATAAGGGAGGAGAAGAATCGCAATGTTAGCGACGTGTGCGGGTAATCAAAATGAAAGGGAGTTTAATGATACACCCACATAAATGGTGGGCAATGACAGCCTTGACGGTCCTTGCGGCACTAGCGGATATCATCCCATTTGAACACCAACCAGTATCACTGCCGCCGCCACCGCCAACACCTATTACCTACGACCAGACATTAGCCCAAGAGCAGCGCGCAGCTTTGGCGGAAGCGGAGAGCGGTTCTTTCGATCTACACATGGGAGAGCGAGCAGGTCAGGTCAGCGATACATTAAAAATACCTAATAGCATGATGCCGCGCTTGATGGAAGCCTTAAAAATGGCGGCGCCCAAGCTGGAAGATACGGACGATGCACTAGATATCAATGACGCAGCTAGCGAAACACTAAAGCTCAAGCTGCGGGAGGAAGGAAAGGACCCTGGCAGTCGATGAGCTGCCACAAAGATGACCTGAACCCATTGGGGTCATCAGGGCGGCTCTGGTCAGAGTGCATCTCCAGTGGGCGGATAAACCGCTGGTTGACTAACAGCGACGGCGCCGGGTGAAGCTGGCGGCAGCCCGGGGCCCGGTCGCCGGAGGAGAGTTGGAAGGCGTAGGCGTGGGGCCCGTGTGAGCGTGGCGGCATGAGCCCGGCCCAGCCGCCCCGCCCGAAACGCCTTTCCGATGCCGGATCCCCGGGCACAAGATCATCTTGAGTCTTCGCGAACACGATGATCAACCGGCGGCCGTCCCACGATCCGGCACCGCCACGCCCAAGATCTGTGACGCTGGAGTACTAACCTTTCTCGGCGGCGACCGCTTGCTGGAAGCAGAAGGCGGTGGCGCCGTAGTTGGCGATCGAGTCGATGACGAGCTTGGCGATGGAGGTCGCCCCCTCGCTCTCGTCCGCGAATTCCTCGATTCCGAGCGGGGAATCGAAGTAGGACAGGTTGGGGACTACCCAGTCAAGAATCGCGTTGGCCTGGTCGCTCTTGGAGGCGTGGGAGTTGGCGTATTGCCACCAGGTGCCGAGGACGAGGTTGGCGCCGGACGCCAGCGTCTGAATGAACGGGGTGACGATGTCGTTGAAGAACTCCGTCCCCCCACCGTCCGCTTCCGGCGCCGTCTTGAACCAGATCCAGGTGGCGCCTTGAGCCCACCATGGCGCGATGGTGGTGATGATGATGCCGGGGATGAAGTTGTTACGCACCCCCCAGAGCGTGGCGTCGCTGAAATCCCAATTCTTGCAGGGAATGGGTGTTTTCGTTGCGTTCCACGGGGTCGGCCACTGCAGGATGGTCATGAACGCGGGCAAGACGAAGTCAATAACGTTCAGCGCGTCGCCTGCGGCCTGGCTCGATGCCTCCGATTTCCCTGGGAGGGCCAGGACGTCGATGATCGAAGTTGACGCTTGCCCAGATGTACTGGACCACGCCTGCGGCCAGGTCGAGGCCGAAGCCGTTCTTGTCCGCGGCGCCGCGGCCGAGCAAGCCGGGGGCGGAGCGGGTTTGCGAGTCGTCGCCGAAGTCGAACATCGGTCCTTCACCGGCCCACAGGTTGTGCAGCAGGGTGGCGGGGTAGGCGACGATCAAGGACATGACCCGGCCGATGCTGGGCGTGAAGTCGCTGATGCCGGCGTAGTCGAGGATCTCGCCGATGACGGGCAGCTCGAACTCCGAGGTGAGCAGGTCGTCCAGGTCGGTCAGGAAATCCTTGATCAGGTCCAGGATGGTGTCGGCGACCTGGTCGTACAGCACCAGTACGTCGTGGGCGACGTTGGTGAAGTCATCGAACAACTGGCCGACGTTCGCCTGCTTGAACCCGTCAGCCGTGGTAAAGGTTTTCAGCCCGTCGGACAGCATGGTGCCGAGGGCGGTGGTGGTCGTCACCGCCGCCTGGAGGATGTTATTGAGGTCGGTCGGCAGGTCCTGGGACAGCGAGGGACCCACGTGGAGGCTGTCCGAGCTCATCGGCTTGATATGGGACATGATCTTGTCCCAAAGCCAGCTGGCGGGCGAGTGCTCCATGAACTTGAAGAAGTCCTCGGCCGCCGTGAACGCCAAATTCGAGTCGTCGCCGCCGGTGCCGGTCGCCGGGGCCGGGTGGCTCCACCGACCCGAATAGCATCGTCTCGACGTCACCCTTCCAGGTATTGATCTGCGTTTTGACATTCGATTCCTGGTCCTGGAAGAACGTGTTGGTCCGCTGCTCCAGGTTGTCCAGGATCTGGATTCCCGCGGTGGACAGCGAATCGAACCAGCCCTCGATCACCTTGGCGTTGATATCGGCGTCCCGGATCACGCCGATCACGTTGTGCTTGAGCCAGTCGATCGGCCTTGATGTCGGCGCCGAGGGCCTGGAAGAAGCTCCCGATGGCATGCACGGCCGTCTTGATGTCGGAGACCACGTAGGTCATCAGGTTGTCCAGGCCGTCGCCGATGTCGACGATCAGGTTCACGGTCCACTGTTTCAGGTCCTTCTCCCACGAGGAGACCATGCTCTTGAACACGATCGCACCGTGCCGCAGGCCGTGGAAGACCGATTCGGCGTCGTGCTCAACCGAGGGCCACCAGTCGCTGACGCTCCGAGCGGAGCCGCTGACCGAGCTGTCGCGTTCGGGTGGGTCGAGGCCTGGGACGTCGGGTGGTGACGCCGGCGCTGAGGTCGAAGGACGCGGACTGCACGTCCGTGCTGGTCTGGGGCTGATAACCCAGGCCCAGGCTGGCCACGTGCTGGATGGCTTGCGCAACCTTGTTGGCGCCGGTCACGGGGTCGGCCGCTGAGGACAGTTCAGGGAGCACGCGCCGTCCCGCCGGAGTTGTTCGCGTCCAGCAGGCTTGGCCGACCTCAGCCGCGCCAAGCATGCCGGCGTCGGTGAGCGAGCCCTGCCCGGCCAGGAAGTTCAGCACGTCGGTGTCCGGGGTGATCGTGAACAGTCGCCACTGGGTGCTCCGCCGCTGTCGAGCGCCTGCGCGGTCAGGATCGCGGTGTCCAGTTCCTCGGCCGGGATCGTGAGGGCGATCCGGCCGGTCGAGTCGGCGGCCAGGGTGACTGGGCGGCCCGGGTCTCATGATGACGTTGCCGTCGGGTTGCCACAGGCCGATCAGCCGGTCGCTCTGCAGCTGGACTGACCGCCGGCCACGCCGGCACCGTTGCTGTCCAGCACCCTGATCTGCACCGCGCCAGGAACGACCTCCTGCAGTCTTGG
Organism: uncultured Actinomycetes bacterium; assembly: GCA_963742055.1. Taxonomy (GTDB): domain Bacteria; phylum Actinomycetota; class Actinomycetes; order Streptosporangiales; family Streptosporangiaceae; genus RYN-230. Next base: position 5,003 of record CAVUKT010000036.1, on the reverse strand, counting down.
CGCTGTCGCGGTGCACCGGGCCTGCGTCCAGCCGCACCACGTGTTTTTTGGTCAGCACGTTGAGGCTCTTGTCGTCGCCGGAGACCGCGAACAGGGTCGACTGGGACGGGTCGGTCGGCAAGCTGTAGATCGACTCAATTCCGCTGGCCAGCGGGATCGAGTCGGTGAAGGCGGAGTCCGAGCCGGTGCCGACCTGGCTGACGACGCTGGCCCGCCCGTTGTCCAGCAGCGTGAACGTGTAGGCGCCGTCGAGCTGCCACGCCGCGACCGCGCCGCGCCGGCCGCCGCTGCCCTGGGAAAGGTTGGCTCTGCGCGCCGGTCTCGTCCTGGAAGGGAAATGCCGTCCTGGTCCTGCCACACAGCCCGGGTCGCCCGGTCGTGCTGGCGGGTGAGGTGTAGGCCCACAGCAGCGACTGCACACCGCCCTGCGTGGTCACCACGGTGGGTGTCCGCAGAACGACGTGCCCTCCTGCTGGTACACGCTCAGGCTCTGCTGCGAGCCGACCGGGTTGCTCCCGGTGTACGTCAGGACGGCAGCGTAGCCGTTCGCCGGGCCGGCGTTGGCGGTATCGTAGAGGCAGATCGCCCGTCCAGCACGCTCTGCTGGTCGCTGGTCGGTGTCTGCGTGCTGATCAGCGCCCGCATGCTGGTGACCCTCGCGTCACGCGTTGCATAGCCCCCACGAGACCATCGTGTAGTTGTCGTAGGTCGTCTTGCCGGACTTGACCTGCTCATGGATCCAGCCGTAGAAGTACGGCGTGTTGTCCGGCGACGCTCCGCCGCGTTCAGTATGGTGACCGGCGACGCCCGGGCCCGAGCACCTTACCCTGTCCCCACGTGGACGGGCCCTAGTCAGCCAGTTGAGGAACGAGTACATGGTGCCGTCCGGGTTGTTCGGGTGCCAGCGCCAGCTACCAGCACGCCGGTCGGAGTGGCGGCGACCGCGACGTCGGCGCTGCTGGATATGGCGATCGTGCACGAGGTCGTAAGACCCAGCCGGACGTGGTGGTCGCGTCGCGGTGCAGGTGGTGAACCACGTCCCGCGGACAGCACGATGGCCTCGACCCCTCGCGTTGCCGTTCTGGTAGTTGTTTACGAACGGCACGACCTTGTTGTCGGGGCCGATTAGCACGTCGGCGGTGAGGAAGTAGTCCTCCGACAGCTCGCAGCTGGCCTGCACGTAATACGGGCCCGGCTGGACCGGGGCGGGATCGCTGGTCATGGCTGAATATCCGTTTCCTGGCTGGCGCGGGCCCGGGGCCCGGCGGCGACGAGGGGTCAGGAATGGCGGTCAGGAATGGCGGGCGAGGCAGTGGTAGCGGCCGGTGTGGATGCCGGTCACCGTCGCGTCGGCCAGGGTCGACGAGGTGCCAGCTGCCCGGCGTCGACGCCATCGCCGGTGTGGTTCCTTTCGGCAGCGTCAGCGGCCGGGGACTGGCAAGGTCGGCCGCCGCGACGCCGCCAGCCGGGGATGGCCCGTCCCAGTGCAGCCCTGCACATCGACCGGGCCGGGCGGCAACCTCACCGCGACCGGGTGCGACGCCGGGCCACACGGCCGATCCCCAGGCCGCCCGCACTGTTATACCCCCGCGCGTACCCGGCGGCCGGGGCCGGGCCGGCTGGACGCTGGTCCTCCGTCAAGATCCCTGCTCCTTCATCAAAGGGCCCAATGCGGCCGGCCGGACACAGCGTGCCGACAACGACTGGAAGATCACTAGGATCAGTCACAGCCCTTTTTGAGCAATTGTCAAGATCCGTAGATCAGGTGTTGTGACGGTCTTATCGGTGCGGCCGGGTGGACCGCATCGTGATCTTCATAGTTGCCGGGCATGCTGCTGGTAGTGCAGGTCCGGGCACGGCGTTGGTGGCATCGCCGCCAGGGGGACGGCCGGGTGAGTAGCAGCGGTAGAAGGCCAGCTCGCCGGTGCGCAGGCTGCGGCGGATCAGCAGCCAGCGGTGCCCGGGCAGGCTGTGGTCGTGCTGACTCAGGCCCAGTCGGAGTAGCGGTGCCTTTGGCGCAGGACGCCGGCGGAGCACCGCTGCCACGCGGCTCTGGGCAGGCAGCCAGGCGAGCTGATCGGCTCGGCGGGCACCTGCCCGGTGCTGATCGGATGGCTTTGGCCACGGCCAGCACGTAGCCGAGCGGGCTGTCTTCCAGGTCCGACCGCAGGCCAGGGTCAGCTGCGTGGGCCTCGTCCCCGGCTACCTGTCCATCATCCTGATCTGCCTCAACGACGGCGCCGCCCCGGCGGCGAATCCTGTTACCCCGGGACCCGTCCCCTGGGCGGGTCCCCGCTCCCCCGGGGCCATTGGCGCCGCGACGGGCCGTGCATGCGGCCACGTTGTGGCAAGTATTCGGGAACTCTGGGGTGGCCCGGGCCGACTCTCCTGATCGGGCAGCAGTCACCCTCGTAATCTCCGCAATAGCTTGTCCGCAGGACGGGGTTCTGCCCACAACGCGACAGGAGCAGCGGGTGCTCGCTCATATGATTGTGGACTTCACAGGCCCTGATGGCGTCCGGTGGGCCGAAGTGGACGAGCCAGCCGCCGATGGTGGCGTGCTCATCGACGTAGCCGCCGCCGGTGTGTCGTTCGCGGACCTGCTGCAGACCACGGGCGCCTATCAGATGAAGGTGCCCCTTCCGTACACGCCCGGCATGGACGCCGCCGGCGCGTGGTCCGGTCCGCCGCCGCCCGGCACCGGGCTGACCGCGAGGCCAGCGCGTCGCGGTGCTGCTGGATGCACGGCTGCTGGCAGGAGGTCGTGTCCGTCCCGGCGGCAAGGGTGCTGCCGTTGCCGGACGGCATGAGCTTCGAGGCGGGCGCCGGCCGCCCCCTTGAACTACCTGACCGCACTGTTCGCGCTGACCCGGCGGGCACAGGGCGCAACCGGGAGACACGCTGCTGGTGCACGGCGCGGCAGGAGGCGTCGGGACCGCCGCGATCCAGCTCGGGCGAGCCCTCGGGCTGCGCACGGTCGCGGTCGTCAGCGACGAGGCGAAGCAGGAGTTCGCCTTGCAGTGCGGCGCGCACCACGCCGTCCTGAGCGACGGCTGGCTCGCCGCGGTGCGCGACCTGATCGGGGACCGGGCGGTCGACATCGTGGTCGACCCGGTCGGCGGAGACCGGATGACCGACAGCCTTCGCTCGCTGGCGCCGGAAGGCCGCCTGCGTCGTTGTGGGCTTTACCGGAGGCGAGATCCCCGTCGTCAAGGTGAACCGGCTCCTGCTGGGCAACACCGGCGTGCTGGGCGCCGCATCCCGGGAGTTCTTCGAGCAGCAGCCGGGCAGCGCTGGCCTGCCTGTGGGCCCAACTGGTCAAACTGTGGCGGGCAGGAACGCTGCCCGCCCCTCCCCTCCAGCCCTATCCGCTGGCAGACGCCCGCAGCGCCCTGCGCGCCATCGCCGACCGCAAAGCCCAAGGCAAGATCGTACTGAGCAGGCAGGTCTAGCTTCGCCGTGCTCCACGCCGCGACCGGCGCAGAGCACGGAGGGGGCGATCCGCATAACCTCGGCATGGGCCCGGCTCACGAGAAGGCTGCTGCATGGTCAGCGACGAACAGTTCGAAGGTGCGCGCCGGCCGGCCGAGGATCAAGGGCACGTCGTCGGTGACCCAGTCGGAGTCGCCTTGGGCGAACAGGGTGACGGCCTGGGCGTTCATCTCGGCGATGTGCCCGGGGACGCCGACGTCGATCATTGCCTGCTTTTGCTCGTCGAAAGTCAGCGGGTGGAAGGTGACCGGCCGGCCGAGCACCTTGGACAGCACCACGGCGGCCTCTGCGTAGGAAAGGCGCTCGGGGCCGGTGGGCCAGTAGGTCTTTCCCCGGTGGGCGGCGGCTGACGCAGCGATCTGGGCGGCGACCGCGGCGACGTCACGGGTGTCGACCATGCCGACCCGGCCCTCGCCAGCGGAGGAGCCGAAGCTGCTCGTCTTGGCGATCGCGGGCGCCAGCATGAGGAAGTTCTGCATGTAGGCGTTGTTCCGCAGCAGCGTGTAGCCGAGCCCGGAGGCGATCAGCCCGTTCTCGATTTCGGTCTGGTCGCGGCGCCGCGCGATGGGCGAGTCCGCCGAGGCCTTGCTGGTGATCTTCACGACGTGCCCGACGCCCGCTCCCGCGGCGCTGGCGACGACGTTCAGCTCTTGAGCGGGAATCGCCGGGCCGACCAGCACGACGGCCGAGATGCCGCGCATCGCCGCGTCGATGGTCGCCGGATCGTCCAGATCGCCGACGGCGACGTCTGCTCCTGCCTGCGCGAGCGCGGTGGCCTTCTCCGGGTCGCGGACCAGGACCCGCACCGGCTCCTCCCGCTGGGCGAGCAGCCTCGCCGCCTCTGCGCCCACCTTGCCGGCTGTCGTAATGAGGATCATGGCGTGGTCCCTCCCGCTGATAGAATGGGTTACGCAGCCCACTCTGCCGCGAGTAATGAATGGGCTGTCAAACCCAGAATGTTGCTATCATCAGAATCATGGCGAACGAGACGCAGACACCGGCCCAGGCTGACGCCCAAGGGCGAGCGGACCCGGGCCAGGATCGTGGACGCCGCCGCCGCGGCTGATCTACGAGCGGGGCGTGGCCGGGACCACCCTCGACGACGTCCGGGCGGCGGCCGAGGTCAGCGGCTCGCAGCTGTCCCACTACTTCGCCGGCAAGGACGAGCTCGTGCAGGCGGTCATCGACCACCAGGCGGACGTCATCGTCGGCGCACCAGGAACAGGCCGACCTCGGCAGCCGCCGAGGGCATCCGGGCCTGGCGGGACATGGTCATCGCGCGCCGCCAGGAGCACCGGCGGCCAAGGGCGGCTGCCCGCTCGGGTCGCTCGGCGGCCAGCTCGCCGAGACCGACGCGCAGGGCCCGCGCCCGCATCGCCGCCGGCTTCGCGCGCTGGTCGGCGGTGCCGCCGGGCGGGTGGCGGCTGGGCCGGCGGCTCAGCTTGCCGGTGTCCTGATCCGCAGCCGGTTGCCGTCAGGGTCGCGAAGCTCGATCTCACCACCCATAGGGA
>CAVUKT010000035.1:0-88603 GCA_963742055.1 uncultured Actinomycetes bacterium | reverse complement strand
AGTCCGGATCCCAGCCCAAGGACACGACGTACCTGCTGAATGCGGTCAGCGGCGATCGGATCGGAGAATTGAGCCCGGGCGGCGGGGCCGAAGCGTTCAGCCCCGACGGCGCGATGCTGGCCACGGCGGGCGGTCCGCACGACAGCATCACGTACCTGTGGGGTGTGCACAGCGGGAGTATGTTCACCACCCTGGACGATCATCACGGCTCGACCGTCCGGTCAGTGTCCTTCAGCCCGAGCGGCAGAATCGTCGCCGCCGACGACAAGAACGGCGTCGTCTACCTGTGGAGGCTGCACGGCGCCCCGGGGGCCCCGACCGCGTCAAAACCAGGATCGGTGAGCCCGCCGGGAGGGCCGAACGTCAACGCCGTAGCGTTCAGCCCGCGGGGCACGATTCTCGCCCTGGGCGGGAACGACGGTCAGGCGTACCTGTTCGACACGGGCACCGAGAGCACCACCCGCACCCTCTCCACCCCAGATAACTCAGCTGTCTCCTCGGTGGCGTTCAGCTCGAGCGGGGCACTGCTCGCCGCCAGCAAGATGGACGGCACGACCTACGTCTGGGACCTGGACACGCACCACCGCATCTCCTTGGTCGATCCGGACGACGCGATCATCGAAAGCGTGGCTTTCAGCCCTAACGGCAAGTGGCTGGCCACCGGTGACGCCGACGGCCACACCTACCTGTGGGATCTGGCCGCAAAACAGACCCAGATCAAGCCAGCCAAGGTCCTGCCCAACCCGACGAACGGCGCCGCCTCCGGGGCCGGGAACGCGGTCTTTTCGGTGGCGTTCGGCCCGCACAACAACACGCTCGCTACCACCGACACGAACGGCTATGTCTACCTGTGGGGGGTGCGCTGACCCTGGCGACGCGGCCGCGGAGTAGGCCCGGCGCCGCAGGGAGCTCCCGGTTCAGGGACGCCCGTCAGGTCCCTCGCCATGAGCTGACCCCACCGGTCAGCGGGGACCGGGTACGGGGCGTAGACCAGGATCCGGTCGAGCACGCCGTCGAAGCGCTCGTGCAGCGCCGCGGCCAGCGCGCCGGCCGGGGCCTCGACGCTGAACTCGCGCAGCAGTTCCTCGGGGATCAAGGCCGTCATCGCGTCCCACTCCCCGGCGCGGGACATCTCCCGGAGCCGGTCGCTGAGCTCACCCGCGCCGTACAGCTCGAGCACGCTGCGGTAGGCGGGGGTCGAGGCGTAGAACGCGATCTGCCGGCGGACCGCGGCCCGGGCCTGGTCCAGCTCCTGATCGGTTCGCCCGGTGATCACGAGCACCGGGCAGGAGAGCTCGAAGCCCGGCCGGGCCGCCGCCGCGATCCGGGGCCTGAGCTGCTCTTGGGCCACCCGCCGCGAGGTCAGCGGGTGGGCGATGAGCCCGTCCGCGACGGCGCAGGCCGCGGCGGTCATCCGCGGCCCGACCGCGGCCAGCAGCACGCGCGGCTCTCTGCTACCCGACGGGCCAGCACCAGACGGACCGGCGCCAGCCCGCCGGATGCGCCGACCCCGGACGGCCCGGGGTCGAACGCGGGTGTCATCAGGTCATGCCGGTAGAAGCGGCCGCGGAAGTCCAGCGGCTCGCCCTGGTTCCAGCACCGCCAGATAGCCCGCAGGGCCATGACGAACTCGGTCATCCGCTCGGCGGGATGGTCGAACGGCGCCCCGAACCGCCGGGTGATGTGCGCGCCGACCTGGGGCCCGAGGCCGAGGCTGAACCGGCCGCCGGCGTAGCGGTTGAGCTCGTGGGCCAGGTGGGCGACGACCATCGGGTTGCGGGCCAGGGCCACGGCGACGGCCGTGCCCAGCTCGATCCGGGAGGTGTGCTCGGCGGCGAGCACCAGCGGCAGGAACGGCTCGGTGTGCGCCTCCAGCGTCCACAGGCCGCCGAACCCCGCCGACTCCGCGGCCGTGGCCAGCGGGACGGCCTCGTCCAGCCGCAGGCCGTGGCCCGCGTAAAGGTCCACCAGCCAGCGGTCTGCTCATCAGGCATCGGACTCCCCCACTCACGGCCGCGCTCTCGCAGGACGCTCGCCCAGGCGGCCACCGGGAGTGCGTCCCCGCTGGGCAGGCAGCGGCGCGAACAGGGACGCCTCGGCGACGGAGGACATCAGCGCGGCCAGCTGATCATCGGCCAGGCCGCTCTGGTAGAAGAGCACGGACTGGATGGCCCCGACCGACGCGTGCACGAGGGCCCGGACGGTGGCGTCCCCGGCGTCCGGGCGGAGCTGGGCGAGGACGTGGACCCACTCCTCGATGTACAGCCGCTGCTTGCGGCGCAGCCGGTGCCGGTCCTCCTCGGGAAGGTTGGCCACCTCGTTGTGGTAGACCTGCGCCAGCGTCCGGTCGCGCAGCACGAACCGGACCTGCGTCTGGATGAGCCCGCGCAAGATGGCCAGGGCGTCGCCGCCGGAGGCGACGATCTCGCTGGCCTCGCGGGACAGGTCGTCGATCACGTGGTCGAACATGGCCACGAGGACCGCGGACTTCCCGTCGAAGTGCCGGTAGATCGCCGACCCGGTGATGCCCGCGGCCGCGCCGATGTCGGCCATGCCGACCTCGTGGTACCCGCGCTCCGCGACCAGTTCGGCGGCCGCGCTGAGGATCCGCTGGCGGCGCCGGGGGTCGCGGCGCCGCTGATCCTGGGGCCGCTGATCCTGGGGCTGGCCATCCTGCGGCTGGCCAGGTGCGGGGGGCTTCGGCGGCGCTCGTCATGGCCACCCCGGCCGAGCAGGGCCGCGGGGATCTCCACGGTGCGGGAACGCAGGTACTCCCCCAGGCCCTTGGCCTGGGGGTCCGGCCGGGTGGAGGCGGCCACACCCTCGCCCAGCAGGCCGATGATGACGAAGTTGAGCGCGCTGAGGTTGGGCAGCTCGAAGCGGCGCACGTCGAGCGGGGCGCACTCGGGCAGCAGCGCCCGGAGCCGGTCGACGGTGAGGTAGTCGCGCAGCCAGGGGTAGGCGGCCGGGTCGCGGGTCCAGATCCCGATGTTGGCGTTGCCGCCCTTGTCGCCGGAGCGGGCGGCGCAGATCAGGCCCAGCGGCCCGGCGACGGCCGGCATCCGGCGCCGCGACCGGTGCGGCGCGGCGGGCCATGCGGCGGGCTCGCCGCGGTCGGCCCTGCCGGGCCGACCCTGGCGCGGCGGGCTCGGCGGGCGTGGCCGGGGCTGGCCCTCCGGGGCGGTGGGCGCGATCGGCACGGTGGTGCCGTCCGGGAGCACCACCGCGTGGGGCACCGCGGCGGCAGGCACGAGCGCGGGCCAGTAGACGCCGTACGCGCTCTCCGGGGCCGGCGGGGTCGTGGTGTGGAACCCCGCGTACCCGCCGAGGGCCAGTTCCATGGTCGCGTTGGAGAAACGGCGGCCGACCTTGCGCGGGTCGGGGTCCTTGACCGTGATCCGCAGGTGCGCGGTGGCCTGCTCGTTCGTGGGCGCGTCGGGCCGGTCGAAGCGCAGCAGCCGCACGTCGACGTCGGCGAACTGCTCGCGGCCGCCGAGGATGCCGAACAGTTCCTGCTCCGCCCAGGCCGCCTTGTCCTCGATGTCCAGCCCGGTCAGCACCAGCGTCATCGTGTTCCGGTAGCCGCCGAGGAAGTTGATCGCCACCTTGGCCGTGGCGGGCGGCGGGCTGCCCCGGGTGCCGGACAGCCGCACCCGGTCCGGGCCGTCCTGGCCGAGCGTGACCGTGTCGAAGTGGGCGACGACATCCGGGTTGGGGTAGCCCGGCTCGGCGATCTCGTAGAGCAGCTGGGCGGTGACGGTGCCCGGCGAGACCAGGCCGCCGGTGTCCGGATGCTTGGTGATCACGCTGCTGCCGTCCGCCGCGACCTCGGCGATCGGGAAGCCCGGGTAGCGGCGGTCGGTGATCTCGTCCAGGAAGGAGTAGTTGCCCCCGGTGGCCTGCGGGCCGCACTCGATGACGTGGCCCGCGAGCACCGCCCCGGCCAGCTGGTCGAAGTCCTCCCGGCGCCAGCCGTGCCACCAGGCGGCCGGCCCGGTGACCAGCGAGGCGTCGGTGACCCGCGGGCAGACCACGATGTCGGCGCCGGCGTCGAGGGCGGCGGTGATGCCCCAGCCGCCGAGGTAGGCGTTCGCGGTGACCGGCTTGCCCCCGGCGCCGCTCAGTGGCTGGCCGGTGTCCAGGTGGGCCAGCGCCTGCCCGTTAGAGAGCAATTGGTCGCAGTCGCGGGAGCAGGTCATCGCCGGTGACGTAGGCGATCTGCGGGTGCAGGCCGAGGCGCTCGGCAAGCGCCCCGAACTCCCGGGCCAGGCCGGCGGGGTTGAGGCCGCCGGCGTTGTTGACGATCTTGATGCCGCGGTCGAGGCAGGTGCCGAGCACGTGCTCCAGCTGGGCCAGCACCGTGCGGGCGTAGCCCGTGGCCGGGTCCTTCTGCTGGGCCTTCCACAGGATGAGCATGGTCAGCTCGGCCAGGTAGTCGCCGGTGAGGACGTCGATCGGACCGCCCTCGACCATCTCCCGGGCCGCGGCGGCGCGGTCGCCGTAGAAGCCGGAGGAGTTGGCGATCCGGACCGGGCGGCGCGCTGCTGGCCGGGTCTGGGCTGGCCTGGGCTGGCTGGGCTGGCCGCTGGGCTGCCGACCTGGGCTGGCGATCTGGCGCTGGCCGTCATGCTGGCGCCCCGCCCTGCGGCGTGGCCGCGCCGGTCCTCGGCCCGCTGCGCGGCGGCCGGCCCCGCCCGGCCGCCCCGGCGAAGGCCTGCGCGATGGCGATCCACTGACCGGCGGTCTGGCCGGTGATCACCAGCCCGGTGTCGGTGCGGTGCCGCCGCTGGGTGACCACCAGGCAGAAGTCGAGCGCGGTGCCGGTGACCCGGTCGGCGGCGTCCGCCGGGCCCCAGGTCCACTGGCCGCCGTCGGGCGCCGTGAGCTCGACCCGGATGGGGGCGTCCGGCCTGCGGCAGGCCGTTGACCGCGTAGCTGTAGGGCAGGCTGCGCACGCCGAGGTGCGCGACGTGCCGCAGCCGGCTGGTGGCGGGCCGCTGGATGCCCAGGGTGTCGGCGATGTCCTGGCCGTGCGCCCAGGTTTCCATCAGCCGGGCCGTGACCGACGACGCGAGCCCCATGTCCAGGCCGTACCAGGGCAGCCGGGCGGCGGGGTCGGCGCTCGCGTAACCGTCGAGCAGAGCCTGGCGGGCGGCCCGGAACCAGCGCAGCAGTTCGGCCGGCGCCGAGGTGACGGTACTCGGCGGCGATCTGGTCGGGGAAGTCGCTGCCCCGCCCGGCCAGGGCCTCGGCGTCGACGGCGGAACAGGTCCGGGTCGCGGATCGACAGCAGGGTCGCCTCGTCGAAGTAGGCGAGGTGGCTGACCTGATCGGCGATGGTCCAGCCCGGGGCGGGCGTGGGGAGCTGCCACTGGGCCGGGGGTAGCGCGCCGAGGATCTCGTCCAGCCAGGCCGTCTCGGCCACCAGGTCGGCGGTGAGCGCGCTCAGGTCGGCGGGCATCAGCGGCCGGTCCAGACCGGGCGGCGCTTGTCGCGGAAGGCGGCCGGGCCTTCCTGGGCGTCCGCGCTGTGGTAGACCGGCGCCCAGATCTCTTCCGCCGCCGCGAACGCGTCGTCCAGCCGGTGCTGCAGCGCCAGGTAGACCGTGCGCTTGGCCGCCATGACCGACAGCGGGGCGTTCGCGGCGATGCGCTCGGCGAGCGCCTGCACGGCCGGGACCAGCTCGGCGTCCGGCACGACCTGGTTGACCAGCCCGATCTCGTAGGCCCGGGCCGCGCTGAGCGGATCCCCGGTGAGCAGGATCTGCATGGCGATGCGGGGCGGCACCAGCCAGGACAGCGGCACCGCCCAGGGCGAGCCGCGGCCCACCTTGACCTCGGTCACGGCGAACCGGGCGGACTCGGCCGCGACGCACAGGTCGCAGTTCTGCGCCAGCAGGAACCCGCCCGCGTAGGCCACGCCGTTGACCGCCGCGATGGTGGGCTTGGCCACGTCGATGTTGCGGCCGAACTGGGGCAGGAAATCCGGCGGGGGCACGGTCAGCGCAGTCAGCCGCCATTTCCTTGAGGTCCCCGCCCGCGCAGAAGGCGCGGTCGCCGGCGCCGGTGAGCACGAGCACCCTGGCCGTGTCGTCGTCGTTGAACCGGCGCACCCCGGCGAACAGGCCGTCCCGGACGGCCTTGCTCAGGGCGTTGCGGGCTTCCGGGCGGTCGATGGTCAGCCAGGCCACGCCGCGCACGACCTCGTAACGCACGGGCTCGTCGGCACGGCTCATCAGCACGGGCTCGTCACGGGCCGGGTCAGTCACGGGGTTCCTCCTCCAGGACGGCGAGCACCGACCCGCTGTCGACCTGGGCGCCGACGCTGATCGGGAGTTCGGTGACGATGCCGCGGGCGGGCGCGTGGATCGAGTGCTCCATCTTCATGGCCTCGATGGCGAGGATCACGGCCCCCGCCTCGACCAGATCGCCCACGGCGGCCTCGACCCGGACGACGGTCCCGGGCATCGGGGCGAGCAGGGAACCGGCCTGGGCCACGGCGGCCGGGTCGGGGAAGCGGTCGGCCTCGGTCACCACGCTGTGCCCCAGGACGCTGTCCACGTAGAACGTGCGGCCGGCCTGGGCCACCTGGATCGACCCGGCGGATCCCGCCGATCTCGAGGTCCACCAGCGTCGCGGCCGGGGCCCCGGCCCGGGTCGGGCCGGGTGCCGTGCAGACCACGGCTCACGCCGTCGCCACCGCCACCGCGGCCCCGTCCACCTCGGCCTGCAGCCCGTCCCGGCCGAAGCGGTAGCTCACCTCGGCGGGCCGCCCGTCCAGCTCGTAGCTCGCCCGCTGCGGGGCGCTGGGGTTGTTCCGCCAGCCCGAGGGCAGCGTGCCCAGCACCGGGGCCGTCCGCGCGCCGCCGGGCCTGCCCGGCCAGGGCGACGGCGAGCAGGTGCACGGGCCCGGCCTGCGGGTGCGGCGGGCTCAGCTCCTCCGGCCGGTGCCGGTCCAGGTAGCCGGTGTCGATCTGGCCCGCCGCGAACTCCGGCTCGCGCAGGATGCCGACCAGCAGGTCGCGGTTGGTCACGACGCCGTGCAGCCGGGCCCGGGACAGCGCCGCGGCCAGCACCCGCCGGGCGTCGTCGCGGGTGGGGCCGTACCCGATCACCTTGGCCAGCATCGAGTCGTAGAACGTGCTGACCCGGGTGCCGGAGGCGAAGCCCGCGTCCACCCGCAGCCCGTCGGCGGCGTCGATCTCGAGCGTGTGCACGTCGCCGCTCGCGGGCAGGTACCCGGCCGGCACGTCCTCGGCGTAGAGCCGGGCCTCGATGGCGTGGCCGGTGAACCGCGGCCGCCGGTGACCTGCGGCGGCAGCGGCTGGCCCGCCGCGATCTCCAGCTGCAGCCGGACCAGGTCCAGGCCGGTGATCAGCTCGGTGACCGGGTGCTCGACCTGCAGCCGGGTGTTGACCTCCAGGAAGTAGAAGCGCCCCGAGGCGTCCAGGACGAACTCGACGGTGCCCGGCCCCGACGTAGCCGATGGCCTGGCCCGCGGCCACGGCGGCCCGGCACAGCTCGGCCCGCAGCTCGTCGCCGACGGCGGGGGACGGGCGCTTCCTCGATGATCTTCTGGTAGCGGCGCTGGATCGAGCACTCCCGCTCGAACAGGTGCACCACGGTGCCGGCCTGGTCGCCGAGGATCTGGACCTCGATATGCCGGGGCGACTCCACGAAACGTTCGAGGAACACCGTGCCGTTGCCGAACGCGGACGCGGCCTCGCGGCGGGCGCTGGCGACCGCGCCGGCGATCTCGTCCGCGCTGGCGACGATCCGCATGCCCCGGCCGCCGCCGCCGAACGCCGCCTTGACCAGCACCGGGAAGCCGATGTCCGCCGCGGCCTTGCGCAGCTCGGCGGGATCCGGGTCGGCCCCGTCGTCGAAGACCGCACCCGGCAGCACGGGGACGCCCGCGGCCGCCATCAGCTCCTTCGCGGCGATCTTGGAGCCCATGGCCTCGATGGCCTCCGGTGACGGCCCGACGAAGGTCAGCCCGGCCGCGGCGCAGGCCCGGGCGAAGCCGGCGTTCTCGGACAGGAACCCGTAGCCCGGGTGCACGGCGTCCGCGCCGGTGGCGGCGGCCGCGGCGATCAGCGCCTCGCCGCGCAGGTAGGTGTCGGCCGGGGCCGAGCCGGGCAGCCGGACGGCCTCGTCGGCCTCGAGCACGAAGGGCAGCCCGGCGTCGGGGTCGGAGAAGACGGCCACGGTGGCGATGTCCATCGCGCGGGCCGTGCGGATGATCCGCGACGCGATCTCGCCCCGGTTGGCGATCAGGAGCTTGCTGATGCCCACGGGGTCATCGGCGTGGTCAGCCGGCGCCTACATCCGGAAGACGCCGAAGCCGCGGCGCCCCTCGACCGGGCCGGAGTGCGCCGCGGACAGCGCCATGCCGAGCACGGACCGGGTGTCCCGCGGGTCGATGACGCCGTCGTCGTAGAGCCGCGCGCTGACGAAGAACGCATCCGACTCCCGCTCGATCTGCGCCTCGATCAGCTGGCGCCGCTTCTCGTCGGCCTCGGCGTCGAAGGCCCGGCCGGTGGACTCCGCGGACTGCCGCCCGACGATGGACATCACCCCGGCGAGCTGCTGCGCGCCCATCACGGCCAGCTTGGCGTTGGCCCAGGCGAACATGAACCGCGGGTCGTAGGCCCGGCCCGACATGCCGTAGTTGCCCGCGCCGAACGAGGCGGCCATGTTCACCGTGATGTGCGGGACGGCCGAGTTGGTCACCGCGTTGATCATCTTGGCGCCGTCCTTGATGATGCCGCCCTGCTCGTACTGGGTGCCGACCATGTAGCCGGTGGTGTTCTGCAGGAAGACCAGCGGCGTGTCGCTCTGGTTGGCCAGCAGGATGAACTCGCTGGCCTTCTTGGCCTCCTCGCTGAACAGCACGCCGCGCGCGTTGGCCAGCACCCCGACCGGGTAGCCGTGGACCGAGGCCCAGCCGGTGACCAGGCTGGTCCCGTAGCGCGGCTTGTACTCGCCGAACCGGGAGCCGTCCACGACCCGGGCCAGCACCTCGCGGGGATCGAACGGCACCCGGAAGTCCGCGGACACGATGCCCAGCAGCTCGTCCGGGTCGTACAGCGGCGGGTCGGCGGGCTCGCTGGGCGGCGGGCCGAGCTTGTGCCAGTGCAGCTCGGCGACGATCTGGCGGCCGATGCGGATGCAGTCCAGCTCGTCGACGGCGAAGTAGTCGGCCAGGCCCGAGACCCGCGAGTGCATGTCCGCGCCGCCCAGGGACTCGTCGTCGGCTTCCTCGCCGGTGGCCATCTTGACCAGCGGCGGGCCGCCGAGGAACACCTTGGCCTGGCCGTCCACCAGCACCGAGTAGTCGCACATGCCCGGCACGTACGCGCCGCCCGCGGTGGAGTTGCCGAAGACCAGCGCGATCGTCGGGATGCCCATCGCGGACAGCTCGGTGAGGTCGTGGAAGATCCGGCCCGCCGGGACGAACAGGTCCGACTGGGTGGGCAGGTCGGCCCCGCCGGACTCGACCAGGTTGATGACCGGCAGCCGGTTGCGGCGGGCGATCTCCAGCGCCCGCAGGTTCTTGCGCAGCGTGTACGGGTTCATCGACCCGCCCCGCACGGTCGGGTCGTGCGCGATCAGCACGCACTCGACCCCGGACACCACGCCGACGCAGGTGACGATGCTCGCGCCGACCGCGAACTCGGTCCCCCACGCGGCCAGGGAGGACAGCTCGAGCAGCGGCGAGTCCCGGTCGACCAGGAGCTCGATGCGCTCCCGGGCGAGCAGCCGGCCCCGGTCACGGTGCCGCTGCGCGTACTTCGCGCCGCCGCCCGCGCGGGCCAGCTCGAGCTGCTCGTTCAGCGCGGCGATGGCCGCCAGCTGCCCGGCGCGGTTGGCCAGGTACGCCTCGCTGGCCGTGTCCACCGCCGATCGCAGGACAGGCACGCAGCCCCCTTTGGTCGTGTGCTCGGTCGGTGCCAGTCGTGTGCCGGCCTCGGTCGGCTCGGTCGTGTGCTGAGGTTAACTGCGATTCACTTCGGGCGCCAGGCTGGGCAACCGGATTCCGGTTGGGCCTTCTCAAGCGGTGACGCGATGCCTACAGTGACCACTGTAGTGAACCTGAAGTCACTTTCCTGGTCGCAGGCGACGACCAGCTTTGCGCGATCACCCCGTCGGAGAGGACGTGAGTGGCGATGGCCGCGGACTTGCCTGCGACTGACTTCGATGTGACGAGCCTGCACCACCGGCGCGCCACGCACCGCTGGGAGCGCACCAGCGTCGGCGACCTGCTCGAGCGCATGACGTGGAGCTTCCCCGACACCGAAGCCCTGGTCGGCCGGGAGGGCGCCTACGCCGACCCCGCCTTCGCGCGGCTGACCTACCGGCAGGCCGACCAGGTCGCCAACCAGATCGCCAACGCCCTGCTGGCCCGGGGCCTGGACCGCGGCGACGTGGTCATGCTGTTCTGCGAGAACTCGGTCGAGGGCTACCTGATCAAGATCGGCGCGGCCAAGGCCGGCCTGGTGGTCGCGCCGATGAACCCGATGATGGCCCCGGACATGGTCTCGGCCATGATCAGGCTGGTCGAGCCCAAGCTGGCGGTCGTGGACGCCGAGTTCTGGCCGGCCGCCGGGGCGCCGTTCGCGGCCAACGGGCTGGAGGTGGCCGTCACCATCACCATCGGCGGCGGGCCGGTGCCCGGCAGCGTCTCGTTCACCGACTTCGTCGCCGGCCAGCCGGTCACCGAGCCGGACGTGGAGATCCACGGCGACGACATCTGGGAACTCCTGTTCACCTCGGGCACCACCGCGATGCCCAAGGGCGTGATGATCTCGCACACCTGCAGCTACATGGCCGCCTACGGGTTCGCGCTGTCGCTGACCCGGGGCCTGCGCATCGAGTCGGAGCTGCGGGTCGGCACGTTCCTGCCGATGCTGTACCACGTCGGCGACCAGCCCTTCACCTACTCGGTGTTCCTGTCCGGCGGCACGCTCGTCCTGGGCCGCAAGCCGGACCCGGGCCGCATCGCCGAGATGATCGCCGAGGAGCGGGTGACCGCGCTGTGGGCCGGCTCCCCCGCGATGGTCAACGCCCTGGACGCCGTGCTCACCCAGCGCCCCGGCCTCGACGCGCGCAGCCTCAAGGTCATCGTCTACGGCTGGGCGGCGCTGCCCCCGGCCACGCTGGCCTCGATGAAGCAGCACTGCGGCGAGGACCTGCTGGTGTTCGAGATCTTCGGGCAGACCGAGTCCATCTCCTGCCACCGGTTCTGGCCGGACAAGTGGCCCGAGCTGTACGCGCGCACCGCGCCGAAGCAGAACTACGTGGGCGTGCCGAGCCCGCTGCTCGCCTCGACGGTGCTGGACCCGGAGGGCCAGGACCTCAAGTCGTCCCCGGGCACGCCCGGCGAGGCGGTCTACCGCTCCCCGTCGATGATGTCCGGCTACTACCGCGACGAGGCGGCGACCCGCGAGGCGTTCCGCTTCGGCTGGTTCCACTCCGGCGACAGCTGCGTCTACGACGACGAGGGGCTGCGGGTGATGCTGGACCGCTACAAGGACATCGTGAAGACCGGCGGCGAGAACGTCTCCAGCCTGCGCGTGGAGGCGGTGCTCGGGCTGCACCCGGGGGTGGCCAAGTCCGCCGTCATCGGGCTGCCGCACCCGCACTGGGGCGAGGCCGTCACCGCGGTGGTGATCCGCACGCCCGGGGACGCCACGACCGAGGCCGAGCTCATCGCGCACTGCCGCGCGGCGCTGGCCGGGTACGAGACGCCCAAGGCCGTGGTGTTCACGGACGCCCTGCCGGAGACCGTGGGCGGCAAGGTCCTCAAGTACAAGCTGCGGGCCACCCACGCCGCCCACTACGACGGCGCCGAAGCCCTCCGGTAGACCGAAGCCGTCCGGTGATCCAGGCCGCTCCGGTGGCCAGCCCGGCAGCGGACCGCTATCCCGTCGGCTGATGCGGCCAGGCGTGCCGCTTCCGGGCTAGTGCACCGGTCCGGGCGGAGGACGCCAGCGCTGCCAGGCGGGGTGGACCGCGAACAGCCGGGACGGCCCCGGGGGCCGGGCGGCCAGTTCCGCGCGGGGCCGCAGCGTCAGCCCGGCCGGGACCGGCTCCCACCACGGCGCGTGGCGCAGGAGCCGGCTGAACAGCTCGGGCGGCTGGCCGGCCGGCCCGAGGATCATCTCGGCCGGCGCCGGGCAGCCCGGCCGCTGCCAGCGGAAATCGGCGGACAGCCGTAGCTCGTGCGTCCTGTTCGGCAGGGCCGCGTGCGGGGTCAGGCAGTGAAAAATGATCACATCCCCGGCGCGGTAGTCCGCGGCGGCCCAGCCGCGCTCGGTACCAGCCAGCGGGTGCGGCCGCCGGGGCCGGTCCCGGTGCCCGCCGGGCCGTACCGCGAGGCCGCCCTGCGCCACCGGGACGTCGGCCAGCGGAATCCAGGTGGTCAGCATGTCCTGCACCCCGGAGACGCCGTAGTCGTAGTGCACGTACCGGCCGAGGGTCCGTTCCGCCGGCGGATCCGGCGGCACCGCGCGCAGACCTTCACCGGGTAGGAGAAGGCCGCCGGGCCGAGGATCTGGCGGACCACCCTGCGCAGCGGGGCCAGGTAGGGCAGCTCGTTGAACGCCAGGCTCAGCACCGCCGCCCGGTACGCCGGGTCGGCCACCGCCTCACGCGGCCCGGCGGCCGGCCGCAGCCGCGGTGACCCCGCCGCGGTCCAGCCGCCCGCGCGCAGCGTCGCCGCGACCATCTCGCCCGTGGCGCGGACTCGCTCCGCGGGCAGCAGGCCGCGGAGCAGCAGGTACCCGTCGGCGGCGAGCCGCGCGGTCAGCGCCGCCGGGTCACCGGCCAGGCCGCGGGAGTCCGCCAGGTCATCCACCCGGCCACGCTAACTCCGCAGCCTGGGAATCCGGCTGGAGCTGGCTGGGAACATGGGGCTCAACCTCAGCAGGCCGCGGACATCAGCGGAACGGGGACGCGGCGGCCAGCTGGGCCGCGAGGATCTGCGGGGCCTCGGCCAGGGAGGGGCCGTACCAGGTCAGGTGACGGCCGCTGACCAGGGCCGCGGGCAGGCCGGGAAGCACTCGGGGCCGTCGCCGGCCGTGAAACGGTACGGCTCGTCCGGCAGCACGACCAGGTCCGGGCGCGCGGCCAGGAGGTCGTCCAGCGGGATCTTCGGGTAGCGCTCGGCGTGCCCCGCGTACAGGTTGGCCACCCCGAGCCGGGCCAGGACGTCGCCCGCGAACGTGTCCCGGCCGAGCACCATCCACGGCCGGCGCCAGATGGGGATCACCGCCCGGCGGCGCCCCGGCTACGCCCGGCGGGAACGCCTGCCAGACCCGTTCCGCGGCTTCCAGCCAGCGGGGGGCCGGGAGCTGGCACGCGACCGTGAGCAGCCGCCGCAGCGACACCAGCGCCTCGTCCAGCGTGCGGATCACGGTCACCCAGACCGGCAGGCCCGCTTCGCGCAGCGCGGCCAGGTCGGCGGGCCGGTTCTCCTCCTCGTTGGCCAGGACCACGTCGGGACGCAGCGCGATGACCGCCGCGAGGTCCGGGTTCTTGGTGCCGCGGACCCGGGGGACGTCCAGCCCAGCCGGATGGGTGCACCAGTCGGTGGCCCCGGCCACCAGGCCCGGCGCGGTCACCGCCACGGTCTCGGTCAGCGACGGCACCAACGACACGACCCGGCTGACCCGCGCCGGGACCGCGACCACCGCCCCGGTGTCGTCCCGGACGCCCGGGCCGGACGATCACGGCCCGGGCCCGGCCCGCAGCGGCAGGCCGTCGCCGAACGCCGCAGCCAGGTCACGCATGGCCGTGTCCAGGAGTTCGCTCAGGTTGCCGTCGTCGTCCTGGAGCCACTGCTCGTACGCGGCGATGGCCACGCCGAGCATCGCGTAGGCGATCGTCTGCGGGAGCAGGGCGCAGGCGGGCTCCCCGGTGCGCTCGGCCACGAAGTCCGCGATCACCTGCCGCCACTCCGCGTAGCGCAGGGTGGAGTGCGCCTGCAGCACCGGCACGCCCAGGATCAGCTGCATCCGGCGCCGGTGCCAGCGCTCGTCGGCCGGCGGCACCTGGTTGAAGTCGACGATGGCCAGCCGGATCGCGTCCATCAGCGGCCATTGCGGCGGGCAGGCGGCCAGCCAGGCCCGCATCCGGTCCAGCTCGTCCTCGAAGTTCCCCCACGGGACGTCGTTCTTGGACGGGAAGTAGCGGAAGAAGGTCCGGCGGCCGATGCCGGCCGCGACGGCGATGTCGTCGATCGTGGTGCCCTCGAACCCCTGCCGGTCGAACAGCTCGAACGCGACGTGCTCCAGTTCGGCACGGGAGGTGATACGCCTGCGGCCAAGCTGGGCAGGTATCCCCGTAGTGCTCACCGGCCAGCACCGCCTTTCCGTCCCGCCTGGCTCGTGGGCCTGACAAGGAGCATGCCACGACCCAGCCGGGCATGCGAAAGCCCGGAGGTCGCGTCTTGACCTTTGGCACTGAGTGCCTTTAGTGTCTGCCTAAGTGCCACATAGCGGGGCAGACGACAGCGGCGGTGCTGGCGGACCCAGGCCAGCGCGGGCCGGACGAGGATCCGGAGGACTGGCATGAGCGAACAGACCGCCAGCGCGACCACACCGGCCGAGCGCACCGCACGCCCACCGCCACGGGCGAACCGGCCAGCCCGGCCGCGGACGAGAGCCTGGTCGCCGAGGAACTGCTCGTCGAAGAGGTCTCGATCGACGGCATGTGCGGTGTCTACTGACCCAGCCGGGGCCGCCCTGCTGAACCCGGCCGGGGCCGCCCTGCTGGACCCGGCCGGCCCCGCAAGCCGCGTTCGACCTGGACCGGCCCTGGCAGCTGGACGAGCGGGTCGCGGTCCGCCCGGAGCCGTTCGGCGCGCTGCTCTACCACTTCGGCACCCGGCGGCTGTCCTTCCTGAAGAACACCACCATGCTGGCCGTGGTGCGGTCGCTGGGTGAGCATCCCTCGGCCCGCGCCGCGTGCACGGCCGCCGGGGTCCAGCCCGGCAGCCTGGCCGCCTACCAGCGCGGCCTGGCCGTCCTGGCCGAGTCACACATGATCACCGCGCGCGCCTGGTCACCAAACTGGCGGCCGCGTGAGCACGCAAACCCTGGTGGAGCTGTTCGAGCGCGGGCTGGACGCGCCGATCTGCCTCACCTGGGAGCTGACCTACGCCTGCAACCTGGCCTGCGTGCACTGCCTGTCCAGCTCCGGCCGGCGCGACCCGGGCGAGCTGAGCACCGCCGAGTGCAAGGCCGTCATCGACACGCTCGAGCGCATGCAGGTGTTCTACGTGAACATCGGCGGCGGCGAGCCCACCGTCCGGCCCGACTTCTGGGAGCTGGTGGACTACGCCACCGCGCACCACGTCGGGGTGAAGTTCTCCACCAACGGCGTCCGCATCGACGCCGCCGTGGCCCGCAAGCTGGCCGCCAGCGACTACGTGGACGTGCAGATCTCGCTGGACGGCGCGACCGCCGAGGTCAACGACGCGGTCCGCGGCCAGGGCTCGTACGCGATGGCCATCGCGGCCATGGAGCACCTGGCCGCGGCCGGGTTCGCCGGGTTCAAGATCTCCGTGGTGGTGACCCGGCAGAACGCGGGCCAGCTGGACGAGTTCAAGGCGCTGGCCGACCGCTACGGCGCCCAGCTGCGGCTCACCCGGCTGCGGCCGTCCGGCCGGGGCGCCGACGTCTGGGACGAGCTGCACCCCACCGCCGGGCAGCAGCGCGAACTCTACGACTGGCTGTGCGCGCACGGCGAGCAGGTGCTGACCGGGGACTCGTTCTTCCACCTGGCCGCCTACGGCGAGGCGCTGCCCGGGCTGAACATGTGCGGGGCCGGCCGGGTGGTCTGCCTGATCGACCCGGTCGGGGACGTGTACGCCTGCCCGTTCGCGATCCACGAGAACTTCCTGGCCGGCAACGTCCGGACGGCGCGGCGGCTTCGAGGCGGTCTGGCGGGACTCCGCGCTGTTCGCCGAGCTGCGCGGGCCGTCCGCGGGCGGCGCCTGCGGGTCGTGCCAGTTCTACGACTCCTGCCGGGGCGGCTGCATGGCCGCCAAGTTCTTCACCGGGCTGCCCCTGGACGGCCCGGACCCGGAGTGCGTCCGCGGCTTCGGCGAGCAGGCCCTGGCCGGGGCGGACCGGACCGCGCCCCCCAGGCCGGGAGACGACCACTCACATCGCGGCCCGGTGCGCGGGCAGCCCGCGCGCCAGCCGGCCCCGCAGCCGGTCCCGGTGACGATCGGGCGCCGCCCGGTGCCCGCGCCGCCGGACCGGGCCTGCGACGTCAACCCGCTGGCCGGCTTCGCGGCGGGTGGCGCACGCTGACATGACCCCGGGATTCGCGCGGCTCACCGGTCCGGTCACGCTGGCCGGCCGGGCCGCGCAATCCAGGGTCATGTTCGGCCCGCACGAGACCAACCTCGGCAGCCAGCGCCGGCCGCCGGCCAGCCGGGGGCCGCGCGTTCTCGCCCCGGCACGTCGCCTACTACGAGCGCCGGGCGGCCGGCGGGGCGGGGCTCATCGTCACCGAGGCCGCCTCGGTGCACGCCTCCGACTGGCCGTACGAGCGGGCGCCGCTGGCCGCCGCGGCCGCGGGCGGCTGGCAGCGGATCGCCGCGGCGTGCCAGCCGCACGGCACGCTGGTGCTGGCCGGCCTGGGCCATACCGGCCTGCAGGGTTCCTCCGCCTACTCCCAGACGGCGCTGTGGGGACCGTCCGGCGTCCCGGACCCGGTCACCCGCGAAGTGCCGATGGAGATGGGCGACCCGGAGATCGCCGCGCTGACCGCCGGGTTCGCCGCCGCGGCCGGGCTGGCGGTCGCGGCCGGCGCCGACGGGGTGGAGATCGACGCCGGGGCCCGGTCGCTGCTCCGCCAGTTCCACTCCGGCCTGACCAACCACCGCGCCGACGGTTACGGCCGCGACCGGCTCCGGCTGACCCGGGAGGTGCTCGCCGCGGTCCGGGCCGCCATCGGGCCGCGGCACATCCTGGGCCTGCGCCTGTCCTGTGACGAGCTGGCCCCGTGGGCCGGGGTGACGCCGCAGGACGGGGCCGCGCAGGCCCGCGAGCTCAGCCGCTGGCTGGACCTGCTGGTGGTGGTGCGCGGCGGCCTCTACTCGCCTGCCGTCCTACCGGCCGGACGGGCACACCGCGCCGGTGTTCAACGCCGCCCTCGCGCGGCGGGTCCGGGACGCGCTGGACGGCGCGGTCCCGGTGGTGCTGCAGGGCAGCGTGGCCGGCCCGGACGACGCGCGGGACGCGCTGGACGGCGGCGGCTGCGACCTGGTGGAGATGACCCGGGCCCAGATCGCCGACGCCGGCCTGGTCGCCAAGCTGCGCCTGGACCGTCCCGGGCAGGTCCGGCCGTGCCTGCTGTGCAACCAGGCGTGCCAGGTCCGCGACCCGCGTAACCCCCTGGTCAGCTGCGTGGGCGATCCGCGCAGCGGCCATGAGACCGAGGATCAGCCCGAGGAGGGCCGTGACCCGCGGCCCCGGGACGTGCTGGTGGTCGGCGGCGGCCTGGCCGGCCTGGAAGCGGCCCGGGTGCTCGCGGGCCGGGGCCACCGGGTCCGGGTCGCCGAGCACGGCGGGCACACCGGCGGGGCGCTGCGCACCGCGGCCCGCGCGCCCGGCCGGGAACGGCTGGCCCTGCTGCCGGACTGGCTGGACGCCGAGTGCCGGCGGCTGGGCGTCCGCATCGACACCGGCACCGAGATCGGCCCGGCCGACCTGGCCGCGGCCCGGGCCGCCGGGACCGCGGTGCTGCTCGCCACCGGGTCCCGTCCCGGCGTCCTGCGCTCACCAGCTTCCGCCGGTCCGCCGGGACCCGCTGCCGGCCCTGGACCCGCTCACCGTGCTGGCCGGCGGCCTGGCCTGCGTCCCGGACGGCCCGGTCGTGGTGCACGACCCGGTCGGCGGCCCGGCCGGGGTCGCGATGGCCGAGTGGCTCGCCGCGGGCGGCCGCACCGTGACCCTGGTGACGCCGGACCAGGTGGCCGGGACCCAGCTGACCCGCACCGGCGACCTGGCCGACGCCAACGCCCGGCTGCAGCGGGCCGGGGTGACCCGGGCGCTGCGGTCGCTGCTGCGATGCAGGCCCCGGACATGGCCGGGCGCTGCTGGAAGACGCCTGGACCGGGGAGCAGCGGGAGATCGGCTGCGCGGCGGTCGTGGACTGCGGCCCCCGGCTGGCGCAGACGCGGCTGCATGAGGCGGCGCTGGCCAGCTCCGGGCCGCCGGGAGTCCCGCCGCGCAGGCGACTGCGTGGCCCCGCGCACGGCCGCGGAAGCCGTGCTGGAAGGCCGCCGCTGCGCCCTGGAGATCGGCGCTCTGGGCCCTGGAGCGCGAAGAACCACCCCCGCCCGCCCTGGCGCCGCAGAGACAGCCCGCCGCGCGTTAGCCGGCGTCTGCCCGCAGGCCCGGCCGAAGGCTCATGAGCCGCAACGAAAACCGCGTCGCGGCCCGCGTTGGAGTGCCGTCGGACCCGCCGGTCACCGCGGCGCACATCACGAGAAAGGCAGTGAAGCAGTGGCAGGAAAACTTGAAGGCAAAGTGGCCTTCATCACCGGCGCCGCCCGCGGCCAGGGCCGCAGCCACGCCGTCCGGCTGGCCCAGGAAGGCGCCAGCGTCATCGCGGTGGACCTCTGCCGGCAGATCGAGTCGGTGGCCTACCCCATGGCCACGCCCGACGACCTGGCCGAGACGGTCAAGGAGGTCGAGGCGCTGGACCGGCGGATCGTGGCCCGCGAAGCCGACGTGCGGGACGAGGCCGGCGAAGGCCGCGTTCGAGGCGGGCGTGGCCGAACTGGGCCCGGTGGACATCGTGCTGGCCAACGCCGGGATCGCCCCGATGGCCCTGGGCGAAGAGCTCCACGAGGCGTGGCAGGACGTCATCGACGTCAACCTCACCGGCGTGTTCAACACGGTCGAGACCGCCATCCCGTCCATGATCGAGCGCGGCCAGGGCGGCGCGATCGTGCTGACCAGCTCGACGGCGGGCATCACCGGCATCGGCGGCGCGAGCCGCGGCGGCCTGGGCTACACCGCGTCCAAGCACGGCGTGGTCGGCCTGATGCGCTCCTACGCCAACACGCTGGCCCCGCACAGCATCCGGGTGAACTCGGTGCACCCGACCGGCGTCCGCACGCCCATGGTGGTCAACGAGGTGATGCAGCAGTTCCTCGAGTCCGACCCGGCCATGGGCCAGGCGATGGCCAACGCGCTGCCGGTGGACATGGTCGAGCCAGTTGACATCTCCAACGCCATCCTGTGGCTGGTCTCCGACGACGGCCGCTACGTCACCGGCATCACGGTGCCGGTCGACGCCGGCTTCACCAACAAGAGGTGAGGTGGCCGGCATGGCGGGACGGGTAGCAGGCAAAGTCGCCTTCATCACCGGCGCGGCCCGGGGCCAGGGCCGCAGTCACGCGGTCCGGCTCGCGCAGGAGGGCGCGGACATCATCGCGGTCGACGTCTGCGCGGACATGCCAGGCATGCCGTACGCCGGCGCGACCGAGGCCGACCTGGCCGAGACGGTCAGGGAAGTGGAGGCGCTGGACCGCCGGATCGTCGCCACCAAGGCCGACGTCCGGGACTACGGCGCGCTGCAGGCGGCGCTGGACGACGGCGTGGCGCAGCTGGGCCGCCTGGACATCGTCAGCGCCAACGCGGGGATCGGCTCGTCGCCGTACGCCGCGCAGGACCTGGCCGAGCAGACCTGGCAGGACATGCTCGACGTCAACCTGACCGGCGTCTGGCACACGGCCAAGGCGGCGATCCCGCACCTGGCCGCCGGCGGCCGCGGCGGCTCCATCGTGCTGACCAGCTCGGCCGCGGGCCTGCAGGCGTACGCCAACATCGCGCACTACGTGTCGGCCAAGCATGGGGTGGTCGGGCTGATGCGGACCCTGGCCCTGGAACTGGCGCCGCAGTTCATCCGGGTCAACAGCATCCACCCCACCCAGGTGGACACGCCGATGATCCAGAACGAGGCGACGTACCGGCTGTTCCGGCCCGACCTGGAGCACCCGACCCGGGCCGACTTCGAGCCCGCCTCGCAGGCCATGAACGTGCTGCCCATCCCCTGGGTGGACGTGGCCGACATCAGCAACGCGGTGCTGTTCCTGGCCTCCGACGAGGCCCGCTACATCACCGGCGTCGCGCTCCCGGTGGACGCCGGGGCGGTCCTCAAGTAACGACACGCAGCAACAGGCAACGAGCAAAGGAGCTCAGCATGGCTGGACGAGTAGCAGGCAAGGTCGCCTTCATCACCGGCGCGGCCCGCGGCCAGGGCCGCAGTCACGCCATCCGGCTCGCGCAGGAGGGCGCCGACATCATCGCCGTCGACCTGTGCGGCCAGGTGGACTCGGTGCCCTACGCGATGGCGACCCCGGCCGACCTGGCCGAGACGGTCAAGGAAGTCGAGGCGCTGGACCGCCGGATCGTGGCCACCCAGGCCGACGTCCGCGACTACGGCGCGCTCAAGACCGCGCTGGACGACGGCGTCGCCCAGCTCGGGCACCTGGACATCGTGTCCGCGAACGCCGGCATCTTCAGCTTCGGCACGCTGGAGGAGCTCAGCGAGACCGCCTGGCGGGACATGCTCGACGTCAACCTGACCGGGGTCTGGCACGCGGCCAAGGCGGCCATCCCGCACCTGCGCGCCGCACGAGGCGGGTCGATCATCCTGACCAGCTCCGGGCTCGGGCTGGAAGGGATGCCGAACGTCGGGCACTACGTGTCGGCCAAGCACGGCCTGGTCGGGCTGATGCGCACGCTGGCGCTGGAGCTGGCGCCGGACCTGATCCGGGTCAACAGCGTGCACCCGACGACGGTGAACACCGACATGATCCAGAACGCCGCCGCGTACGAGCTGTTCGCGCCGGACCTGCCCGAAGACGAGCGCACCCCCGAGGTGATCAAGGAGCGGCTGCTGACGATCAACACCCTGCCGATCCCCTGGATCGAGCCGGTAGACGTCTCCAACGCGGTGCTCTGGCTCGCCTCCGACGAGGCGCGCTACGTCACCGGGGTCCCGCTGCCGGTCGACGCGGGCGAGCTGCTCAAGTAGCAGGCCCAGGCCGCCGCGTCGAGCAGCGGCTCGCACGCAGCGGGCTCGTCCACGAGAAGGAGAATCAGTGGCTGGCAGAGTTGCAGGCAAGGTCGCTTTCATCACCGGCGCGGGGCGCGGCCAGGGCCGCTCACACGCGATCCGGCTGGCGGAGGAAGGCGCCGACATCATCGCGGTGGACATCTGCCGCAACTACGACACGGTGGGCTACGGCATGTCCACCGAGGCCGACCTGGCCCAGACGGTCAAGGACGTCGAGGCGCTGGACCGCCGGATCGTCGCGACCCGGGCCGACGTGCGGGACGCCGCCGCGCTGAAGGCGGCCGTGGACGAGGGCGTGGCCCAGCTGGGCCACCTGGACATCGTCTGCGCGAACGCGGGCATCTGCACCGTGCAGGCGTGGGACGAGGTGACCCCGGCGGTGTGGCAGGACACGCTGGACACCAACCTGACCGGCGTCTGGAACACGATGGTGGCCTGCGCGCCGCACCTGATCGCGGCGGGCGGCGGCTCGATCATCGCCACCAGTTCCACCGCGGGCATCAAGGGGCTGCCGTACTTCGCCCCGTACGTGGCGGCCAAGCACGGCGTGGTGGGCATCGCCCGGACCATGGCCAACGAGCTGGCCCGGCACCAGATCCGGGTCAACACCGTGCACCCGACCGGGGTGGACACGCCGATGGGCACCGGCCTCGGCGGCCTCAACCCGCTCATCGAGCGGGACCCGAACCTGGGCCCGATCTACCTGAACACCCTCCCCGTCGAAACCGTCGACGCGCGGGACATCAGTAACGCGGTCCTGTTCCTGGCCTCCGACGAGGCCCGGTACGTCACCGGCCTGGAGTTCACCGTCGACGCAGGCAACACGATCCGATAGGAGCACATCCCTGATGGCAGGACGAGTAGCAGGCAAGGTCGCCTTCATCACCGGCGCGGCGCGCGGCCAGGGCCGCTCGCACGCGATCCGGCTGGCCCAGGAGGGCGCGGACATCATCGCGGTGGACCTGGCCGGCCAGATCGGCAGCGTGCCGTACGCCATGGCGACCCCCGCTGACCTGGCCGAGACGGTCAAGGAAGTCGAGGCCCTGGACCGCCGGATCGTGGCCACCCAGGCCGACGTCCGCGACTACGGCGCGCTCAAAGCGGCGCTGGACGACGGCGTCGCCCAGCTCGGGCACCTGGACATCGTGGCCGCCAACGCGGGCATCTTCAGCTTCGGCAGCCTGGAGGAGCTCGACGAGACGCACTGGCAGGACATGATCGACGTCAACCTGACTGGCGTCTGGCACGCGGCCAAGGCGGCCATCCCGCACCTGCGCGCGCACGGCGGCGGGTCGATCATCCTGACCAGCTCGACCGCGGGGCTGATGGCCATCCCGAACATCGGGCACTACACGTCGGCCAAGCACGGCGTCGTGGGCCTGATGCGTACGCTGGCCCTGGAACTGGCCCCGGACATGATCCGGGTCAACAGCGTGCACCCGACGAGCGTGGACACCGACATGATCCAGAACGCGGCTACCTACGAGCTGTTCGGCGCGGACCTGCCCGTGGACCAGCGGACCAAAGAGGTGCTGGCCGCGCGGTTCCAGGAGCTCAACGCGCTGCCGATCCCCTGGGTCGAGCCGGTCGACATCTCCAACGCCGTGCTGTGGCTGGCCTCCGACGAGGCCCGGTACGTCACCGGGGTGACGCTGCCCATTGACGCCGGACAGCTCACCAAGTGACAGCTCACCAAACGACCGGGGCAACCCGCCGCGGACCTGGCGCGCACCTACCAGCGGGTGGCGGCGCGCCTGGTGGGCCGCGAGCGTGAGCTGACCCTCACGCTCGCGGCCGTCGCCGCCGGGCGGGACATCATCCTCGAGGGACCGCCCGGCACCAGCAAGAGCACGCTGCTGCGCGCGATCACGGCCGAGTGGGGCATCCCGTTCGTGTTCGTCGAAGGGAACGCGGACCTCACCCCGGCCAAGCTGATCGGGCACCACAACCCGGCCCGGGTGCTGCGCGAGGACTACAGCGAGGACAACTTCGTGGACGGCCCGCTGCTGGAGGCCATGCGCGAAGGCGGGTTCCTGTACATCGAGGAGTTCAACCGGGCCCCCGAGGACACGCTGAACACGCTGCTCACCGCCATGGCCGAACGGCAGGTGGCGGTGCCCCGGGCGGGGACGGTCACGGCCAAGCCCACGTTCCGGGTCATCGCGTCGATGAACCCGTACGACAACGTGGGCACCACCCGGCTGTCCACGTCGGTGCACGACCGGCTGTGCCGGCTGGCCATCACCTACCAGGACGCGGAGTCGGAGCGGGGCATCGTCGCGCTCCGGGCCCCGCTGCCCGACCTGGACCCGGAGCTTTACACCCGGCTGGTCGCCGACGCGGTCGCGGTGACCCGGGCCACCCGCGAGCACCCGGATGTCCGGCAGGGCAGCAGCGTGCGCGGCGCCATCGACACGACCCTGATCGCGGGCCAGCTGCTGGACTTGCGCGGAATCGCTCCGTTTCAGCACGGGTCCAACGGCGACGAGAGTTACCCGGACGTGGTGTTCGACGCGATGGTGGTCGCGCTGTCCGGGCGCATCTTCCTCGACGAGACCGTGGAGCTCACCCCCGAGGCCGTGCTCCGGCAGATCTGGGAGGACCACTTCATCCTGAACCCGGCCGCGGCGGCGCCTGGTTGAAGAGCCGTCGAGGCGGACTCCCCCGCTGTCCCGGCGAGCAGACCAGCGGCGCAGCGACCGCCCGGCTTCGCAGCTGCGCCCGCTGCGCCGCCGCCCCAAGGTGCTCGATGAGCCGCCGGTGCTGATGGAGCCGGCCCGCGGCGGGACCGGCGGCCTGGTGCTGCCGGGCGGCGGCCGCGGCGGCCGGCGGCCGCCCCGCTCCGGCAGCGGGGGCCCGGCGGTCACCGGGGAACAGGGCACGCTGGTGAACGCGGGGGACGCGGCCGCGGACGGTGAGGTGCAGGCCGATCCGGAGACGCTGCGCCGGGCCCGGCAGATCGCGGCCCGGCTCGCGGTGCCCCGGCCGCGGCGGGACGCGTCCGCGCGGCGCGGCGTGGGCGAGCTGGCCAGCGTCCGCTACCGGGGCGGGTCGGACGACATCGACCTGGACCGGACCGTCGAGCAGCTGGTCGAGCACCCGGTGCCCGAGGAGGACGACATCATCGTCCGCGAGCGGGTCCGGACCCGGCGCAGCGTGGTGCTGCTGGTCGACGTGTCCGGGTCGATGCGCGGCGAGCGGATCCGGACCGCGGCCGCCACGGTCGGCGCGCTCGCGGCGGAACTGGACCGCGACGACCTGGCCGTGGTGGCGTTCTGGTCCGACGCGGCGATCCTGAGCCATCTCGGCCAGCACGTGCCCGCCCAGCGGCTGCTGGACGAGATGCTGCGCATCCCGGCCAAGGGACTGACCAACATCGCGTTCCCGCTGGAGGTGGCCGCGACCGAACTGGCCCGGGTCCCGGCCCGGGACGCCCGCGTGGTGCTGCTGTCTGACTGCGTGCACAACGCCTGCCCGGACCCGCGGCCGCTCGCGGCCCGGCTGCCGCGGCTGGACGTGCTGCTCGACGTGTCGGGCGAGCAGGACGAGGAGCTGGCCCGGGACCTGGCCCGGCTGGGCCACGGGCGGCTGCGGCGCATCCGGGCCTACACCGACGTGGCACCCGCGCTGAGCGCGGTCTTCGCGAGCTGAGCCGATGAGCACCGAGCCGTGAGCACGGGGCCAGTGAGCACGGGCCGGTGAGCACGGGCCGTGAGCACGGGGCCCCGTACCGGCACCTGTTCAGCCCGCTGCGGGTGGGCCCGCTCACGCTGGCCAACCGGGTGGTGTTCGCCGCTCACCTGACCAACTACGCCTGCGACGGGCTGCCCACCGAGCAGCACGCCGCGTACTACGCGCGGCGCGCGGCCGGCGGGGCCGGGCTGATCATCACCGAGGAGCATTCGACTCACCCGGCGGACCAGCCCTACGAGAAGCTGATCCAGGGCTACCGGCCCGAGGTGATCCCCGGCTACCGGCGGATCACCGGGGCCGTGCATGCGCACGGGGTTCCGGTGCTGGCCCAGCTGAACCACAACGGCGGCCAGTCCTCCGGGATGTACTCCCGCCTCCCGGTGCAGGCGCCGAGCCCGGTCCCGGACCCGCTGTTCCGCGAGGTGCCCAAGCCGGTCGAGCCCGATGAGATCGCCGCGATCGTGGCCGGCTACGCCCGCGTCGCCCGGCACTGCGCGGCGGGCGGGTTCGACGGGGTCGAGCTGCAATGCTCGCAGTCCTCGATCATCCGGGGGTTCCTGTCCCCGGCGACGAACCAGCGCACCGACCGCTACGGCGGATCGCTGGGCAACCGGGCCCGGCTGCTGCTGGAGATCGTGGCCGCGGTGCGCGAGGCGATCGGCCCCGGGCGCGCGCTCGGCGTGCGGCTCTGCGGCGACGAGATGATCGAGGGCGGCACCACGCTCAGCGAGGCGGTCGAGGTGGCCCGGATGGCCAGCCGCACCGGCGCGGTGGACTACATCAGCACCACGATGGGGGTGGCCACCGCCAGCCTGTACGCGGTGGTGGCGAGCATGCGGGCCGCCCCGGGGCACGCCCTGCACGTCCCGGCCGCGATCCGCGCCGCGGTGGACATCCCGGTGCTGCGGCGCCGGCCGGATCACCAGCCCGCAGCAGGCCGAGCAGGCGCTGGCCGACGGGCAGTGTGACCTGGTCGGCGTGGTCCGGGGGCAGATCGCCGACCCGGACTTCGCGGCCAAGGCCCGGGCCGGGCACGCCGCCGCGATCCGCACCTGCCTGTCCTGCAACCAGGAATGCGCGGGCCGGGTGGGCCGCAACCGCTGGCTGGGATGCACCGCCAACCCCCGGGCCGGGCGCGAATCCGTGCCGCTGCCGGAGCTGCCCCGCCGCCCGACCGCACTGCGACCCCCGCCCACACTGCGCACCCACCGCCCGCACTGCGTCCCCCGCCCGCACCGGCCGCAAGCCCGGCGCGGGACGCCGCGTGTACGTGGTCGGCGGCGGCCCGGGCGGCCTGCAGGCCGCGGTGACCGCCGCGGAACGCGGCCACCGGGTGACCCTGTTCGAGGGCGCCGACCGCACCGGCGGGCAGGCCGCGGTGGCGGCCCGGATGCCCGGCCGGGCCGGGTTCGGTGTCCTCACCCGCGATCTGGCCGCCCAGGCGCGCCGGGCCGGCGTGCGCCTGGAGACCAGCCACCCGGTGGACGCGGAGTTCCTGCGGGCGGAGCGGCCGGACGCGGTGGTGCTGGCCACCGGCGCGGTGCCGGTCCAGCCGGCCTGGGCGCACGGGCATCCCCGGGTGGTGGACGTCCGCCAGGTGGCCGACGGATCGGCCCGGCCGGAGGGCACCGTGGTGGTGCTGGACGAGCTGGGCTTTCATCCGGCCACCTCGGTGGCGGAACTGCTCGCGGACCGCGGCTGCGCGGTGCAGGTGATTACCAGCGCCATGGTGGTCGGCCAGGATCTGGGCCTCACCCTGGACCTGGAGCTGTGGACCAGAAGGTGCACGCCCAGGGCGTCCGGCAGCGCACGGACGTGGTGGTGCTGGACGCCCGCGAGAACGAGGCGGGCCGCCTCGAGCTCACGCTGCTGCACCACCCGACCGGAGACCGCTCGCGGCTGGCCTGCGACTGGGTGGCCTGCGCGGTCCCGCCCCGGCCCGCCGACGAGCTGTGGCACGCGCTGCGCGGTGCCCGCCCGGATAGCGCGCCGTTCGAGGTGCGCCGGGTGGGTGACTGCCTCGCCCCGCGCCGGGCCCACGCCGCGGTGCTCGAGGGCGAGCGGGCGGGAGCCGCCCTATGACTGGAACGCCAGCACTAGGGTGAGGCGCTGATGACTCTGCTCGCCGATCTCACCTGGCCGGAAGCGGCCCGCCTGGCTGCCGAGGGTGCGCTGCTGGCCGTCCCGGTCGGCTCCACCGAGCAGCACGGGCCGCACCTGCCGCTGTCCACCGACACCGACATCGCGGTCGCGCTGGCCGGGCGGCTCGCCGCCCTGCGGCCCGGCGTGGTGATCGCCCCGCCGGTCAGCTACGGCTCCAGCGGCGAGCACGCGGGGTTCGCCGGCACGCTCTCGATCGGCCAGGCCGCCCTGGAGCTCGTGCTGACCGAGCTGGGCCGCTCGGCCACCGAGACCTTCGGGCACCTGGTGTTCGTGTGCGCGCACGGCGGGAACGCCGTCCCGGCGCGGCAGGCCGTAACCCGGCTCCGCGCCGAATCACGCGCGGTGCTGCTCTGGATGCCTGCGCCGAAACCCGGCCCGGACCTGCCCCTGCCGGACGCCCACGCCGGGCGGACCGAGACCGCGCTGCAGCTGGCCCTGACCCCGGGCCGGGTCCGGTCGCGGGCTCGCCGAGGCCGGGAACACGGCCTCGCTGCCCCGGCTGATGCCCGCGCTGCGGGCCGGCGGGGTACGGGCGGTCAGTGCCAACGGGGTGCTCGGCGACCCGGCCGGGGCCTCGGCGGCCGAAGGGGCGCGGCTGCTCGACCAGCTAGCTGCGGACCTGGCCGCCGCGGTCGCCGCCTGGTACCCCGAGACGCGCACGACAGCGGCACCGCAGCGACCGGCGGGACGGGCCAGGTGACCGCCGGGTCGCGCTGGTCACCGGCGCCGCCCGCGGCATCGGGGCCGCCACCGTGCACGCGCTGGCCGCCGAGGGCTGGTCGGTCCTGGCCGTCGACCGCTGCGCCGACGACCCGGCGCTGCCCTACCGGCTGGGCACCCGGGCGGACCTGGACGCCGTGGTGGCCGGGGCGGCGGGCGGCCCCGGTGAGGTGGCGGGCCTGGCCGCCGACACCCGCGACCGCGCGGCCATGGCCGCCGCGGTGACCGAGGCCGAGCAGCGGTGGGGCGGGCTGGACGCCGCGCTCGCCGTGGCGGGCGTGATCGCCGGCGGGGTGCCGCTCTGGGAGATGCCCGCCGACCAGGAGGAGGCGGTCGTGAGCACCGACCTCGGCGGGGTGCTCACGCTGGCCCGGGTGGCCATCCCGGCGCTGCTGCGCCGCCCGGAACCGCGCCACGGCCGGTTCCTGGCCGTCGCGTCGGCCGCCGCGACCCGGGGGCTGCCCATGCTGGCGGCGTACTGCGCGGCCAAGGCGGGCGTGGCCGGGCTGATCCGGGCGCTGGCCACCGAGCTGCGCGGTACCGGCGTGACCGCCAACGCGGTCAGCCCGGGTTCCACCGACACGCCGATCCTCGCCGAGAGCGCCCGACTGTACGGGCTGCCCGGCGCCGGGTCGTTCGCCGCCCAGCAGCCGCTGGACCGGCTGCTGGCTCCGGAGGAGGTGGCCGCGGCGCTGGTCTGGCTGGCCGGCGACGGCAGCAGCGGGATGACCGGCGCGGTGGTCCCGGTGGACGGAGGGCTGGCCCTGTGAGGCCGCCCGGTGGTGTCCTTGAGCCGCCCGGCGGCGCGCACTGACCCGCCCGGCCGCGGGTTCCGGGCCGGGGCCCGCGCCGCTGCCGGCCGGCTTCAGCATCGTGTTCGACCCGCAGACCCAGTTCGTGGGGACGGATGTGCTGTTCGGCGGGTCGCCCCCGCGGCTGCTCCGGCTCAACCCGGCCGGCCAGCGCGCGCTGGCCGAGCTGCGCCGCGGGCCGGTGTGCTCGCCCGCGGCGGGCAAGCTGGCCCGGCGGCTCACCGACACCGGGCTGGCCCATCCCCGGCCCGCCCGCGCCATCGGCTGGCGAGGGGGGGCGCGCCGGAGGCGTGTCCCCGCCGACCCAGCCATCGCGGGGGGCCGGGGGTTCCGGGGGTAGTCCCCCGGGAAAGCGGAGCGGGGGGTCGCCCCCCCGGGCCAGCACTGCCCGACGTCACCGTGGTCATCCCGGCCCGCGACCGGCCCGCCCACCTGGACCGCTGCCTGGCCGCGCTGGGCCGGAGCTACCCGGTGATCGTGGTGGACGATGGGTCACGGCAGGCCGCCGAGATCGCCGGCCTGTGCCGCCGGCACGGCGCGACGCTGATCCGGCGGCCGCGTCCGGGGGGACCCGGCCCGGCCCGCAACGACGGGCTGGCCCAGGTGACCACCTCCCTCGTGGCCTTCCTGGACAGTGACTGCGAGGCCGGCCCGGAGTGGATCACGTCGCTGGCCGCCCATTTCGCGGACCCGCTGGTCGCCGCGGTGGCCCCGCGGGTCCGCCCCATCGACCGGGCCCAGCCCGGCCGGCCGCTACCTGGAGGCCCGCGCGCCGCTCGACATGGGCCCGCAGGAAGGCCGGGTGCTGCCCCTGACCCGGCTGTCCTACGTGCCGACCGCGGCCCTGCTGGTCCGCCGCGCCGCGCTGGCCTGCGACGACGCTGAAGGCCATCGCCTCGGGCGCCGGCTGCCGCGGACCGGCGTTCGCATCCCGCCTGGCCCCTTCGATGCGAGCCTGCGCTACGGCGAGGACGTCGACCTGGTGTGGCGGCTGGCCGAAGCGGGCTGGCGGGTCCGTTACGACCCGGCCGCGTCGGTCAGCCACGCGGAACCCGCGACCTGGGCGAGGCTGCTGGCCCGGCGGTTCCGTTATGGATGTTCAGCGGCCCCGCTCGCGCAAAGGCACCCGGGCCAGGTGCCGCCCCTGATCCTGCAGGCCTGGCCGGCGGCGGCCGTCGCCGCCCTGCTGGCCCGCAGGCCGGTGGCCGCGCTCGCCGCCTACGGGGCCGGGACCGGCCAGCTGGTCCGGCTGCTGCGCGGCTGGGACGTGCCGCCGAAGGGCGTGCTCCGCCCGATGGCCGATTCGGTGCTGCAGACCTGGCTCGGCGCGGGCCGCTGGACCATCCAGTACGCGCTGCCGGTGGCGGCGGCCAGCCTGGCCCGGCCCGGCGGCCGGACGGCCCGGACCCGGCTGGGCCGCCGGCTGGCCGTCGCGTCGTTGCTGGTCGGGCCCGCCCATCGCGGAATGGCGGCGGATCCGGCCATCGATGCACGCCGCCGCGTTCTCGCTCGGCTACCTGGCCGACGAGGTGGCCTACGGGGCAGGCGTCTACCGCGGCGCGGCGGCGGAAAGACTGCTCAGCCCGCTACTGCCGGTCGTGGCCTGGCGGCCGCTCGGCAAAGCCCCGGCCGCGCCGCGGCCGGGTGTCACTCCAGGAAAGGATCACCCGTCATGACCGATGTTGTCGTCGTTGCCACCATCCGCCCGCTGCCGGAGCACCGCGCCGAGGTCATCGCGGCTTTGGAGAAGGCCATCGCTGACGTGCATGCCCACGACGACGGCTGCCTGCTGTACGCCCTGCACGAAGGGGATGACCGGCTGGTCTTCGTCGAGAAGTGGACCAGCGCGGAGGCGCTCGCCGAGCACTCGCGCGGGGCCGCGCTCGTCGAACTCAACCAGGCGCTGAGCGGGCGCCTGGCGGGGCCGACCGACGTCCAGGTCCTCCGGCCGCACCCGGCCGGGCACGCCGGCCCAGGGCACCGTCTAGCCGCGGCCGCCCGTTCAGGGCGCCCGGCAGTACGCGGCCGCCCGTCCCGGGCGCCGGTAGCGGCTCAGTTGCTGGCGGTGAGGCCCGCGCTGTCCCGGATGGCTTCCAGCACCCGGCGGTGATCGGCGCACATGACCTGCTGATGCGGGTCGGACAGGGCCGCCGCGCGGGCCAGCACCCGGCGCGGCACCGCCTGCAGCGTCGCGTCGAGCAGCGCCCAGGACATCTCGTTCAGCCCGGCGCGCACCACGTCCGAGTCGGTGCTGCGGTCACAGATCTCATCGAGGGCCGAGAGCAGCTTGACGGGCTGCGGGTTCGCCGCCATCTCCAGCCGGAACGCGTCCACCATGGGGCACGGCGCGGAGGTCCCGGCCGCAGCCTCGAAGGCGTTCAGCAGCGGGCTCACGTCCCCGGCGGTCATCGGGTCGTACAGTCCGGGGAACGGGACTTCCTCGTAACCCGGGTCGTATCCGCTGAAGTAGATCGGCGTCGCCGAACTGGTGCTGATGAGCACCCCCAGGGCCACGTCCAGGAGGCTGACCGGCCAGCCGAGGTCGGTGATGGCGTGCACCCGGAACTCGCCGCGCTGGGCGCCGAGGCCCGCCAGCAGCAGCAGTTGCGCGGACTCGAGCGCTGACTGCACGTAGAACGCGATGTTGGGGCTGTGCAGCCGGATCACGCCGTCCTCGGCCCAGCCCAGCAGCCGGCGGTAGATGACCGAGTTGTCGAGGACATGGGTGAACCGGCCCGCCGAGATGAGCAGGTCCCCGCGCCCGGCCACGCTCGACGCGACCCACTCCGCCCCCCGCTTGGACGCGGTGTAGATGTCGGGTGAGTAGGGACGCAGCGCCTTGCCGGTGGACGCGCACACCACCTGGCGCACTCCGGCGGCCTCGGCCGCCTCGAGCACGTTGCGGGTGCCCAGGACGTTGGTGGACACGGTGCGGTGCACCTCCACCTCGGCCCGGGCGGGCTCGCGCTGCGCGGCGACGTGGAAGATCACGTCCGGCCGCACCTCGCGGATCAGCGCCTCCAGGGCGGCCCGGTCCCGCACGTCGGCCTGCCGGTACTCCGCGGAGGCCTGCGTCGGCCAGCCATCGCTGATCCCGCGGCTCACGCCGACCAGGCGGCCTGGGCCGCGCGCCGCTACCTGGGCCATCAGGGTGGAGCCGATGCAGCCGGTCCCGCCGGTGACCAGCACGGTGGCCCCCGACAGCCACGCCGACAACTGCGCCTCGGGCAGGCAGAGCCCGCGCTGGCCAATGCCCAGGAACCGCGCGTGCTCCTCCGCGGCGCCCTCCTTGACCGCGATGAGCCCCTGGGTCAACTCCCCCAGTCGCTGAAGAACTGCCTGGTCAAGGCCTGATTGCCCGGCAGGCGCGACCGCCCGCATGCAGTTGATGATCTCGCCGACCGTCTCCACCCCATGACCTCCGACTAAGTCCGCACCAGACGGCGCATGCCCCCCGGTGCCAGCGGCCCGCGCGGGGTGGGATCGGGCTCCTGGCATTCACTATGCTCACCATAGAGTGCCAGACTTATCGATATTCAGGAAGACATAGCCTGATAAGCTGCGAACGCCGACGAGGGCCAGAGGATGGGCTGGCTTGCACGTCGGCGCAGCTAGAGCGGGCATGCGTAGCGAACACGGGCAAAGCGGTGGGAAGAGTAGGGAACCCGGGGCGCGATTGTTAACTTCCGGTTAAACGCTATCGACGATCTTGATGTATATCCCCGGATATTTCGACAATGTCGTATTGTGGTCTTACCCCGCTCGACTCGTGACTTGTCCGCGCCCATAAGCGTTGGCACGAGGGAGAGGGGGGACTGGTGACGGACGTCATCGACGGGCCGCTTAGTAGCGGGCAGCCCGTGGAGGATGAGCTCCCGACCGCAGAACGTCCAGGCCTCACCACCGCAGGACGATGGCCACGCCGCTGACCCTGCGCAGCCAGCCAATGACTCAGCCGATACCAGGCCGCTGGCCGCCGAACCCGCGGCCATTCCGCTTCGCCAGCGGCTGGCGGCCGCGGTGCCGGGGCGCACGCGGTCCGCACGCCAGAAGACGCTCGTGCTGGAGACCGAGGCGCTGCTGCCCGGGCCGCTGACGTCCGGGGCACTGACATCCCGGGTCCTGGCGTCCGGTGGCGCTGGCGCCGGAACCGCGGGCGCCCGAGGCACCGGCCTCCGCGGCGCTGCCCGGCGAGGCGGCGGCGGACGTCGCGGCGCCCGCCGCCCCGGAAGCCGGCGAGCCCGCCGCGGCGGACGCCGCGGTGCCCCGAGCCCCGGGCCGCCCCGGCCGCGAGCCCCGCGCCCGCCTGCTCCGGACCAGCCGCCGGAGCCGCCAGCGGTGAGGTGGCACTGGGCCCGGTCCTGCCCGTGCCGCCGAAGGATGACGAGAAGTACCGCTACGTCAAGCGAGGCGCCTGGATCCTGACGCTGGCGTCGGTAGCCAGCTTCCCGCTGCTCCTGTTCAGCCAGACCCGGCTGATGCTGCAGTTCCACTGGTTCTGGTTTTACGTGCCATTCGTGATAATGGGCGCCCTATTCCTGGCGCTGCCCATGATCACGGACGGCCTGGCCCGCGGCTTCGATTTCAAGCGAGCACCAGCGGCTGGTGGACGACTGGCGCCCGAAGACGTACCCCTCCGTGGACGTCTTCCTGCCCGTCTGCGGGGAGCCGGTGGACGTGGTCCGCAATACCTGGAAGTACGTGGCCGAGATGAGCCGCCACTACCAGGGAACGGTCACCGCCTATGTGCTGGATGACTCGGCAAGTTCCGAGCTCAAGGCCATGGCGCGCGAGTTCGGTTTCGCCTACGCGAGACGGCCCAACCGTGGCTGGTTCAAGAAGTCAGGAAACCTCTGGTTCGGCTTCCAGGTTTCCTACGGCGACTACATCCTCCTTCTGGACGCCGACTTCGCGCCGCGCCACGACCTGCTCAACGAGGCCCTGCCGTACATGGAGGACGACCCGAAGATCGGGATCGTGCAGACCCCCCAGTTCTTCCGGATCACCAACGACCAGAGCTGGGTGGAACGCGGCGCGGGCGCGGTCCAGGAGCTGTTCTACCGGTCCATCCAGACGGCCCGGTCCCGCAAGGGCGGGGCGATCTGCGTCGGCAGCTGCGCCATCTACCGGCGGGCCGCGCTCAAGGAGAACCTGGGCATGACGCTGGCCGAGCACTCTGAGGACGTGCTCACCGGCTTCGACCTGAACCGCATCGGCTGGTCGCTGCGCTACATCCCGGTCGCCCTTTCCACCGGTAACTGCCCCGATAACGTCCTCGCGTTCCTGAACCAGCAGTACCGCTGGTGCTCGGGAACGGTCGGCCTGCTCTTCGGGAAAATGTTCTGGGGCGCCAAGCTGCCGCTCTATACCCGCCTGTGTTATATCTCCGGCTTTATCTACTACATCTACACGGCCCTGTTCACGTTCGTGGTGCCGGCCCTGACCATCGCGATCCTCGCCCTGGTGCCCAACGTGCTCGAATTCAAGAACATGATTTTCATGGTGCCGGTGGTGCTCTACGCTGCGGTGATAATCCCGGCGTGGCACCACGCTCCTTACCGGCTCGAGGCGTGGGCCGTCAAGCTGATCTCTGGCTGGGCTCATTTCTGGGCATACTTCGACGCGATCCGCGGCAAGCGGCTGGGCTGGAATCCCTCGGGCGGTAACAAGAAGAAGCAGGACGGCAGCAGGCGCTTCTGGATCTGGTTCCTCGTGTGGTCGCTGGGCAGTTCGCTGACGTGGACCGGCCTGGCGCTCTGGCGGATGCTCACCATTAACCCGTACAACTTCATCGTCCTTTTCGGCCTCGGGCTCTTCGAGCTCGCTAGTCGTCGGGCGGGTCCTCCTCCAGCCCCCTGTGGAAGCGCGCAAGTAAGTGAAGCGCTCCCCGGAGGACGAACCGTCCAAGGCGCGCCGCGGCTGGCCCCGCGGGCGGGGGCGGTCGCCGCACAAGGGTGACGACCGCCCGGCTCCGGCCAGGCCGAAGCGGTCCAGCCGCTCGGTGTTCGGGCCGTCCGGCGAGGACCGGCCCGACGTCCTGACCAACGCCGAGACGGTGGTGCTGCCGACGTGGCTGCACCGCCGTGCGTCGTCAACAGACGGGAAGACCGGAGCGAGCGCAGCCTCCCTCCTGAAGACCATCACCGTCCCGGCTCAGCCGGATGCCGCGGCGCAGGAGGACGAGGCCACCCGCCCGGATCCTGCGACCGGGGCAGCGCCAGAGACCGGGCCAGCGCCAGAGACCGGGCCAGCGCCAGAGACCAGCGAGCCGCCGGAGAACGCGAGCCCGGGCGAGGCCGCCGAAGCCAATGTGGCGGAGGCAGACGGCGTAACCGTGGTTCAGGCCGGTACCGAAACCGGGGCCACGGCGGCGAAGATTGCCCGGCCGGACGGCCCTACCCTGGCGCCCGGGACCCGCCCGGACGCGGAGGTGACCACCACCCTCAACCGGGCGGAACTCAAGACCGCGATGGTCCAGGCCAGGACGCTCGAGGCCATCGAAGCTATCGAGGCCATCGATGCCCTGGAGACCAGCACCCTGGGCAGGCCTTGAGGCCCGGACAGCAAAAGCCCTCGAGACGGTCGAGGCCATCTCGGCCCTCGAAGCCAGGATCGCCCAGGCCTTTAAGACCATCGAGGCGATGACCGCTGACGCGTTCGAGGCCATCGACGCCAGGGTGGCCGAGATGACGCCCGAGCTGACCGGCAAGCTGGTGCCGCCAGACCAGGCGGACCAGGCCGATGAGGCAGACGGGGACGGGCGGAAACCCCGCGCCGGATGGCGCGGACAACGCCGAGTCAGAGCACACGCAGGCCGCGTCGCCGGGCCGCGCCGCGGACGCTGAGGCCTCCCCCGGCACAGATGTGGCCCCGACCCGCGTGATCCGCATCGATGAGCCTCCGGCGAGTGTCACCCTGTCCACCTCCGCGACCGAGACCACCATCGCGGTGCCGCACCCGCGAGCCGAGAGCACGGTGGCGGTCACGCCGACTCCGGCTGCGGACCCACGTCCCCTCCGCGCAGCCGGTCCGCACCACGGAACCGCTGGCGCTCCCCCCGGCTGAACCCGGGCCCCAGGCCGAACCCGGGCCCCAGGCCGCCGACCGGACGCCGGGCCGCCCTCCAGCACAACCCGGCGCCACGACCCGGGTCAGCCGGTTCCTGCTGCTGTGCTTGCTGGGTTTGCAGGCGATCATGTCCCTCCGGCTGCACAACACGGCCTACTTCGACGAGGCGCAGTACCTCTACTCGGGGCACCTGGAGCTGGAGCATCTGCTCCACGGCACCCCCTTGCAGGGCAGCTACACGTCCGTGTACTCCGGCTCCCCGGTCCTGTATCCCGTGCCGGCCGGCGCGGTCGACCGGCTGGGCGGGCTCACCGCGGCCAGGATGCTGAGCCTGGCCGAGATGCTGTCGATCACCGCCTTGCTCTACTCCCTTACACCGCCGCCTGTTCAACGAGCGGGTCGCCTTGTGCGCGGCGCTGCTCTTCTCGGTGACCGAGTCGGCGATCTTCCTCGGCAACTTCGCCACCTACGACGCGACCTCCCTGTTCCTGCTGGCCCTGGCGGCGTGGATCATGGTCCGGACGGCGGCGTTCCGGTGGCCCGTCTTTTTGCTGGCTGCTCCGGTGGCCGCGCTTGCAGTCGGGGTCAAGTACGCCGCCCTGCTGTTCGTGCCCACCATCGCGGTCCTGCCCCCGCTGGCGAGCTGGCCGCTGCGCGGCCGCCGGGTCCTGCTCTACCCACTCGGGTTCGCCGCCGCGGTGGGAGGCCTGCTCTACGGGGGCCTGCGCCTGGGCGGACACGCTTACGTGACCGCTATCTCGAGTACCACGACGAACCGTGCGCAAGGCGTGACCCCGGTGATCACGCTGCTGCGGGAAACCGCGGAGTGGGGGGGCGTGATCTTCGTGCTGGCGGTGATCGGCACGGCTGCCTATGCCTGGCGGGTCCGCACCGAGCCAGACGAAGTCATCGCGCCCGGCGGCACCCGCTTCCGGCGGCTGTGCCTGGGGGTGGTCCTCACCGGAACCGCCCTGCTGGCACCGGCCTACCAGGCGCATCTGCACACGGACATCTCGTTCCAGAAGCACGTCGGGTTCGGCCTGTTCTTCGCGGCGCCCATAGCGGGCCTGGGGCTGGCCCGGCTCCTGGGTGATCACTTCCGCCGGCCGCACATCGCCGTCGGGATCTGGTGCGTGGCTCTCGTGCTGGGCCTGGTGCAGGCCAGTCAGCTCTACCAGAGCTGGCCCAACTCCACGCAACTCGTCCAGACCTTCTCCCGCTACCTCACCCCGCATGGCCGGTACCTGGCCGAGGAGCCCTCGGTGCCGATCTACTACCTGCTCGGCCATAAAGATGCCCGGCCTGGCCAGTTCAGCTCGACGTTCTACATTTCCTACCGCACCAGCAAGGGCGTGCGGCTGACCGGCACCAAGGGGTATACCGCCGCCATCGAGGCTGGGTACTTCCACATCGTCGCTTACTACGGGGGAACGACGCCGGCCGTTGACGCGGCGCTGGGCCGCGCTCTGGCGGACAACCCGGCGTACTACCTGGCCGCCCAGATCGACGTCAACAACCCGTTCGCGCCGGGCGAGTACTTCGTCTGGGTCAAGGGGCACCCGGCCCAGCCCGGCGGGGTCCCCGTCCACACCGGCTCCAGGTCCCGGAGTCTCGGGACCAAGATCGCCGAACTCGCTCCCTGAGTGGACCCGGATCGCGCCCCGGCCCCCCGGGGCTCAGTTGGTGTACACGCTCACGTACCGGACCACCATGGTGCCCCCGGAGGAGGTCTGACTGGTGGGACTGGAACACTGGCACTGCTCGTCGGGGAACGCGCCGCCCATCCCCAGACTGAGCAGGACCGAGAAACCGTGATCGACGGCCGGCGTCCAGGCCGCGGCCC
Source organism: uncultured Actinomycetes bacterium (assembly GCA_963742055.1). Taxonomy (GTDB): domain Bacteria; phylum Actinomycetota; class Actinomycetes; order Streptosporangiales; family Streptosporangiaceae; genus RYN-230. The sequence continues at coordinate 51,197 of CAVUKT010000035.1, read as the reverse complement.
CGACCCGGCTCTCGCTCACGCTGTAGAACTCGTGCCCGTCGAGATACCAGCGGATCTGCTCATGGCCGGCGTGGCGCCGGTCGATGATCACGGTGTAGGTGTGGAAGGACTGCAGGCATCCCACGCAGGACCGGAGTCCGCTGCCCAGGCCGTTCTTCTCGTGGCAGGGGCCGAAGGTGCCGTCCGGATTCTGCTGCGTCAGGTTGCCGCAGTGCAGCGTCCCCGACACCTTGCTGTAGCCGTTAACGTTCTCCATGATGTCGATTTCCCCGGTCGCCGGCCATCCCCGGGGTGGGCCGAGCATCCAGAAGCCGGGCCAGTAGCCGAGTCCGTGGGGGACACCAGGCTGCTTGATGGAGGCGGTCACCATCATCTCGCCGCCAGCGGGCGCTGCGTAGGCGCTGCTCTTGGTCTGGATCCGGCCTGAAGTCCAGGCGTTGCCCGGGTTGGACGCGGCGCCGTGGCCCAGGGCGGTGATGTCCAGGTTGCCGTGCCCGTCGAGATGGACATTCCTGGTCGACCTGGTCGTCGTCTCCACCTCGTTGGTGCCGAATGTGCCATGGCTGGCGCTGTACGCCCAGTACTGGGTGTTGACACCGGAGTCCGGCCGGGCCGTTGAAGGAGTCGGTCCAGACCTGCTTCCAGGCTGGCGCCCGCCCCTGCTTCCCCTGGGTTCCGTCCCCCTGCTGCCCGGACGCGGACGAGCAGCTGAGCCCGGCCAGGACCATGAGCATGCTGAGCCCGGCCATCAGCAGGCGTGACCAGAGCGAGGCATGTGTGCTCAGCCTGGCCTCCTACGGGCTGTCGGCCCGGACCGCTGTCCGCCGGCATGTCCCCGGACATCCTGCCCGAAATCCTAGCGGCATCGAGGGCCGGTTCTGCCTGCTCTTTCCCGGGCCTGGCCGGCATCCGGACCGGGCCGGGGAAATGCCGGGCTGCCATACTGCCTCGGATGGCGCAGGAGCCTGGCTGAAAGGGGCAGCGCATGTCCGGTCCGCTCACCGGCCTGCGGGTGATCGAACTAGCCGGGATCGGCCCGGTGCCGCACGCGGCGATGCTGCTCGGCGACCTGGGCGCCGACGTGGTCCGGGTGGAGCGGCCCACCGCCGCCTTCGACCCGACCGGAGACCGGCCCGATTACACGCTGCGCAGCCGCGCGGTCGGTGGCCGCGGACCTGAAGTCCGACGCCGGCCGCGAGCTGGTGCTGCGCCTGGTCGCCCGGGCGGACGTGCTCCTGGAAGGGTTCCGGCCCGGCGTGGCCGAGCGGCTGGGGGTCGGCCCGCAGCAGTGCCATGCGGTGAATCCGGCCCTGGTCTACGGCCGGATGACCGGATGGGGCCAGCACGGGCCGATGGCCATGCAGGCCGGGCACGACATCAACTACATCTCGCTCACCGGCGGGCTGCACGCGATCGGGGCCGGGGACCGGCCCGCCGTGCCGCTCAACCTGGTCGGCGACTTCGGTGGCGGCTCCATGTTCCTGGTCACCGGGGTGCTCGCCGCGCTCTGGGAGCGGCAGCGATCCGGCGCCGGGCAGGTGGTGGACGCGGCCATGGTGGACGGGGCCAGTGTGCTGCTGCAGATGGTGTGGGCCTTCCGCGGAGCGGGCGCCTGGACCGACGACCGCGCGGCCAACCTGCTCGACGGGGGCGCGCCGTTCTACGACACCTACACCTGCGCGGACGGCCGGTGGATCGCGGTGGGCGCGCTGGAGCCGCAGTTCTACGCGCAGTTCCTGGCCGGGCTGGGGATCGCCGGTGAGGACCTGCCCGAGCAGATGGACCGCTCCGGCTGGCCCCGGCTGCGGGCCCGCTTCACCGAGGTAATCGCCAGCCGCAGCCGCGATGAGTGGTCGGAGATCTTCGCGGGCACCGACGCGTGCGTGACCCCGGTCCTGTCGTTCGCGCGAGGCGGCCCGCGCGCCGCACATCACGGCCCGGGAATCGGTGATCACGCTGGACGGGATACCGCAGGCCGCGCCGGCCCCGCGCTTCTCCCGGACCCCGGCGGGCACGCCGTCGGCTCCCCCGGCTACCCGGCGGCGACACCGCGGCGGTGCTGGCCGACTGGGACGCCTGATTACGCCGCCCGGCTGAGCACGCCCGCCCGGGCTCAGGAGGCCAGGTGGCGGCTGATGACGAGGCGCTGGATCTGGTTCGTGCCCTCGAAAATCTGCATGATCTTGGCTTCGCGCAGGTACCGCTCGACCGGGAATTCCTGGCTGTAGCCGTAGCCGCCGAGGACCTGGACGGCGTCGGTGGTCACCTTCATGGCCGCGTCGGTCGCGACCAGCTTGGCCACGCTGGCCTGCTCGCTGTAAGGACGCCCGGCGTCCCGGCGGCGGGCCGCGTCCAGGTAGGTCGCCCGGGCCGAGTGGACCGCGGCGGCCATGTCCGCGAGCAGGAACGCCAGGCCCTCGTGCTCGATGATCCGCCGGCCGAAGGTCTGCCGCTCCCGGGCGTAGCCGACCGCGCAGTCCAGGGCGGACTGGGCCAGCCCCACCGCGATGGCCGCGATGCCGAGCCGCCCCGAGTCCAGCGCGCTGAACGCGATCCGCAGCCCCTGCCCCTCGGCCCCGATCCGGCGGTCCGCGGCCAGCCGCACCCTGTCGTAGTGGGCGCTCGTCGTCGGCACCCCGCGCAGCCCCATCTTCTTCTCGGGCTCGCCGAACGACAGGCCGGGCGGCCGGCCGGCACCAGGAAGCAGGAGACCCCCTGGCTGCCCGGGGCCGTCCGGGCGAACAGCGTGTACGAATCGGCCTTCCCGCCGCTGGTGATCCAGGCCTTGGTGCCGGTGATGACGTACCCGTCGCCGTCCCGCTCCGCCTTGCAGGCCAGCGCGGCGGCGTCCGAGCCCGCCTGCGGCTCGGACAGGCTGTACGCGCCGAGCAGGCCGCCGCCGAGCAGACCGGGCAGCCATCGCTCCTGCTGCTCCGGCGTGCCGAAGGTGGCCAGCGGGAAGCACGACAGTCCGTGCACGCTCACCGCGACGGCAACCGCCGCCCAGCGCATCGCGAGTTCCTCCAGCACCTGCAGGTAGACCTCGTAGGGCTGGCCGCCGCCGCCGAGCGACTCCGGATAGGGCAAGCTGAGCAGCCCCGCCGCGCCGATGGTCTTGAACACCGCGGCGGGGAAGGTCTCGGTCGCCTCCGCCTGCACCACGCGCGGCGCGAGTTCCCGGTCGGCCAGCTGGCGGGTCAGGTCAAGCAGATCAGCGGCCTCACGGGTGGGCAGCATCCGGTCCACGGTCATGGTCCTCAGCCAACCACCCTTCAGCGGTCGCCACCTGGCCGGGCTCTCGTGCGGGTCTGCTTGCCGGTCGCCGCCGTCACCAGGGTCCGGCCAGCGCCGGCGGCGGCGGGTGCCCTGGCCGGTCCGCGGCCAGCCGCCTCCCCCGCCCGCGCCGCTAATAACTGAACGCCTTGTGTTCACTTTCTGGCCCGGTATCCTGACGGTGACCGTTCAGCAATACGGCCGTTTCCGGACCCGCCGGGGACCTGCCGGGGAGGTGGCGCGGGTGAGCACGACGCACGTGCACTCCCGGCCGGCCCCGCGACCCCAGCGTGGACCGCCGGATCGCGCAGGCCGCGCTCGACCTGTTCGCCGAGGCGGGCTGGGCCGGCTTCGCGATGGAGGCCGTCGCGCGCCGGGCAGGCGTCGGAAAGGCCTCGCTCTACCTGCGGTGGAACACCAAGGAAGCGCTCCTGGCCAGCGCGGTGACGTGGCGGCTGGCCTGGGTGGCGGACGTGGACACCGGCACGCTGCACGGTGACCTGGTAGAGCTGGCCATCCAGATACTCGACATCTACGTGGGTGACACGGGCCGCGTGGCGTTGCGGCTGAGCCTGGAAGCGGCCGCGATCCCGGGGGTGGCCGGGCACTACGCCGCGATGCAGCGGGCCGAGATCCTGGCCGCCCGGGCCATCGTCCGGAGGGGGATCAGCCGGGGCGAGATCGCGCCGGGCACGTCGGTCACGCTGCTGCTGGACACGCTGGCGGGCGGGGCCATGATGCACGCGATAAGCACGCCCGCCGACCGCCGCGCCGAGCTGGCCCGGAACATCGCCGCCCAGGCCGAGCGGCTCGTCAACTTCCTGATGCGCGCGGTGACCAGTCCTGCGGCGGGCGGGGCATGACCGCCCGTGACGTGACCGCCGTGCCGCCGCCGCACGCCACTGACCCACGTCACTGACCCGCACGCCACTGAGCTGCAGGTCACTGACCCGCACGCCACGGAGCTGCAGGTCACCGGGACGGCGCAGCGTGACGCCTGGCGGGCCCGGGTGCTGCCGCCCGTGGAGCAGGTCCGGCACGGGCTTGTGGTCGGTACCCGTCCCGATCCCGGATAACCCGCTGCGCTACACGCTGAGCTACGCGTTCACCGGCGACGCGGGCACGCTGATCGTCGATCCCGGCTGGGCCTCCGCGGACGGCCGGCGGGCCCTGACGGCCGGCCTGGCCACCGCCGGGGTGACGCTGGGCGACGTCACCGGGATCGTCGTGACCCACATTCACCCGGACCACCACGGGCAGAGCGGCTGGGTCCGCGAGGAGAGCGGGGCCTGGATCGCGATGCATGCCGCGGAGGCCGAGACCCTTCCGGCCCGGATCTGGCCGGACCAGGAACCCGGCGCCGACCAGGACTGGCTACGCAGGCACGGCGTTCCCGGGGACGACGCTGCCCGCCCTGGCCCTGGATCCCGCACACATCGCCCATGTTCTCCAGATGCCTGAGCCGGACCGCTTCGTGGCCGACGGCGAGCGGCTGCCGATCGCAGGCCGCGACGTGCGGGCGATCTGGACCCCAGGGCACACCCCCGGCCATCTCTGCCTGCACGACGCCGCCGCGGGCGTGCTGCTCACCGGCGACCACCTGCTGCCCCGGATCACTCCCAACATCAGCGTGCTCCAGCGCCCGGGACGCGGACCCGCTCAGTGACTACCTGGCCTCGCTGGACCGGAGCGGGAGCTTCGGGGCCGACGAGGCGCTGCCTGCCCACGAGTACCGGTTCCGTGGCCTCGGTGCGCGCTCAGCCGCCCTCATCGCCCATCACCACGACCGCAGCACGGAGATCCTGCGGGTGATCGACCGGCTGGGAGCGCCGAGCGCCTGGGCCATCGCCAGCCAGCTGACCTGGTCCCGCGGCTGGGCCGCGCTGCACGGCATGATGCGCCGGATGGCGCTCGATGAGACCGTCGCCCACCTGAACTACCTGACGACCACCCAGGCGGTGCGCCCCGGCGGCAGCCCGCCGGTGCGCTGGACGCGGGCCTGACCGGCTGCGACCTTGGCCGTTACTGGTCACGGGTGACCGCGGCTACTGGTGAACGGGTGACCGGCGGCGAGCGCCATCCCGGCCTGGTCGGCGAACGCGGCGGCCAGGAGCCGTTGCTCGAGGCTGGGCCGCACACCATACCACGTGATAACACATCGGTTACCGGCCGACTACCCCCGGCTCTTCACCCCGGGCAAGTTCGCCGTGGGCGTTGACAGCCAGTCCTCCCGCGTCACCAATAGGAAACACGGCCGAAATCGTTGGTTGTGAGGCTGCGGCCAGGATGTGCCTGCTTATCCCCTTGTTGACCCCCAGGAGCACCGCGGATGACTGACACCCTGGACACGACGACCGTTGCGGCTACCGTCGAGCGGCAGAAGCTGCAGCGGCACTTCGGCCGCTTCGACATCCTGTTCTTCCTGATCTGCACCATCGTCGGGGTGGACACCATCGCCAACGTGGCGCAGGGCGGCGGCCAGGCGTTCACCTGGATGATGATCTTCGCGGTGGTGTTCTTCGTGCCGCAGGCGCTGCTGTTCGCCGAGCTGGGCTCGGCCTTCCCGCAGGAGGGCGGGCCGTACTACTGGACCAGGCTGGCCTTCGGGCACCTGGCCGGGGCGGTGAACAACTTCCTGTACTGGATCACCAACCCGGTGTGGATCGGCGGTTCGCTGACCATCAGCTGCATCGCCGCCGTCCAGGTGTTCTTCAACCACGGCGCGAACGTGTCCACGCCGGTGTGGTTCATCATCGCCCTCGCGTTCGTCTGGCTGTCGATCCTGGCCGCCATCATGTCGTTCAGCAAGGCCAAGTGGCTGCCGACCGCCGGGGCCTTCGCCCGGTTCCTGCTCCTCGGGCTGTTCACGATCTCGGTCGTCATCTTCGCGCGTCCAGCACGGCGCGCACGGCCTGGGCGCCAGCGGCTACAAGCCGTCCCAGAGCGGATTCGTCCTGCTCGTCGGCGTGCTGCTGTTCAACTTCGTCGGGTTCGAGCTGCCCAGCAGCGCCGGCGAGGAGATGACCAACCCGCAGCGCGACGTGCCGTTCGGGATCGCCCGCTCCACGGTGGCCAGCGTGGTGCTGTACGCCCTGCCCGTGATCGGCATCCTGATCGTCCTGCCGACCAGCGCCATCACCAACTTCAGCGGGTTCGTCAGCGCCATCCAGGACGTCTTCACCGTCTACGGCGGGCACGTCACCGCGAGCGGCAGCGCCACGCTGACCGGGGCCGGGCTGGTGCTCGGGGACGCCTGCGCGATCCTGTTCCTGCTGTGCCTGCTGACCTCGGGCGTGACCTGGATCATGGGCTCGGACCGGGCCCTGGCCGTGTCCTGCTACGACGGGGCCGGCCCGCGCGCGCTCGGGGTGATCAACGCCAAGTACGGCACCCCGGTCCGGGTCAACGTGCTCAGCGGGATCGTGGCCACCATCGTGGTCGTGCTCGCCCACCAGATCACCAGCGGCAACGCCGCGAAGTACTTCGACGCGGTGCTCGGCGTGACCATCTCCACCACGCTGATCAGCTACCTGCTCATCTACCCCGCGCTGTGGAAGCTGCGGCGCAGCCACCCGGCCACGCCCCGGCCGTTCAGGATGCCCTGGTACCGGCCGCTGACCGTGATCCTGATGCTCCTGGTGGCCGTGGCCAGCATCCAGCTCATCGCCCCCGGGCTGGGCAGTTCCTGGTTCGGCAGTGACTTCATCCCCTCGGGCTGGACCTACGCCGAGCGGTTCTCCTACCTGTGGACCGAACTCCTCCCGGTCCTGGCCTTCATCGTCATCGGGACGGCCTTCTGGTGGATGGGCCGCCGGACCCGGATGCAGGAGGTCCCGGACCAGTTGCCGCTGAACTAGTTACCTCCCGGCGCTCCCTCCTCTGATCTCATTGACCCTGGGCTGACCAGCGGCGCGATCCGCGCGCCGCTGGTAAAGAACTCCCTCTTACTCGGTAATGTCGGCATGCCGTGGCGCTGGCCGCCCCCCCGGCCCTGCTGGTGCGGGCTGGCACCGCACAATTCGGGCCGCCAGACGGGAAGATTCGGCGGACCAGCCGGTTGTACGTAACGGAGGAAGCTCCGGGTAAGCCGTGAACGAGCCGAGCAGGGGGTGAGAATTCGTGGAAGCGGCGATCCTGCTGGCCCTCGGGGCCAGCTTCTGCACCGCCACCTCCTCGGTCTGCCAGCGTCTCGGCGCGAAGAACGCCGGGTCCTCGGGATTCGACATCTACCTGCTGTTCCGGCTGGTCCGCCAGCCGATCTGGGTGCTCGGCCTGGCCAGCATGATCTTCGGCTTCATCCTGCAGATCAGCGCCCTGCACTTCGGCGCGCTGGCCCTGGTCCAGCCCATCCTGGCGCTGGAGCTGATCTTCGTGTTCGGCTACATGGCGGTGATCGGCTCGCGCGGGGTGAAGCGGCGCGACTGGCTGGCCGCGATCGCCATGTGCTCCGGGCTGGGCCTGTTCCTGCTGGCGGCGTCCCCGTCGGGGGGCCGGCTGCACGCGCCCGGCTACCTGTGGTGGCTGGCGGGCCTGACGTCGCTCGGCGTGGTGCTCGCCGCCCTGGCCATCGCGTTCGGGCTGGGCCGCCGTCCCGGTGCCGCCCCCTCGCGCCGCGCCGCGGTGCTCGGCGCGGCCACCGGCGTGGCCTGGGGCTTCGTCGCCGCGGTGATCAAGGAGCTCAGCTCGCACCTGGGCGACGGCATCCAGGCCATCGTGACCAACTGGTCGCTGTACGTCCTGATCGGGGCGGGAGCGGCGACCCTGCTGCTGGCCTCCCACGCGCTGGCGGCCGGCCCGCTCGCCGCGTCCCAGCCCGGGTTCACCATCCTCGACCCGCTGTCGGCCAGCCTGCTCGGGCTGTTCCTGTTCGGCGAGCACATCCAGACCGGAGTGCTGGACCTGGCCGTTCAGGCCCTGGCCCTGGCCCTGATCGTCGGCGGCGTTTCGGCGCTCAGCCACAGCCACCTCATCGTCGGCGAGGACGAGCCCCCCTCGGTCCGGGCCGGCGAGTTCGCCACCTCCCGCTAGCGCATTTACCCGCGGGTCCGGCGAGCCGGGACCGCAGGACGCGGGCCGGCGCAGGTCAGCCGAACCAGGTGATGGCCTGCCCGTGCGACCGGGTCCAGGCCAGCGGCACCCCGTCGAGCGCGAGCACATTCCGCAGGGAGCCGTCCGGCGGTATCGGCAGCGTCTGGTAGCTCAGCACGTCCGGGTCCTCGTTCGCGATCCAGTGTCCCGGCAGCGCTCCTACCGCCCTGACGAACGCCTCCCGCCGCCGGGCAGGCACCTGGTACAGCACCGACGTGTGGAAGACCACCAAGGTCGCATCCGCCGGTGCCTGCGCCGCCAGCGCGGGCAGGTCGTCAACCAGGTCGCCGCGCACCAGCAGGGGCGGCTCGGCCGCCGCCACGGCGGCAGCGGCCCGCAGCCGGGCCCGGCGGTGGGTGTGCTCGGGCCAGATGAGGGCCTCAAGCCAGGCCAGGTCCGCGGGGTCGGTGACATCGAGCGGGTTGAGGTCCAGGCCCGCCCGCCACACCACCTCGGGGAGCCGGGCAGGTGGCACCATCCCGGTGGCCGCACAGTCGAGAAGCGGGCCGACCGCGCCGATCCGGTGCATCGCCATAGCGGTAGCTGTAGCGGTCCGGGTACAGACACAGTCCGGCGGACGCGCCGACGTCCAGCAGCGCGAGGGGCTGCGGCAGGGCGGCCAGCACGGGCAGCAGGATGGCACACCGCCCCGCCTCGTTCGTCTGGGTGGCGCGGGTGCGCATCTGCGCCCCGATCTCCGGCCAGTTCGCCACCACGTAGTCGTGAAAGGCGGCCGGGTCGGCGACCGGGCCGCCCAGGAACCTGACCACGCCGAACAGCAGGTTCGGCTGCCGCTTGGCTGGCGGGAGCAGGCCCAGCAGCGAGAGCACCTCGTCGTCGCGGGACACCGCCATCGACAGCCGCTCGTAGGCCGGTGACACACCGCGCGCTTCCCGCGCGGCGAACTCGGCGTAGGCCGCGGCCGTCGTCATGCCCGCATCGTCGCACCGCGGCCGCGGCCACGTAGGGTTCGACCCGTGGAACTGGTCATCGAGGATGCGGTCGTGGTCACGATGGGCCGCGGCCGGGCGCGGCCGCGGGGGACGGCCCGGGCCCTGCTGGTCCGGGACGGCCGGATCGCCGCCGTCGGCGACCCCGGGGAGATCCGGGCGGCGGCCGGCCCGGGCGCCGCAGGTGGCCCGGCTGGACGGGGCCACCGTGATCCCCGGGCTGATCGACGCGCACTGCCACGTGGCCGACATCGGTTACCTGGCGGCGGGCGCCGACTGCAGCCAGCCGTCCGCGCCGGACATCCCGGCCATCCAGGCGCGGCTGCGCGAGGCCAGCGCCCGCACCCCGGCGGGCTCCTGGGTGACCGGAAGCGGGTACGTGGAGTACCGGCTCCGCGAAGGCCGGCATCCCGACCCGCGCCGACCTGGACCAGGCCGTGCCGGACCGCCCGGCCGTGGTCTATCACACGTCGCTGCACGCCTGCGTGCTGAACAGCGCGGCCCTGCGGGCCGCCGGGTTCACCGACCGGCAGCCTGATCCGCCGGGCGGCGCGTTCGGCCGTGACAGTGACGGGCCGCCTCGACGGTGTGGTGTTCGAGGGGCCGATGTTCGCGCTGTTCGAACGGAACGTCCGGGACGACATCACCCGGATGGGCGGCGCCGAGCGGGCCCGGCTGATGCAGCGGGCCGGGCAGCACCTCGCGTCGCTCGGCGTCACCGCCGCCTGTGACGCGGACCTGCGCCGCGACACCTTCGCCGCGTTCGCCGAGGCGGACCAGGCCGGGGCGCTGCACCAGCGGATCTACGGCCTGGTCGTGCACGACCAGGTGGACTGGCTGCTCAGCCGAGGGGCTGCAGGGCCGGCACTCCGGCCGGCTGGCCACCGAGGCGGTGAAGATCTGGGCCGACGGCGGGATGAGCAGCCGCACCGCGGCCATCCACGGCAGCTACCCAGTCCCACCGCACGGCTCCGGCATCCTGTTCTTCAGCCGGGACGAGCTGACCGCGATGGTCGCTGAGTTCGACGCCCGCGGATTCCAGGTCGCCGTGCACGCCCAGGGCGACCGGGCCATCGAGACCGTCCTGGACGCCTACACTGCCGTGCTGGGCACCTCAGGCCCGGGACGTAACCCGCGGCGGCACCGGATCGAGCACGCCGGGGCGATGTACCCGGCGCTCACGGCCCGCGCCGCGGATCTCGGCATCGTGATCGTCAGCCAGCCGGGCTTCCTTTCCGCCCTCGGGGACGGGTTCGCGGCGGCGTTCCCCGGCCAGGCCGATCAGCTCTACGCGTTCGGGTCCTGGCGGCGGGCGGGCCTGACCGTCGCCGGATCCTCCGACGCCCCGGTGATCAGCGCCGCCCCGCTGCTCGGCATCCGTGATGCGGTGACCCGCCGCACCGACGACGGCCAGGTACTCGGCCCGGGTGAGCGGCTCACCGCCGGGGAGGCGCTCGCCCTGTACACCACGGGGGCGGCCACCGCGATGCACCGGGAAGCCGAGATCGGCTCGCTGCAGCCGGGCCAGCTCGCCGACTTCGTCGTCCTGGACGCCAACCCGCTGCAGGCCAGCCCGGAGCGGATCACCGGCATCCGGGTGCTGGCCACCGTCGTGGACGGGACCCCCACCTACCAGGCGGAGAGCGTCCTTCCCGCCGGGTGAGGGATCCGGGCCGGGGGGCGTTAGGGCGAATGAAGGGTTTACCTGGCCTCCGTCCCGGCCAGGATCAGGCGTCGCGGCGGGTGATCGCGAGGGTGGCGACGGCCAGCGCGGCCACCGCCCAGGCGATGACGACCAGCAGGGACAGGGCCGGCGCGAACATGTCCGTCTTCGGGTGCAGGGAGACGAGCTGCTGGGCCGCGGTGAGCGGCAGGAACCGGTCGATCCGGCCGTTCCAGGGGGACGGCAGCAGGCTCAGGATTTCCGGGATGAGGTAAGTCAGCGCGACCGCGGCGGCGATCGCCGCGGCGGTGGACCGCAGGATCACGCCCAGCCCGAGGCCGAGCAGGGCCACGACGGCCAGGTACAACCCGGCGGCCAGGACCGCGCCCGCAACCCCGGGGTGGGCCAGCGACAGGCCGCGGTGACGCCCCGACAAGATGGCCTGGGCCAGGAAGAACGAGGCGAACGCGAGCAGTTCGCCCGCGGCCAGGGCCACCGCCCCCACAGTGGCGGCCTTGGCCGCGAGGACCGCCCCGCGCCGCGGCAGCGCCACGAGCGTGGTGCGGATGAGCCCGGTCGCCTGCTCCGCGGTGAAGGCCAGGACGCCGAGGACCGCCAGGGCGAGCTGCGCGGTGGGGAAGCCGCTGAAGCTCAGGGTGAGCGCGTCGGGCAGCGGCGGGCCGCCAGGCGGCGGGTGGGCCGCAGCGGCCACGGTGAGATACGTGCCCAGCGCGCTCAGGCCGACGGCCAGGAGCGCCGCGATGGACAGCGCGGCGTAGGTGGAGCGGACCGACCAGAGCTTGATCCATTCCGACGCGAGCACGTCGCGCGCGCGGACGGCGGCCGGCGGCCTGGCGCGGCCGGACGGCATGGTGCTCCGGGCCAGCACGGGGGTAACGGGGGCAGTCATCGGGCCGGTGCTCCTTTCCCGGCGGCCGCTTCCCCGGCAGGGGCCGCTTCCCCGGCGGGATCCGCTTCCCCGGCGGGGGCCGCGGCGCGGTACTCCGTCGCGTCGCCGGTGATGGCGAGGTAGGCGTCTTCCAGCGAGGCGTGCCGCGGGATCAGTTCGTGGACGGGGAGGCCGCGGGCGGCAGCCAGATCCGCGATGGCCGGCGCGCCCAGGCCGGTCACCGCGAGACCGCCGGCCGGGTCGGCCGCGACCGTGGCGCCGTGCGCGGTGAGCAGCGCGGCGAGGTCCGCGGCCCGGGGCGAGCCGACCAGCACGTCCCGGCGCCCGCGCGACTCGACGAACTCCTCCATCGCGATGTCCGCGATCAGCCGGCCCGGCCGATGATGATCAGGTGGTCGGCGGTCAGCGCCATCTCGCTCATCAGGTGACTGGACACGAAGACCGTGCGGCCCTCCCCCGCCAGCGCCCGCAGCAGCTGGCGGATCCAGTGGATGCCTTCCGGGTCCAGGCCGTTGGCGGGCTCGTCGAACATGAGCACCGGCGGGTCACCGAGCAGCGCCGCGGCGATGCCGAGCCGCTGCTTCATGCCCAGGAGGATGATCCGCAGCGTGGTGGTCTTGCCCGCGCCGTTCGGCCCGAGGAACCCGGTCACCCGCCCGGGACGGACGCTGAAACTCAGCCCGTCAACCGCGGTGACCGGCCCGAAGCGCTTGGTGACCTGGTGGACCTCGATCATGAGCGGGGGGCCTTGAAGTAGGCGGTGGAGGTGGCCTGCCACAGCCGCACGACCGCGATCAGGCCGAACAGCCAGATCACGAACGCGAGAATCTTGACCGGGACGGCCACCGGGTTGATCAGGCCGCCGAGCGCGTCCAGGGTAGCCAGGCCGAACAACACGGTGCCGGTGATCCGGGCCCAGTTCTTCCCGGCCTGGCTGGCGCGGGCGATGAACAGCCACGCGGCGATCGCGATCAGGCCCGAGACGATGCCCGCGATCAGCAGGACGTGCTGCTGCGTGGAAACCTGGCTGGCGGTCAGGTTCGGGAAGCGTTTCGCGATGGCGGTCTTGGTGGAGCCCTCCGTCACGATGGAGCTGACCAGGTAGATCAGGCTTGCGGCCGCGCCCCCGTACATGGCCTTGACGGCCTGGCGGACAGACTGGGGGACGGTGCGCGGCGGGGTGTCGGGCATCTGCGTGGTGCCCGGGTACGGCTGGTACATGCGCTTTCCTTTCCAGGAGTGGACCGGTGTTGGCCGAGAGCTGTGGCGGGTCTCGCCAGCGTGTGCGAGAGCGCCCGGTGCCGGGCCGCGGCGCTAGCGGGCGGCCTGGGCCCCGGACGGGAGCAGGCGGTCGCTGACCGGGCCCAGCCCGATCAGCCGGCTGGCCAGGATCACCTGCACCTGGCCAGCCCGGATGTCCAGGCGCAGCAACATGTGCTGGCCGGCGGGGCCGCGCCCCCGTGCAGGGCGAGGCCATCCTCGGGGCCGACGATCCAGCCGAGGCCCATCCGGTGGCCGCCGGCGAACAGGCCGGTCTGGGGCCGGACTGCCTCCCGCGCCAGTTCCGCGGGCAGCAGCGACGACCAGGGCAGTGCCCAGCCGCACCAGGTCCGCCGCGGTGCACCACAGCCCGCCGATGGCGGGCATGACACAGATCACGGCGGGGACACCCGGCGAAGATGCCGTCCGGGGTCACGGTGTAGCCGGTCACCGCGTCCGGGCTGAGGTCCGCGGCGCGGGCCGGGAACGAGGACTCGGTCAGCCCGAGCGGCTCCAGCACCAGGCGGGTCGCGGCCCCGGCAAACGGCTCCCCGGTGACGTCGGCGACGAGCTGGCCGAGCACGGCGTAGCCGCCGTTGCTGGGCCGGACCGGACCACGCCGGCTCGCTGCAGCCCACCACCGGGCCGGTCACGCTGGCCAGGTCGGGCACGGAGTCGGCGAGCAGCTCGGACGGGGCGGGACTGTCCACCCCGCCGGTGTGGGTGAGCAGCTCGCGGACCGTGATCGCGGCGTCCTCGAGGCGCACGGTGCGGATCTGGTCGTTGACCGGGCGGTCAAGGGCGACCCGGTCCTCCGCAACCAGGCACAGCACGGCCGTGGCCGTCACGAGCGCGGAGCCGCAGTACGCCGGCCAGCGGTGCGCCGGGCCGAGCAGCTCACCCCGGTCCAGGTCGGCCCAGCCCTTGGTGACCAGCCACGGCGGCGTCCCGGGACCGCCGCCAGCCAGGGCCAGGCCGGGCAGGCCCAGCTCGGCGGCGGCCTCGTCCGCGATCTGGGTCATCCCCGCCGGGACGGTCCCGGTCAGCCGGGCCGGCGCGGGCGCGGACATCCTCGGGTCGGTAATCTGGCGGCCGGTCGGGACGGCCAGCAGGCCGGTCAGCTTGTGCGGCGGGTGACGGCGACCGACACGAAGACGTCGAGACCGCCCAGCTGCACCTGGGCGGTCAGCGGGGTCTGGGTCACCACGGCGAGTTCCTCGCGGAGCACGGGGGCCACGCCGCCGATGCTGGCGATCAGCTGCCGCGCCGGCAGCGCGGCCAGGAACTCCGGCGCAAAATGCTGCTGCAGTTCCTGCTCGCCAGGGGCGGTCCAGCCCGGCTGGTCGGCGTACCGGAACCGGGTGATTACCCAGCCCAGCTGGGGCAGGGCCAGGCAATCCTGCGCGGACTGCGCGCAGATGCGCTGCTTGAGCGCCGTCCAGCTGGGCAGTCCGTGCTCCCAGGCGATGGCCACCTGAGCGTCGTGCAAGGCGGGAAATTCACCGGCGGCCAGGCGGCGCTTGGCCTCGAGCTTCAGGAAGCGGAGGTTCGAGCAGGCCGGGCAGTGGGCGTTGATCCGCTGGGGATGCGAGGGCATGGCAGCCCTTCCTCATGCCCGCAGGTCCGCTGGTACCGGGCAGGAAAGACTGGCCGTCGACCGTACTATCAGCACCGGTGAGCTTGCAGCTCTGCCTGCGGACCTAGAGGCGACCGGAACCGCCAACGGCGAGTACCCCGTCTAGGATTTCCCGGTATCCCCGGGGCGCCGGCGGTTCCGCCGCGGGTGAGGGCGACGGGGTCGACCACCCGGTCGAAGAGCTCGTCACTGACCCCGTTGGCCAGCGCCGCCTGCCGGAGGGTCAGGTCGTGCTCGATCGCGTAGTGCGCGATGACGGCGGCCTGGTCGTAGCCGATCACCGGCGACAGCGCGGTCACCATCATGACCGAGCGCTCGATGTCCTCGGTGAGCTTGGCCTCGTTGAGCTGGGTGCCCTCGATCATGAACTCGCGCAGGTGGTCGCACATGTCGGCCATGATCAGCGCGGAGTGCAGGTAGTTGTCGATGATGATGGGGCGGAACGCGTTCAGCTCGAGGTTGCCTTCGGCCCCGCCCATGGTCACGGCCACGTCGGACGCGATGACCTGGATGGCCACCATCATCATGGCCTCGGCCTGGGCCGGGTTGACCTTGCCCGGCATGATCGAGGAGCCGGGCTCGTTGGACGGCAGGAGCAGCTCGCCGAGCCCGGCCCGCGGGCCGGAACCCAGCCAGCGCAGGTCGTTCGCGATCTTGAAGAGGGTGACGGCCGCGGCCTTCAGGCCGCCGTGCGCGCGCACCATCCGGTCCAGGGTCGCCTGCGCGGTGAATTTGTTGCCCGCGGTCTGGTAGGCGACGCCGGTCATCGCGGCGATCTCCGCCGCGACCTCCGCCCCGAAACCTTCCGGCGCGTTGAGGCCGGTACCGACCGCGGTGCCGCCCATGGCCAGCTGCAGCAGGCCCTGGGTGACGTGCTCGGCATCGGCGATCGCGTCGTCCAGCGCGCCCGCGTACCCGGACCACTCCTGGCCGACGGTCAGCGGGGTGGCGTCCTGGAGATGCGTCCGGCCGATCTTGACGATGCCGGACCATTTCTCCGCGTTGAGCGCGATCGCGTCCCGCAGCCTGCGCAGCGCGGGGATCGTCCGCTCGGTGGCCATGCGATAGGCGGCGATGTGCATCGCGGTCGGGAACGTGTCGTTGCTCGACTGGGCCATGTTGACGTGATCGTTGGGATGCACGGGCTGCTGCGAGCCGAGCGTGCCGCCGACCAGCTGGATGCAGCGGTTGGCGATGACCTCGTTCACATTCATGTTGGAGTGGGTGCCCGAACCGGTCTGGAACACATGCAGCGGGAACTCGCGGTCCAGTTCGCCCGCGATGATCTCGTCGCAGACCCGCTCGATGAGCTGGCCTATCCATTCCGGCAGCCGGCCGGACCGGGTGTTGACCAGCGCCGCGGCCTTCTTGACGTAGCCGTAGGCGTGGTAGACCTCGGCCGGCATCTTGTCGTGGCCGACGCTGAAGTGCTGCAGGCTTCGCTGGGTCTGGGCGCCCCAGTAGTGGTCGGCGGGCACGTCGACCTGGCCCAGGCTGTCGAACTCGGCCCGGGTCCCGGTCGCATCCAGCCCGATAGAAAGGTCGAGGATCTCCGGAGCTGCATCATTGCCCTGCGCCATGACGGCCAGGCTACCGCCCGGGGTCAGGAAGGCCGGCGGGTCAGCTGCGTGCAGGCCCGCAGGCTGGCGTAGCGCGCGACGGCCCGGCGCGCCGGGCCGCCGCGCAGCACCACCGGCTGGCCGGTCCGGGAAACGACCGCGGGGATGAACCGGGCGGTCAGCGGCGCGCGCGGATGCAGGGTGAGTTCCAGCACCCCGGTGGAGGTGCTGTACGAGTGCTCCCACCACAGGAAGTTGCCCATCCCGTAGGCCACGAACGTGTGCCCCAGCCACCCGGATCCCTGCAGCATGTGCGCGTGCGCCCCGATGATGATGCTGGCCCCCGCGGCCGCCAGCCTGGGCGCCAGGGACAGCTGGCCAGGGTCGGGGCACGCCTGGCCCTCGGTGCCCCAGTGCATGAACACGATGACGACCGGGGCCAGCTTCCGGGCGGCCCGCACGGCGGCCAGGGTCCGGGGCAGGTTGATCGCGTTGGCCTCCCCGGGCCGGGACCGGGTTGCCACCCAGGAGGACGCGAGTTCCGCGACCTGCGACACCCCCATGACCGCGATCTTCACGCCGTTGATCGTGGTCACGTAGGGTGCCCACGCGGCGGCGGCGTCGGCCCCGATGCCCACGTACGGGAACCGGGCCGCCTTCGCCGCGGCGAGCGTGTCCGCCAGCCCGGTCTGGCCGTAGTCAAGGACGTGGTTGTTGGCCATGGTGGCCAGGTCGATCCCCGCGTCGCGGAGGGCGGTGAACGCCACCGGGGTGGTGCGGAAGTGGTAGGTCTTCGGCTGCGGCTTCCCCCGGCTGGTCACCGCGGTCTCCAGGTTCACCGCGGTGAAGTCGGCGGACTTCAGCACCGACGTGATCGGGCCGAACGCGGTGGCGGGGTTCTTCAGCAGCCGCGCGGTGCGGCCGGTGAAGTGGACATCGCCGGCGAAGGCCAGGGTGACCGGACCTGGGTGGGTCGTGGCCTGCTGCGGGCTGGCCTGCTGCGGGCTGGCCGGGCCCGGGGAAGACGCAGCCGCCGGGGCGGCGGCCGGGGCGGCCTCCCGTGCGGGCGCACCAGTGGTGCAGGCCGCGGCGAACATCGCCAGGACGCCGGCCATGACGGCGAGCGATCGCGAGGTGACCACGAGCTCAGCCTACGGTTGTGGCCAGCGCTGGGGTGCCGTGACGCGCGGCAGCTCAGCAGGCGGGCCGCGCCTCCCGGGCGCTAGCGGGACGTGCCTCCGACGGTGGCTGCGCTGGCCACGGCCTTCCGCCGGCTGTCAGTCCTTACCCGGCTGTCAGTCTTACCCGGCTGCCAGTCTTACCCGGCTGTCAGCCTTTGCCCGGCTGTCAGCCTTTGCCCGGGTTGAATATCCCGCGCGGGTCGAGGGCCTGGCGCACAGCCTGCTGCAGCGCGAGGGATCCCGGGTCGAGCTCACGGCGCATCCCGTCCCGTTTCAGCAGCCCGACGCCGTGCTCGCCGGTCACCGTGCCGCCCAGCGCGATCGCCGCGTCGAGAAGCTCCTCGAACGCGGCCTGGGCCGCGGCCCGCGCGACGTCGTCGCCCGCAGGCGTGACGATCAGCGGGTGCAGGTTCCCGTCGCCGGCGTGGGCGACGGTGGAGATCTGTATCCGGTGCCGGGCCGCGATCGCCTCGATCTGGGCCAGCATCGCCGCCACCTTGGACCGCGGGACGCAGACGTCTTCGGTGAGTACCGGGCCCAGCCGCTCGAACGCCGGGTAGACCAGCCTCCGGGCCTCGAACAGCGCCTCGGCCTCGGCGTCGTCGGTGGACTGGGCTACCCACAGCGCACCCGCGCCGGTCATGGCCGCGGCGAGCCCGTCCGACTCGGCGGCACCGGCATCCCCCTGGGTGTCCACCCGGGCCAGCAGCAGCGCCGCCGCGCTGGCCTCCAGGCCCAGGTGCTTCCAGTCCTCGACGGCGGTGAGGGCAGGCCCGGTCGAGGAGTTCGAGGACCGACGGGCCCAGCCCTCGCCGGGTGATCTGCCGACACGGCCTCCCCCGCCGTGACCAGGTCGGGGAACGCGCCGACGATGGTCCGCGGCGTGCCCGCCAGCGCAGGCCGCAGCCGCAGGGTCACCTCGGTGACCACGCCGAGCGTGCCCTCGGATCCGACGAACAGCCCGACCATGTCGAGCCCCGCCACGCCTTTGGTGGTGCGGCGGCCGAAGCGCACCGCATCGCCGTAGGCGACCGCGCTTTCCGCCACGGGCCCGCCGACCACCGCGCGCAAGCCCAGCACGTAGTCGCGGGTCACGCCGTACTTGAGGCAGCACAGGCCGCCCGCGTTGGTGGCGACGTTGCCGCCGATCGTGGACCACGGGGCGCTGGCCGGGTCGGGCGGGTACCACAGGCCGTGCTCGGCCACGGCCGCCTTCAGGTCGTTGTTGACCACGCCCGGCTGGACCACGCAGAGCAGATTGTCCCGGTCGATCTCGACGACCCGGTCCATCCGGGCCAGGTCGAGGACGACGCAGCCGTCGACCGCGTTGGCCCCGCCGGACAGGCCGGTCCCGGCGCCGCGCGGCACGACCGCCGCGCCGAACTCGGCGCAGACCCGCACGACCTGCTGGACTTCGGACTCCGAGCGGGCCCGCACGCCGGCGGCCGCCCGCCCGGCCGGCGCCCATTCAGCCTCGTCATGGGACATGGCCGCGAGGACGCCGGGATCGGCGACGATCCGGTCGCCGGGCAGGGCCCGGCCCAGAGCCTCGAGCAGCCGGCCCGCGTCCACCTCGCCCGCTCCACTCATGCGCTGCGCTGACTTCACAGCAACGACCCTAAGCGCCAGGCCGGACCCGCCGGACGCTCAGGGTCGCGAGGTCACGCCCGCAGGTCTGGGCCCGGGACCCGGGCCATCGCCCTGGCCTGGCCAGGACGGGTCAGGGGGCCTGCTGCCCGCGGGGCTGTGCTACTGAGCCCGCCGGGACGGAATCGGCTGTGCCCGGCCACGGCGCCTGGCCCGGCCACGGCGCCTGGTTACCGGCTGGCGCCTGGATAGGGCGGCTGACGGGACGCCCGGGCAGGGCCATCCACCCGCCCACCATGAGCAGCGCCACGACGAACGCGAAGTAGATCCAGAACGCCGGGGTGAGCCCCGCACTGATCGTGACCCCGAGGCGGCGGCCCGCGCCGGGGAGACACCGAAGCTCGCCGGGGACACCGGCTCGCTGACCTGGACCAGGGCCGAGATCGACCTGGGCGACCATGGGGACGGCGGCTCCGGCGAGCAGCACCGCGCCCAGCCGGACCGGACGCCACAGGGCAGCGAAGGCCACGACGACGACGAGTGCGACCATGACCGCCACGTCGCCGACGATGACCGGGCCCGGATACGAGAAGGCGTTTCCCTCCGTGATGGAGTTCGCCAGCCCGGCCGCGGTCCGCAGCGTGTAGCTGTCCCACGACGGGGCGAACGAGATCGCGGCCCCGAGCGCGGCGAGGACCGCGATGACCAGCGTCACCACTGCTCCCCGCTGGCGCAGGTCCCGCGTCCGGGGCCCATCGGCCGACCGGACGCGGAACGCCCAGCACAGAGCCGGCCGTGCAGGCCAGCCAGCCCGCGAGCCCCAGCACCAGCCCGGGGCCCAGCACGTGGGCGCCGCCGGAGAGCACCGTGCCGAGGTCGGAGAAGAAGAAGCCGAACGTGACGATGCTCATGCCCAGCGCGAGGAGGGCGCCCATCCGCTGCCTGATCCCGCCGGACACGATGAGCACCGCGCTGGCCGCCCACACGGCCAGGTAGATCACGTGCGGCACCAGCTCGGCTGGCTCCTGGGCGAGGCTTCCGCCGGACAGGTAGGCCGGGAACAGGCTGGCCAGCCCGCACACCACGCCGGTCACCAGCAGGATGGCCGCGCTGAGCGGCCCGGCGGCGTGCAGACCCGACCAGCCGGGACCGGCCGGCCCGGCTGGAATCGCCTGCCCGCCAGGACGGGCCGGCCGCCGGCCGCCAGGAGGCGGAAGCGGCCGGCGGCCCGGCGGCGGGGCGGGCCGGGGGCCCGAGATGAACGATGGTGCCGGGCGCCTCGACCGCGTTGAACCGGGACCATGCTGCGGACCAGCCCGCAGGGGTCTCCGGCCACTGCTCCAGGGGCCGGTCCGGCGGCCCGCCCGCAGGCCAGACCGCGTAGCCGAGCGGGCCCCGCCCCAGCTGGTAACCCGCTCCCCGATACCAGATCACGCTCTCCCGCACCGAATCCCAGCCTTCCTGCTCCCGCTCCCAGCCGCTTCCGTTCGAGCCCACGCTAGGAACCGGACCTGAATGTCGGCTGGACGGCCGGTGAGCCCTTGCTGACCGTGCCCGGCGCGGCTAGCCCGGCCGAGCCGGCATGCTCTGAGCCCGGCTAACTGGACGGCCCGACCGGCTGGGGCTGTTCGGTGGCGGGCACGATAGGCGCGGTGCACTCCGGGCAGCGGCGGGCCGCGACCGGGATGCTCATGGTGCACTCGGGGCAGTCCCGCTCGGTCGCGGCCTGGTTGCGGTCGAACAGCTTGAAGGCCCGGCTCACCGGCACCACGACCACGAAGTACACCACGGCCGCGGAGATCGCGAAGGAGAGCACCTCGGTCAGGAAGGCGCCGTAGGTGAACCGCGACCCGTGGAACGTGAACACCATGCTGTTGAAGTTCGGCTTCCCGCCGATCAGCGCCAGCAAGGGGCTGATGAACGACTGGACAAACTGTTTCACCAGGCTGCTGAACTGCGCTCCGATCACCACCGCGACCGCCAGGTCGACCAGGTTTCCGCGCAGGATGAAGTTCTTGAAGCCACTCATGCGCCCTGGATTTCCCACGGATGAAGGGGTTATTCGCGCCCGCCCCGCCCGGTCCCGGGCCCCCCGGAGCAGGACGGCACGATCACGGGCAGCGGCCCGTGAGGGTCCGGGCCTGGCTGGCGGCCGTCTCGCCCGGGCGGGGCTCCCGGACGCCTGCGGCTGGTTCGCGCCGCGGCGGGAACGGGACATGAACAGCCCGCATGATCACGGCGAGCAGGACGAGCGCGGT
Source organism: uncultured Actinomycetes bacterium (assembly GCA_963742055.1). GTDB lineage: Bacteria > Actinomycetota > Actinomycetes > Streptosporangiales > Streptosporangiaceae > RYN-230. The sequence goes on along the minus strand of CAVUKT010000035.1, from coordinate 29,832 downwards.
CGCGCCGAGGGACAGCGCGAAGCCCATGCGGAACCCCGGCGGACGGTAGCTCCAGGTCACGACGCCGTACCCGGCCGGGACGTCAACGGCCTGGACGAGGCCGTCCCGGCGCACGGCCAGGGTGGCGGCCCGGCCGTGGCGGGGATGCCAGCTGGCGGTCCACCCGGCCGTGGCCGCCACCGAGCGGATGACCCGGACGCCATGCGGGGAAAAGACGGCGGCCGCGGCCGGGGCGGCCGCAGGCCCGGCGACCCTCCGGACGGACGCGCCCGGGACCGGCCGGCCGGGGATCGCCTGGAGGCGGAGGGGGCCGCTGGCGAAGTGGTCCACGAACACCGCGAACGAGCCGTCCCGGCCGGCATATCCCCACCGGGGCGGGATCAGGGCGTCCTGCAGTTGCCCGTCGGCCACGAACACCCGCCCGTCGCTATCGGTGACCGAGGCCGGGCCGAGCCGGGCCGGCTGGCCGCCCGCCTGGGCGACCACGGCGACGCTGGTCAGCGCGCGGGGCAGGCTGATCGCCAGCCGGGCGGGACCCGCCGCGGCCGCAGCGAACCAGCGCGTCGCGCCGTCGGAGGTCAGCAGCCCGATCCGGGTACCTTCGGCCGCGTCCTGCCGGGCGTCCGCGTCCGGCACCTCGAGCCGGGTCACGCCGAGGGGTTCCGCGAAATACCAGGTGGCCTGGTGATGCGCGGCGACGTCGCGACGGCCGGTGCCCGGCGACCCGGGAGAGGCTGCGGCCCGGCGGCCGCGGCTGCCCCGGACCTGGTGGTCAGGTAGGCGGGCACCGTGAGCAGGACCGACGTGTCGAGCTGGTCGAGGACGCCGGTGCGGACGGCCCGGGGATTGAGTACGTCCTGCCCGTCGCCGGTCGCCCGATGGGACCCGGTGGCCGAGGCGTAGAAGCCTGAGACGAGCGAGGAGTACCCCTGGACCGACGGCGAGCGGGTGATGACGTTGAGGTCGGGTGCGCCGAGCCGGGACAGATCCTGCCCGTCGAGCTGGTCCGGGTCGTAGATCGCGAAACGCCCGGGATACCCCAGCGCCGCGATCGGCTCCGCCAGCGGAGTCCGCAACGCGGCCGCCCGGCTCGCGGTCCGGCTCGCCGCAGCCGGGGCTGTGGTCGTGGCTGCGGTCCCGGAAGCACTGCTGCCCAGGCCGGGAAGAACCGCGACCACGCCGAGAAGCGTGAATATGACCAGGTCGGCCAGCACGAAGCCGGCCAGCCACCGCGAGCGGGCCACCGGCCGGAGGTGGCGGCCGACGATCACGAACGCGATGGCCCCCACCGGCGATGAGCAGGTACGGGACGAGCCACGGCTTGAGGAGGCCGTCGAAGCTGGTCGGCGCCCGGGCTGACCCGCAGCCAGCGCAGCAGGCCCGCGCCCCAGCACAGGCCGAGGGTGACGACGGCGAGCACAGCCAGCGGGGGCAGCAGGGCCAGCACCGTCTCCAGATCGGGCCCGCGGCGGCCGCGGACCCGCAGGAACCGGCGGCCGCTCGCACGGAACGGCTGGTCGGCCCAGTAGGCGAGGAGCACGGCCAGCGCCAGGTCCGCGATGAGGATGTTCCGGCTCTGCAGCCGCTGGCTGTCGAACAGCGGCAGATGGACGAGCAGGCTCCCGACCGGAGTGTTGCCGCCGAGCGCGAGCACGATCCCGGCCAGCGCCAGGACGTGCCACACGAGCCACTCGGGGGGCCGCGGCCGCAGCCGGACCCGGCCGAGCAGGGCGGTCGCGGCGACCAGGGGCAGGATCCCGACGTAGCCCGTCACCTCGGCCAGGTTGTAGTTCGCGAGGAAGGCCGGCTGCCCGAACGAGCCGGAGCCGCCCAGCAAGTCCGGCACCAGCATCAGCAGCAGCCAGCGGTGCGGGAGCGAGCCCGAGTTGAACAGGGCCACGGAGCTGACGCCCCGCTGGGACGACCCGACGACGGCCAGGCCGGGCAGCCACTGAACCGCCCCGAGGCAGGCGCCCAGCGCCAGCCCGGCCACGACCGAGAAGGCAGCCGGCCCGAAGCGGCGCCCGAGGCGGGCGATCTGCCAGGCCGCGTACAGTGCGCATGATCAGCCCGGCGTCGTCGATGGCCCGCGGCTCGCCCGCGAGGATCGTCAGGCCGAACGCCCCGGCCAGAATCCCGGTCCAGGCCAGCCGGGAAGGCACGGTGCGCGGCTGGGAAAGCCGCAGGACGCACAGCAGCTGGATGGGCACCCAGCTCATGCCCGCCACCAGCCCGAAGTGTGCCACCTGGGCCGACATCGCCCCTGCGAAGGCGAACGACAGCGCACCCAGGAGGCTCGGCACGCAGGCCAGGCGCAGGGCGCGGAGGAAAGCGAACATCCCGAGCCCGGCGATCGCCCAGGTCAGGATCATGTTCAGGGTCCACGCCGCCACCGGCGGCAGGACGGCGAACAAGAGCGTGAGCGGGTAGGCGGCCCCGGCGTTCCAGCCGGCCAGCAACGGGGCGCCGCTCCAGATGTACGGGTCGTACAGCGGCAGCTGGCCGCTGCGGATCTGCTGCCCGGCGAGCACCCGCAGCGGGAAGTTCTGCGTCAGGTCATCACCGGGCAGCACCGGGTGCCCGAGCAGCGCGGGGACGCCGTACACGAGGATGGGCAGCACGAGGAGCAGGAGGACGGCCGTGGCCTCGCCCGGCCAGCGCCGGCCCGGCGGTGCGCCGCGCAGGGGGAACGCTCTCGTAGTGGATATGAGTGACAGCGCGGGGCCCCATCATGAGCGACTGGCGGGAAGAGGCTGCCAGGTTACCGGGGATGATCTCGCTGACCTGCTCGACCCCCGCTAACTCTCAGGAAACTGCCAGCCTCCGACGTCCGCCTGGCCGTGCGCGACCAGCCAGGCCAGGGCCTCGTGCAGGGCATCGAGCGTGCTGTAGCGGGGCGCGTAGCCGAGCACCTCGCGGGCCCGGGCGATGCTCGCGGTGATGCTGCGCATCGTGTGCTCCCGGGTGGCCTCCGCGTGCTCCGGACCGGTCCGGCGCTCGAACTCGGGCCAGTCCACGAACTCCAGCACCGGCTCGCGGCCGAACCACCGGGCGGCGCCGGCCGCGAGCCCGCGCAGCGTCATGGCCTGCTCGGCCACCACGTGGAAGCTGGCCCCGATGGCCGCGGGCCTGGTCAGGGCCCGCTCGAAGGCCTGCGCCACGTCGTCGGCGTGCACGTGATGCAGTACGCCCAGCCCATGATCGGGCAGCGCGAGCGGCTGGCCGGTGGCCAGACTGCGTCCAGACGGCCGGGTCCAGGTTGCCTGCGGGCGTGATCACCGGCCAGCCCGGGCCGCTGATGTGACCCGGGTGCAGCACCACGGCGGGGACTCCGCCCGCCAGCGTCTCGCGGTGCAGCAGCGCCTCGATCTCCGCCTTGCCCGTGCCGTAGTCGCCGTACGCGGTGCGGGGCTCGTCCTCGGTGACCGGGACCCGGAGCGCGGGCCCGTGCACCCAGATCGTCCCGCAGTGCAGCAGCAGCGGGCGGGACGGGCGCAGCGCCTCGACGAGCTGGCGCGCCGAGGCCGCGGTGAAGCAGACCAGGTCGATGACCACGTCGGGACGCAGCTCCGCGACCCGGCGCGCCGAAGGTTCCCGCGGCGTCCTCCGCGTCCCGGTCCACCGCGACCCGGGTGACCTGGTCCCACTCGGGGGCCTGGTGGTAGGGGTCACGTTTCCCCCGGCTCATGGCGATCACCTCGTGACCGCCCCGCACCAGCCGGGGCACCAGGTAGGTGCCGATGTGCCCGGTTGCGCCGATGACCACTATGCGACTCATCCCCGGATCCCTTCCTCGCCCGCGGTCCTCCTATCCTGCCGTTCGCCCCCGGCACGTTACGAACCGCCCTCCGGGGGAACCCGGGCCACATGACTGACAAGGCGGCCAGCGACCTGTGGTGGAAGGACGCCGTCATCTACTGCGCCGACGTGGCGACGTGGCTGGACGGCGACGGGGACGGAAACGGGGATCTCGCGGGGCTGACCCGGCGGCTGGATTACCTGTCCGGGCTCGGCATCAGCACGCTATGGATAATGCCGTTCTACCCGTCACCGCTGGGCGACGACGGGTACGACATCACCGACTACTACGCGGTCGATCCCCGGTTCGGCACGCTGGGCGACTTCGTCGAGATGATCCGTACCGCCGACAACCTCGGTATCCGGGTCCTGGTCACCTGGTCATGAACCACACCAGCGATCAGCATCCCTGGTTCCAGCAGGCGCGCCGCAACCGCCGATTCCCGCTACCGGCGCTACTACGTATGGAGTGACGAGAAGCAGGCCGAGCCGAGCGGGGTGGCGTTCCCGGGAGAGCAGGACGGTACGTGGACGTATGACGACTCGGCGGGGCAGTGGTACATGCACCTGTACTACGACTTCATGCCGGACCTGAACATCACCGATCCGGACGTGCGTGACGAGATGAACAAGGTCCTTGGTTTCTGGCTGGAGCTCGGGGTGTCGGGATTCCGGGTCGATTCGCTGCCGTTCATGATCGAGACGGTCGGCACCGGGGTGGCGGAGCAGCCGGTCTCGTACCTGCGGTCGCAGGTGGAGTTCATGGGGCGGCGCCGCGGCGATGCGATCTTCCTGGGCGAGGCCAATGTCAGCCCGCAGGAACAGGAGCGCTACTTCGCCATCGATGACGGCGACGGTGTCCAGATGCTGTTCGACTTCCGCACCTGCGCGGCGCAGTGGCTCGCGCACGCCCGGGGCCACGCCGGGCCGCTGATCGACTCGCTGAACCAGCGGCCGCGGATTCCGGTGCACGCCCAGTTCGCCAACTTCGCCCGCCACCACGACGAGCTGAACCTGGGCATGCTCAGCGATGCCGAGCGCGGCGAGGTGTTCGACGCGTTCGCGCCCGAGCCGGAGCATCGGGTGTACGGGCGCGGCATCCGGCGGCGGCTGGCGCCGATGCTGGGTAACGACCGGCGCCGGATCGAGATGGCGCTGGCCCTCACCCTGGCCCTGCCCGGCACGCCCGTCCTGCTGTACGGCGACGAGATCGGCATGGGCGAGGACCTGTCCCTGCCCGGCCGGCTCGCCGTCCGCAGCCCGATGCAATGGTCATCACGGCACGCCGGCGGGTTCTCGGCCGCGGCCACGCCGTACCGGCCGGTCCGGGCCGACGGCCCGTACGGCTACCGGACGGTCAATGTGGCCGCCCAGCGCCACGACCCGGGGTCGCTGTACTCCTGGGTGGCCCACGCCGTCGGCGTCCGTCGTCAGTGCCCGGAGCTCGGCTGGGGCGAATGGCGCACGCTGAAGGTCAGCGACCCACGGGTGCTGGCCATCGAAACCCGCTGGCGGGACGGCTGCGTGGTCACGCTGCACAACCTGTCCGCCGAGCCGGCCCAGGTCCGGCTGCCGGACGCCCTGGGCGAACGCCCAGGCCAGGGAGAGATACGGCAGGTGCTCAGCGACACCAGCTCACCGGCTGCGGGCGAGGCCGGGACGCAGTTCCCGGTGGGGGCGGATATCACTCTCGCGGGCTACGGATTCCGCTGGCTGCGGCTGACCGACGACAGCGCCCTGGGCTAACGGCCCCGGGCGGGCGCCTCACCGCTCCTCGAGCCGGTCGGCCAGGTCCCGGGCGATCTCCGCCTTCGCTGTCGGCTCGCTGTCAATCAGCCACTGGAAGTCGTCGCTGGTGAGCCTCAGGAGCTGCCCGGGCTCGGCGCAGACCACGGTGGCCAGGCGAGTGTAGCCGTAGCCGCCGCCCCAGTCCCGCGCGGCTAGTTCGCCGAAGTGATCCCCCGGGCCGACGGTGCGGATCCGCCGGCCGTCGATGAACACGTCAAACCGACCCGAGACGACGAGGTAGAACGATCGGTCCGAGTCCCACCGGCGGGTCACCTCCTCCCCGGCCGCCGTATCGAGGCAGGCCGCCCGGGCGCGGATGGCCCGCAGCGTCGGGCCGGCCACGCGGGCCAGCAGCCGGGAGGTGCGCAGCGGATCGCCGCCGTGGGCGGCCAGGACCCCGGCCCGGGGATCGGCCGGGGCCGCCTCCGCAGCCAGAGCGCCCGGGGCACCCGGGCGGCCAGGGTGCCCGGGGCGGAGGCTCCGGCGAAATGCTCGACAACCCGGCGCACGTCAGCGTCGGAGCTCGTCGGGTTGAGCACGCAGAGCCGGATGGCGTGCCGGCCGGCCAGCCGGGTACTGGAGACCAGCGCCGTCCCGCTGTGTTCCAGGGCACTGGCCAGGGCCAGCCCGCGGCGCTCGGTCTCGGCCTCGTCGCAGCCGGGCCACTCCCGCCGGAAGCAGACGATGCCCAGCACCGCGGGCGCCATGAGGGTGAGATCCGGATGGCTGCGGACCAGGGTCTCGGCGAACTCGGCCAGGTCGAGGTTGCGCTGGACCGCGGCCCGGAACGCGGCCAGGCCGAAGGTCTGCACGGACACCCAGACCTTGAGCGCCCGGAAGCCGCGGGACAGCTGCAGGCCACGGTCGGCGAAGTTGACCTCGCCGCTGCTGTGGGCGTCGTTGTCGTCGAGGTAGTCGGGGTGAATGGCGAACGTGCGCTCCAGCCGGGCACCGTCGCGGACCAGGACACTGCCGCACTCCATCGGCTGGAACAGCCACTTGTGCGGGTCCAGGGTCACCGAGTCCGCGCGCTCGATACCGGCCAGCAGTTTCCGCCCCTTGGCGGCCAGCGCCGCGAAGCCCCCGTACGCCGCGTCCACGTGCAGCCACAATCCTTCCGCGGCGCACACGTCGGCCAGGTCCGCCAGCGGATCGACGGCCCCCGTGTTGGTGGATCCTCCGCTGGCGCACAAGGCGAACGGGACCCGGCCCGCCTCCCGGTCGGCGCGCACGGCGGCGGTCACCGACCCCGGCTGCAGCCGCCACCGATCGTCGGTGGGCAGCACCCGTACCTGGTGCGGTCGCAGCCCCATGGCCTGCGCGGTCCGGGCCAGGGAGGAGTGAGCCTGGTCGGACACGTACACGACCTCATCCTCTGACGGCCCCCCGGCGGCGTCCCGGGCGACCAGCAGCGCAGTGAGGTTGGCCGCCGAGCCGCCGGTCACGAGCACCCCCGACGTGCTGCCCGGGCATCCCCAGCCAGTCGCGGAACCAGTCGATGACCTGCAGCTCGACCTGCGCCGGGCCGGCCGACTCCATCCACGCCCCGCAGTACGGGTTGGCCGCGGCCGCGGTCAGCTCGGCCAGCGCCGCCGGCCAGGTGGTGAAGCTCGGCACGAACGCGAAGTAGCCAGGATGATCTGTCCGGCTCGCGTAGGGCAGCACGTCCGCGAGGAGCCGGGCCAGCACCTCGCCGTAGTCCCGCGGCTGCTCGGGCGGCGGCCCGGCCAGCCGGTCGCGCATGTCCGCCGGCCCGGCCCGGCGCAGCACCGCGTCGGACCCGGGGTCGGCGAGCCTGGCCACGAGCGCGTCCACGGTGGCGTAACCGGCCCGCCGCATCGCCTCCACGTCCATCCGCAACGGGTGCTCCACCCCAGGCCCCCTTACCCGGCTGCGCGGCGGGGCGGTGATCACCCCGCCGCGGCGATGTCGCCCTCACCGTAGCCCTGGTGGCCGCACGAAAGCCCTGGTGCTAGCACGATTGAGGGGCTGGCGGCGCGGCCTTACCCTCGGAGCAGCCGGGGGGAGGGTGACTGGTGGGGCGGTTCTTCCGGGTCATCCACGCGCTCGTCCGCGACCCGGCCATGGCCCGCCTCATGACCGCGTTCGTGGCGTTCGTGGTGGCCGAGTACGCCGTGTGGATCGGCATGCTGGTCTACGCGTACGGCCACGGCGGGGCCACCGCCGCCGGGCTGGTCGCGTTCGCCCAGCTGGCCCCCGGCATCTTCCTGGCGCCGGTGCTGTCCACGGTCGCCGATCGCCGGTCGCCGACGCAGCTGCTGGCCGGTGGCTACCTGGTGCAGGCGCTGGGCCTGGCGGGTGTCGCGCTCAGCCTCTGGACCGGCGCACCGCCGCTGCTGGCCTACGGCCTGGCCGTGCTGGCCAGCACGGCGATGACCACGACCCGGCCGGCCCTGTTCGCCGCGCTGCCCGCGCTGGCCCGCGACGCCCAGCAGCTCACCGCGGCCACCGTGGTGGCCGGCTGGGCGGAGAACCTCGGCGTGGTCCTGTCCGCCCTGGTCGCGTCCCTGTTCCTGGGGCTCGGGCAGATCGGCACGCTGTTCGCGGTGTGCGCCGTGCTGGTGGCCGGTGGCGCGGTGCTGGTGGCCCCGGTGCGGGTCACCGGGATGGCCCTGGCCGACGCGGACCGCCCGCCGTCCCGTTTCAGCCACGCTGATGGCCGGGGCCCGGGAGGTCACCGGGCAGCCGAGACCACGGCTGCTGGTCGAGCCTGCTCACCGCCCAGTACGTGGTGGTCGGCTCGCTTGACGTGCTGTTCGTGGTGGTCGCCATCCAGGTGCTGGGCCGGGGCCAGGTGTGGGTCGGCTACCTCAATACCGCGTACGGGGCGGGTGCGGTGGCCGCCGGGCTGCTCACCGCGCACCTGCTCGGACCGCGGCTCGGCCGGGCCCTGGTGACCTCCCTGCTCGCCTTCAGCGTGGGCCTGATCCTCACCGCCTTCACCAGCGCGGTCGGCCCGGTGGTCACGCTCATCGCGGTGGCCGGCGGCGGCCGGGCGGTCCTGGCCGTGTCCGCGAACACCCTGCTCCAGCGGGTGGTGCCGGCCCAGCTGGTCGGGCGGGTGTTCGGGATAGTCGAAGGGCTGTCCATGGCCGGCCTGGCGGCGGGCTCGCTGCTCACCCCGCTGCTCGTCGGGCTCGGCGGGGCCCGGCTCGCGCTGATCGCCGTCGGGGCCCTGCTGCCGGTCACCGCGGCCTGCGGGCTGCGGACCCTGCGCCGGGTGGACCAGGGCCGGGCCGTGCCCGTGACCGAGGTAGCGCTGCTGCGCTCGCTGCCGCACTTCGCGGATCTGCCCGGTCCGGCGCTGGAAACCCTGGCCGGCGCGCTGGAGCGGATCGACGCGGTCCCGGGCCAGGTACTCATCCGGCAGGGCGGGACCGCGAGACCGGTTCTACGCCATCGCCGACGGTGAGGTCGAGGTTTCGCGTGGACGGGCGGCCCCGGGGCGTCCGGGGCCGCGGCACCGGCCTGGGCGAGATCGCGCTGCTCCGGCGGGTACCGCGGACCGCGACGGTCACCGCGGTGGGCCCCGCCACCCTGTTCGCCCTGGACGCCGGCACGTTCCTCGCCGCGGTCAGCGGGCACGCGCCGACCCGGCGGCGTGCCGACCAGGTCGCCTCCCGGTGGGTCACCGCCGACACCGGGGAGTAGGCCCCGGCGAGCAGGGCGGTCCGGCCCGGGGAAGGCCAGCACGGCCAGCACCGCGGCGGGTACGGCGCCTTTTAACCGTGACCTTTTTTGCCATATCGGTGATCGGGCGGCCGGGTTCGCGCGTCCTATGCGTATAGGCCAGGTAAATCAGGCTCCCCGCACGTCTGCAGCAACGCCTAAGACACCTGCGCCATGCACCCAGGCCGCTCGGCCGTGACCTCGGTGCGCCCGGGGGGCTGGCCGGCGTTTGTTCAGCGCGCCGGGCACAGGACGCGGAGACCCGTCATGAATAGTCATACGCCGGCGCCGGCAGAGTCCCCGGCGGGCACGCTCGCCGCCGGGCGGACCGCTGCGCGCCGGGACGACCGGCCCACCAGGTGGCGCGTGCCCAGCGGGTGGCCGCTGCTCCCGGTACTCATCGTCCAGGCGCTGCTGTCGCTCCGGCTGGTCCGGGCCGACACGGCCTACCAGGACGAGGGACTGTACCTGTGGGCCGGGCACCTGCAATGGGCGAACTGGCTGCACGGCACGGCCATCCCGCCATTTCCCTATTACTTCTCGGGCGCCCCGGTGATCTACCCGCCGCTCGGCGCGCTCGCGGACCACGTCGGCGGCCTGACCGCGGCCCGGGTCCTGTCCCTGGTCTTCATGCTCGCGGCGACCACCCTGCTGTGGAGCGCGGCCCGGCGGCAGTACGGGCGGCGGGCCGCGTTCTTCGCCGCGGCGCTGTTCGCGGTGCTGGGCCCCACCCTGCACCTGGGCGCGTTTGCCACCTACGACGCCCTGTCGCTGTTCCTCGTGGCGCTGGCGGGGTGGTGCGTGCTGCGCGTCGGGGACCGGGGCGAGGCGCCGGGCCGCATGATCGCGGCGGGTGCCGCCCTGGCCCTGGCCAACGCCACCTCTTACTCCACGATCCTGTTCGACGTGCTCGTGCCCGTGCTGGCGGCGCTGGCCGCGTTCCCGCTGATGGGCGGCCGGATCGCGCTGCGGCGGGTGGCCATCCTGCTGACCACGGTGATCGCGTTGCCTGGCCGCGGGGCTGCTGATCGGCGGGAGCAGCTATCTCAGCGGGTTCAAGCGGACCATCCTCACCCCGGTGGCGCACACGAGCTCGCCCCTGTCCGTGCTGTCCAGCTCCTGGTACTGGGCGGGCGTGCTGGTCATCCTGGCCGTGGCGGGCGTCGTCTTCAGCGCGGTGCGGCGGGAGGGACCGGCCCGGACCTGGCTGCTGGCGGTCCTGGCCGCCGCCGCGATCCTCGGGCCGGCCGAGCAGGCCTGGCTGCACACCGCCGCGCTGCTCAACGAGCACGTCGGCGTGGGCGCCTGGTTCGCGGCCATCGCCGCGGGTTACGCCGCCGACCGGTTCATCGCCGCCGCACCGGCCGGGCGGCAGCAGGCGTTCACGAGCGCCACCTGCGTGATTGCGCTGGTCTTCCCGGTGTACCTGGGCGCGGTGCAGTCCTGGTCGTTCGCGACCAGCTGGCCCAACGCGAAAGCCTTCATCGCGGTCTTCCGCCCGCTGGCCGACTCCGGCCATGGACGGCTGCTGGTGGAGGACCCCTCGGTCGCCAAGTACTACCTGCCGGCCGGGCTTGAGTGGCGGCGCTGGTCCAGCACCCGCAACATCGTCCTCCCGTCCGGGGCCAGCACCGGGAACCCGGCCGCCACCGCGGGCATCGTCGCCGCGGGCAACGCCGCGACCTTCGCCAGGTACATCGCCAAGGGCTACTTCTCCTACGTGGCCCTCAACTTCACCGACACCAGCGCCCTGGACCACGGCCTGGCCACCCTGCTGCACCGCAACCCGCACTACCACACCATCCAGGTCGTCCCCTACGGCATCGAAGTCCCGCCGCTCGGCCAGGGCACCTATGTGATCTGGAAGTACGAGGCCCACCCGGCCCGCTAGAACACTCTGCTCACTGGAGTCCCGCAACCGCTGGACGGCCGACGGCCCGGCCGTGCGCCGGTGGACGCTACCGGGCGCACTTCGCCCGGGACGCCGGACCTTCACCACCGGAAGATGGGCGGGCCGCTACTGATGCAGGACGGCGGTGTGATGGCAGAAGTGCACCCGCGCGGCGCCTAGCGCGTGCATCCGCGCCAGCGAGTCCCGCCACGCGGCGAAGTCGGCGGCCTGGCCGTCCGGCAGGCCCGGCAGCCGCCCGGGCCGGGCGGCTCGCGGTACTGGCGCGGGGTGTACGCGGCGTCGCCGGTGAGGAGGTCAGCGGAGCCGTCGGCGGCGCGCACCACGACGGACTGGTGGCCTGCGGTGTGGCCGGGCGTGGTGATGACCGACACCCCGGGCAGGATCTCGGCGTCGCCGTCCAGCAGCTCGAACGACGCGTTCATGAAGCCGAGCCAGTCGCACAGCGCCGGCGCCTCGCGCTGCGCCCGGGCCAGCTCGGCCCGCTGGACGTAGACGGGCGCGTGAGCGAAAACCGCGTTCTGGCCGCAGTGATCGAAGTGCAGGTGCGTGTTGATGACCAGGCCGATATCGGCGGGGCTCATCCCGATCGCGGCCAGCGCGTCGGCGGCGGTGCGGTTGACCACGCGCCAGTCGCTCAGCAGATCATCCGGGCCGCCGACGCCGGTATCGACCAGGGCGGCCCCGCCGGGGTGGATGATGACGAACCCGTGCACGGGCCATTCCCCGCCGTCGGGCCCGCGCAGGGCGGCCAGGTGCAGCCGCCGGATCTCCAGGGTCATGAGCCCTCCGGGGTCGTACCGCTCAGGGTGGTGAGCACCAGGCCGGCGACCGCCGCCATCCCGGCCGCGTTGGGATGGTACGGCGCCCCGCCGCGCAGCGACAGGTGGAAGCGCCGCGTCCAGGGCGTGGCCGACCAGGCGTGATGATCGGCCGAGGCCGCTGAGGCCGCCACGTATTCCGGCGCCGGCGGCCTCCGCCGCGGCCCGCGTCGTGGTCGCGAGCCGGGCCGCGATGGCGCGCCCCCAGTCCGCGATCCCGGCTGGCGGCGGTGGCCCGGCATCCTCTCCTGCTGGCGGCAGGATGGTCAGGTAGTTGACGAAGAGCACCCGGGCGGCCGGGGCCCGGTCCCGCACGCCCGCCGCGATCGCCTGGAGATTGCGCCCGACTCCCGCGAACCGCTCGTCCGTGGCGGCGGGATCCCCGAACCCGGCGACCTGGGCCCGGGCCTTCGGCAGGGTCCGCAGCGGCCAGGGCAGGCTCGCCAGCGTGAGCCGGGGCAGGTAGCCGACGTCGTTGCCGCCTCCGGTGAGGGTGACCAGGCGGTGGCCGGGGTGACGGCATCGAGCTGGGCGGGCTGCCCCCGGGCGGACGTCCGCAGGATGTCGTCCGTGGTCGCGCCGGAATAGGTCACGTCACGCAGGTCCAGTCCCAGCGCGCGGGCCACCAGGTGGGCATAGTTGCTGGCCGACCGGCCCGCGCGGCGCGGGCTCCCGGGCGCCCGGGGCGTGAGGCCCGGCCCGGCCCCGAACGAGCTGCCCATCGCCACGTACTGGCTCCCAGCCGGGATCGACGCCATCCGGTCCTCCTCTGTCCCCATCAACCAGAGTCTCCATGATCACGGTCACTTTCTGACCCAGCGCACCAGTTATTGACCGGCATCGTGAAGCCCCCCGCGAGCGGCCATCCACGCGGTCTGGCGCTAGCGGGCGCCAGGCCCGCTGGCCTTGATCGCCTCATCGACCCAGGCCCGCAGGGCGGCGGGCGGCGGGGCGCCGGCCTGGCGGGCCACCACCTGCCCGTCCCGCAGCACCATCAGGGTCGGGATGGCCTGCACGCCGAACCGCTGCTGGAGCCTGGGTGAGTTGTCCACGTTGACCTTGACCAGCTTGATCTGGCCGGCCAGGTCGGCGGCCAGCTGCTCCAGGGCCGGGCTGACCATGCGGCACGGCCCGCACCACGGGGCCCACAGGTCCACGACGACGGGGAGCGCGGCGGCCTCGGCGACCTCGGCGAACGTGTCGTCGCCGGCGTCAGCGATCCAGGGCAGCGGATCGTGGCAGTTGCCGCAGTGCGGGACCCCCGAGGCGGCGGCCGGGACCCGGTTCCGGCGCCCGCAGCTCGGGCAGGTCACCAGCTCATCGGACATGGGGCCCCCTGACCAGGACGGGTTCTTTTAGCTTACGGCCAGCGGGCCGCAGGTTACTCGACGGCGCGGCGGCTACCGGACGGGCGGCCAGCGGCCCGCAGGCCGGGGTGACGCGTTCGCGCCGGGCTGGGGGCAGCCCGACCTGGATGGTCACGCAGTCCGCATCGCGCCGGGTGCGCGCCGCGGCCCAGTGACCGGCGATCATGGCGAGCACCTGGCGGTTATCCGGCAGCACGTCCATGCTGAGCGACGTCACGCCGCGGGCCTGCGCCCGGCGGAGCAGCACGCGCACCAGGGCCGAGCCCACGCCCTGGCCCTGCCAGGCGTCCGCCACCACCACACCGATCTCGGTCAGGGACTCGCCCGCGGCGGCCCGGTCGGCGGCCCCATCGGCGGCCCCGATCGACGGCCCCGGCCGACGGCCATGGCGTGGCCGATGATGACGCCGCCGTGCGTGGCGAGCAGGACGTCGGCGCGGCCTGCCGGGCCGGCCTGGCCGCATGCGCGGCGGACCAGGGCCGGGGTCGGCCGGACCGGCGCGAAGAACCTCTGGACGCGGGTCCGGGTGGAAAGCCCGGCCAGGAAGCCGGTGAGCGCGGCCAGGTCTGCGGGGTCCGGCGGCCGGATCGTCACGGCCACGCGGGCGGGAGCCTGGTGTACCTGAGTTCGATTCACAGACTCAGCATGGCCTCCGGTTGCTGAGTCTGTCAACCAGACTTAGCCTGGGCTCATGGAACGTACCTGGATCATGGACTACGACCCCGCCAACTGCGCGATCGGCGCGGCGGTGGCGATCATCGGCGAGCGGGCCACGTTCCTCGTGCTGCGCGAGGCGTTCAACGGCGTGCGCCGGTTCGCGGACATGCAGCACCGGACCGGGATCCCCCGGCAGGTGCTCAGCGACCGGCTGGGCCGCCTGGTGCAGGAAGGACTGCTGCGCAAGGTGCCGTATCAGGACAGCGGCCAGCGCAGCCGGCACGAGTACCGCCTCACCGAGAAGGGCCTGGACCTGTACCCGGTGCTGGTCGGGCTGATGCAGTGGGGCGACAAGCACGCGGCCGGGCCGGATGGCCCCCCGGTCCTGCTCCGGCACCGCGACTGCGGGCAGCCGGTGCAGTTGCAGCTGTCCTGCCAGGCCGGGCACGTCCTGGAGTCCGCGCGTGACATCTCCCCCGTCCCCGGCCCGGGAGCCCGCAAGGTCGCGTGAGGACGCTAGTGCGTCGGCCGGGCCGCAGCGCGCGCTGGGCGGCCATCCGGGTGGGCGCGTTGACCGCGCCGTATCCGGTGTAGTCCCCGAGGCGCTGGACGACCTCGATGAACAGGCGCGGGCCGAGCAGCGCGGTGTAGAAGTGGAAGAACTCCCCCCGGGCGTCCCGGTCGTAGAGGATGCCTGAGGCCAGCAACCGGGCGACGGCCCGCTCGTCCAGGTCGAGGCGGGCCTGCAGGTCCTCGTAGTAGTTCTCCGGAATCACCAGGAGCGGCGCACCCGCGGACCGCAGGGCGGAGCTCACCGCGAAGACGTCATCGCAGCTGAACGCCACGTGCTGGACGGCCGGGCCAGCCCGGCCGCCCAGCGGCGGCATGTTAAGCGCGATCCGCACGCCGCCGCCGTACCCATCCGCAGCGGCCAGGACGCGGCTGCGCACCAGCCCTTGCGGGTCGGCCAGCTCCAGGTCCTCGCCTGGTTCCAGGCCCAGTACCGCCCGCAGGAAGAGGACCGAGTCATCGAAGCGGTCAAAGGACGCGGCCAGGGCGACGTGGTCGATCCCGGTCAGCAGGCCCGGAGCGGGCGGCCGCCCGGGCTCCAGCCCTGGCCCGGATCCAGCCGGGCCGGGCGCGGCGGTGAAGTCGCCGAGCCATTCGTCGTCGTTCTGGCAGAACAGCAGCGTCGTCCCCGCAGGGGTCCGGATCGAGGGCAGATCGGCCTCACCGCTGCCCCGCCGGCGCGGCAGGACCGGTGCGAGGTACTGCTCGGCCCGGTCGGCGAGAGCGGCGCTGTCGGTGGTGCGCAGGCCCAGCGCGGTCAGCTGCGGGTCGCGCCGGAATTCGTCCGGGCCCGGCCGGCCGCGCCCGGCCGGGTCGGTGTTCAGGACGAGGTACGCCGCACCGTGCCGCCACAAGATGGCGTTCTTGGTCCGGTGCCCGCCGGCCCGGGTGAAGCCCAGCGCGCGCAGCGTGTCGGCCAGGGCCGGCGCGTCCGCCGCCGCCGCGGCGATCTCCGCGAAGGCCAGGCCGGACCGGACCGGAGCGGGCTGTCCCGCGCGGCAGGCCGGACGGGAGCGGGAGGCGGCGCGAACAGGTTGACCGGCCCGGGCTGGCGCTGCCCCGGATCCCGGAGGCGCGGCCCCCGCCGTGCTCCAGCCGGACCCGGAGCGATTCCTCCAGGTAGAGCAGCGAGCGCATCGCGTCCAGGGCCGTGGATTCCGGCTCGGCCTGGCGGAAGGTGTCGCTGAACACCTCCAGCGAGAGGGGTCCCCGGTAACCGGCGGCCAGCACGTGCCCGACGAAGCCGGTCAGGTCGAAACCGCCCTGACCCGGGAAGCAACGATGGTGCCGGGACCACTGCAGCACGTCCATGGCCAGCACCGGTGCGTCGGCCAGCTGCAGGAAGAAGATCTTCTCGCCCGGCACGCGGCGGATCCCCGCGGGATCCGAGCCGCGCGACAGGATATGAAAGCTGTCGAGGCACACGCCGAGCGCCGGATGGCCGGCCGCCCGGACGATCTCCCACGAGTGCTGGTACTCGCGGACATGCCTGCCCCAGGCCAGCGCCTCGTAGGCGATCATCAGGCCGCGCGCCGCGGCCCGTTCGGCCAGGGCGTGCAGGTGCTCGGCGGCCAGGGCGTCGTCACCGATCGCATCCGGGGACACGTTGGAGCACACCAGCATGGTCTCCGCGCCCAGGCGCTCCATGACGTCGAACTTGCGCTCAGCCCGCTTGAGGCTGGCCGCGAAGCGGTCGGGAGGCATCGCCTCGAAGTCGCGGAAGGGCTGGTAGAGCTCGATCGCCAGGCCCAGGTCGGCGGCCTGCCAGCGGATCCGCTCGGGCGGGAACGGCGAGTTGACCAGGTCGCTCTCGAAGATCTCCACGCCGTGGAACCTGGCCTGCGCGATCGCGGCCAGTTTCTCGGGCAGCGTGCCACTGACTGACACCGTGGCGATCGATTTGCGCATCGCGGATCCGCTCCTTGCGTCGCGTGGGATCAGCGGTACGGGTCCGGCCGGACCCGGGCGCCGGCCCCCCGGTCGCCCGGCGCAGCCCGGCGGGCCGCGCCGGACGACCGGACCGGCCCGGCGTCAGGCCGCCGGGTAGTAGTACTTGGTGTAGGACGGATCCCGCGACTGGGCCGTGGTGACCAGGACGTTCGGCAGCAGCACCGACGTCTTGATCAGGGAGGTGTGGCCGGTGAGGGCGTCGTTGGCGTACTCCACGCCGAGCTGGCCTTCCAGGGCGGGCTGCTGGATGACCAGGGCGCTGATGGCGCCGGACTTGAGCAGGGACACCGCGGACGGGTCCGCGTCGTAGCCCACCACGGTGAGCTTGCCGGTGTCCCCCATGGAGGACAGGGCCTGCGCGGCGCCTTCCGCATTGGTCTCAGCCGCGCCGAACAGCGCCTTGACCTGCGGGTGGGAGGTCATGACCGCCTTAGTGTCGGTCTCGGAGACGGTCTCGGGCTGGCCGGTGAACTGGGACGAGACAATGGAGATGCCCGGATAGTGCGCCAGCCCCTCCTTGAGGCCCTTGACCCGCTCGACCTGGGTGGTGGTGGTCCCGTCGATGCTGAACACGGCGACCTGGCCGTGCCCCTTCAGCGCCTTGCCGATCACGCCGGCCGCCGCTTCCCCACCCTGGATGTTGTCCGAGCTGATCGCGCTGACCAGGCCCGAGGTGTTGGACAGGGCGGTGTCCACGGTCACGACCTTGACCCCGGCGTTCAGGCAGGTCTGGATCGCGGGGCGGAGCGCGACCGGGTCGGTGGGGGCGATCAGCAGGATCTTGGGGTGCTTGGCGCAGACCGCGTTCACGACCGGGGTCTGGGCGGCGGGGGTGAAGTCTGGCGATCCCTGGTACAGGAAGCTGTCACCCAGCTTGGCCGCCTCGGCCTTCGCCCCGCCCTCCAGCGCGTCGTAGAAGCCGACCCCGGTGGCGCCGGGAATGAACGCCACCAGGCCGTGGCCCGCCGAGCTGGAGCCGGAACTGGCGCTCGAACTGGAGCTGGTGGCGGCGGGGGAACTGGATCCGCAGCCGGCCAGTGCCGCCGTGGCCAGCAGCGCGGCCGCGGGCAGCGCGATCATTCGGGTCGTGACTAACATCGTTATCCCCTGTCGTGACGAGGCCAGGTCCTGACGTGGCCGAAGGTGGGGTTTGGGTGGGATCGGGGACGCCGGCGCTAACCGCGCCGGCGGCCGGTGTACTGGTCGATGTAGACGGCCGTGATCAGCACGACGCCCACGGCGACCTCCTGCCAGTACGGCGGGACGTTGACGATGACCAGGCCGGTCAGCAGGACCGAGATGATCAGCGTTCCGATGATCGAGCCGAGGATCTTGCCGCGGCCGCCGAACAGGCTGGCGCCCCCGATGACCACGGCCGCGATCGCGTTGAGGTTGTCGGTGAGGCCCGAGGTGGGCGAGGCGGCCCCGAGCCGGCTCATGACCAGGACGCCGTCGATGCCGGCCAGCAGGCCGGAGACCGCGTAGATCTTCACCAGATGGCGCTGCCAGCGAAGCCCGGCCCGGATCGCGGCCTCACGGCTGTCGCCGATGGCGTAGGTATTGGAGCCGTACCGGGTCTTGGC
Organism: uncultured Actinomycetes bacterium; assembly: GCA_963742055.1. Lineage (GTDB taxonomy): Bacteria > Actinomycetota > Actinomycetes > Streptosporangiales > Streptosporangiaceae > RYN-230. The sequence goes on along the minus strand of CAVUKT010000035.1, from coordinate 11,699 downwards.
CAGGGCGAGGCCGGTGATGACGCAGAGGATGGCGGCGATCAGCACCGGTACCGGGATCCAGCCCAGCAGGTTCGTGTTGCCGAAGACCCCGACCCAGGTCGGGATGGCTGAGATCTCCTGGCCGTTGTAGACCAGGTTGCCCAGGCCGGTGGCGACGCCCAGGGTGCCGAGGGTGACGACGAAGGCCGGGATATTGTGCCGGGCGATCAGCCAGCCGTTCAGCAGCCCGAAGGCCAGGCCCACGGCCAGCGCGGCGGCGAAACCCGCGGTCACGGTGAGCGCCACCGCGGTCCCGCCGGCCATCAGGTCCGACATGACCCAGCCGCCGACCATGCCCGACAGGCCCAGGACCGCGCCGACGGACAGGTCGATCCCGCCGGCGATGATGACAAACGTCTCACCCAGGGCGAGCAGCAGCACCTCGGTCGCGGTGGACGAGGTGTTCAGCCAGTTCAGCTTGCCGAAGAACTCCGGCGACCAGAGGGCGAACCCGATGACGAGAGCGACCAGGACCACCCCGGTCCAGCCTTCCCGCAGCAGCCAGGCGCGGCGCTCGGCGGCCTTCGCGGCGGCCAGGGCTGCGGCCGGCGTGGCGGCCGCAGCGTCGGGCACCGCCTTGACTTCGCCCATGACCTATTCACCTCCCGTCTCGGCCGGCCTGGCCTTGGCGCCGGTGATGTAGGCGATCAGGTCGTCCACGGAGACGTCCTTCCTCGGCACCGCGGCGACGACTGAACCGAGCCGCAGCACGGTGATGCGATCGCACACGGCCAGCACGTCGGGCATCTGGTGGCTGACCAGGATCACGGCCGTGCCCAGGTCGCGCACCCGCCGGATCAGGTCGAGCACCTCACGCTGTTGTTCGACACCGAGCGCGCTGGTCGGCTCGTCGAGCAGCAGGACCCGCTCGCACCAGGCCGAGGCCCGGGCGATGGCCAGGGCCTGGCGCTGGCCTCCGGACAGGTCCTTGCAGCGGGCGTCGATGTTCGGGATCCGGGTGTGCAGCTTGGCCAGTTCCTGCGCGGTACGCTCCCGCATCGTGCGCCGGTCGAGCCAGCCGAGGCGCCGCCCGAGCCAGTGGCCGGCCAGGATCTCCCGCCCCAGGAAGAAGTTGGCCACGACGTCACGCTCCATCGCCAGGGCCAGGTCCTGATACACGGTGCTGATCCCGGCGGCCGCGGCGGCGGCCGGGTTCGTGAACTCCACCGGCTCGCCGTCGATGGCCACGTGGCCAAGGGACGGCTGCTGCACCCCGGCGATGATCTTCATGAGCGTGGACTTGCCAGCCCCGTTGTCGCCCACCAGGCCGACCACCTCGCCCCGGTTGACGTGCAGGCTCACGTCGCGCAGCGCCTGCAGTCCGGCGAAATGCTTCGACACCCCGCACACGCTCAGCGTCGCCGCGTCAGTCATGGCTCGCTCCTCGATGGCCAGGGGGGAGACGTGAGCCGAGCCCGCCGCCCGGCCGGCCGGGTCGGCTGGGGAGGCCGGGCGGGCCGGGCGCGTCAGGGAACGGAAGTGGCGGAGCATGCGGCCGGCGTCGGCCGGGAGGCCGGTGAAGAGGCGGAATGCCTCGGCGGCCTGGAAGACGGCCATGCCGCCGCCGTCGAGGGTCCGGCAGCCCAGCGCGCGGGCGGTGCGGACCAGTTCGGTGTCGATGGGCAGGTACACGACCTCGGCCACCCAGAGCCGTGGGTGGAGCAGCCCGGCGGGCAGGGGCAGGCCGGGGTAGGCCGCCATCCCGGTCGGGGTGGCGTGGATCAGGCCATCGGCGCTGGCCAGCACCGAGGCGAGCGCGCCGGGTTCGGCGCTCCGGGCCCGGCCCGCACCGAACCGGCTGACCAGGTCGGCCGCCAGGGACGACGCCCGGTCGCCGTCGAGGTCCACGATGGTCAGCAGGCGGGTGCCGGAAGTCAGGGCCGCGTGCGCGACCGCGGCGCCCGCGCCACCCGCGCCGAGCAGCACGACCTGGCCTGCGGCCACGCCGGCCAGGCCGCGCGCGAAGCTCTGCGCGAATCCGGACCAGTCGGTGTTGTGGCCCACGGCCCGCCCGTCCTCGAAGACGACGGTGTTGACCGCCCGCAGCGCGGCCGCGTCGGGGGACAGTTCGTCGAGGTGATCGAGGATGACCTGCTTGGACGGATGGGTGATGTTCAGGCCGTCGAACCCGAGGCGGCGCGCGGCGGTGAGGAGTTCGGGGGTGTCCGCCGCGGTCAGGCCGAGTTCGTCGAGGTCGATGACGCGGTAGAGGCAGCACAGCCCCTGGGCCCGGGCTTCGCGTTCGTGCAGGGCCGGGCTCAGCGACCCGCGGATGCCGCTGCCGATGAGGCCGATCAGCCGTGACTCGGGGCCCCCGGCGGAGGCTGGGGCCGCTAAGGCGCTCATGGCCTCGCGCTCTCTGACCGCCCGCCCAGGTACTCCATCGTCCCGCCATGACACCGGGTCAACACGCACCTCCCGAATCACCTAATGTACGAACTAGAGGGTTAATAGTAGAGGGAGGCCCGGATGAACGGAAGGCCCCGGCGTCATGTAACGGCCGGGCACGCGCGATTAGGCTGGAGTGCGGCCAGAACCAACGGCCAGTCCAGCTGATCAGGAGCCGTTTTGACCCAAGCCACCAGCAAGGGCACCGTCACGAGCACGAAGCCGGGTCACGGCGAGCGCCAGCGGGACAAGGACCGGACCCGGGCCGAGATCCTGCGCATCGCGGCCGACGAATTCGCCCGGCAGGGCTACACGGGGGCACGAGTCGACGAGATCGCGGCGCGGACCAGCACGACCAAGCGGATGATCTACTACTACTTCGGCGGCAAGGAGCAGCTGTACGTCGCGGTGCTGGAGCAGGCGTACTCGCAGATCCGCGACGCGGAGCTGGCCATTGACGTCGAGCGGCTCGAACCGGTCGCGGCGATCCGCCGGCTGGCCGAGCTCACCTTCGACCACCACGACGCGCATCCGGACTTCATCCGCCTGGTGAGCATCGAGAACATCCACGAGGCGGTCCACCTGGCCACCCTGCCGACCCTGCACGAGCTGCGCGCACCGACGATCGAGATGATCTCCCGGATCCTGGATGCGGGCCGGGCCGAAGGGGTTTTCACCGCGCCGGTAGATCCGCTGGACGTGCACATGCTGATCAGCTCGTTCTGCGTGTTCAGGATCGCCAACCGGTACACGTTCCGCGCCCTGTTCGGCCGGGACCTGACCGACCCCGCCCGGCGGGCAGCCCAGCGCCGGATGCTCGGTGACCTCGTGGTCTCGTACTTGACCAGCGGCTGAAGCGGCGCTCCGGCTCCAGTCTGCCGTCATTTCTGTCGGCGGCACGTGAATACTGACCCCGGCGTGGCATGGCGGGTTCTAGTCAACGTCGCAACACAGGCGGCCCTCGGAGGCTAGCAGCGCGGCGAAAAGTTCGGCTGGTGCCCCGTCGCTGAGGATGCGCCTGGGGCCGGTTGTTGAGCTCGTTCTCCACGGCCAGCAGGTGCTCCGGCGAGTGGGCGCTCAGGTCGGCGCCTTTGGGGAAGTAGTCGCGCAGCAGGCCGTTGGTGTTTTTCGAACCGCGCTGCCACGGCGAGTGGGAGTCGCAGAAGTAGACCGGGGCCCCCAGCGACCGGGTGATCGTGCGATGGCGGGCCATCTCGGTTCCCTGGTCCCAGGTGATCGACCGCAGCAGTACTGGCGGCAGTCCGGCCATCCGGGCCTTCAGCGCGTCGTGCAAGGTGTCGCCGTCGCGCTGGGGCATATGCAGCAGCCGGACCATCCTGGTCTGCCGCTCGACCAGGGTGCCGATCGCTGAGCCCTGGTCCTTGCCGATGATGAGATCTCCCTCCCAATGCCCGGCCTCGGACCGGTCCTCAGGCTGGAAGGGCCGCTGGCTGATCGTGAGCATCGGCTGCTCGAACCGCGGCCGGCGCCGCTCAGCGCGACCTCATCGTGCGCTTGATCAGCTGGCACCCTGCGCAGGCACACTGCCGCCCGCCGGAGATCAACCTCGCCAAGTGCCAGATCCGCCGAAACAAGTCCTCGGCGGCCTGACGCACGAGTACCAGATTGCTGCATGACAGGCTGCCCGCCGCCACGAGAACAAGCAGATCAGCGCCATGATCGAATATTCGAGCCCAACACAGTGGCGTGATCAACGAGTACTACCAGGCGGCGTAGCTGATCACATAAACCCTAGCTCAGACACGATGCGACTAAATTTGAAGCGGTACAGCTAGTGGTCGCAGCTAACTTTACCTCCCAGCAAGAACAGACTATAATTCTGGTCTATGACCGTACTGCCCTTGTCTGAGGTGAAGGCTCGGCTCTCGGAGATTGCCGACGAAGTCGGCCGCACCCACGAGCGAGTCCACATCACCAAGAACGGCAAAGACTACGTCGTCCTGCTCGCAGCTGAAGATCTTGAGTCCATCGAGGCAACGCTCGAGTTGCTGTCCGACCCGGCGGCGCAAGAGCGCATCGCCCAATCCCGTGACGAGATCGCTCGCGGAGAAGGCCTGTCCATCGCCGAAGTGGCGCAGTCCCTGGAAGAACGTTTCGGAAAGCGCCGCCCGTGACCTACCAGGTCATCATCGCTCCGACCGCAGCTCGCCAGCTTCACGACCGGCTGCCCGAAGCCGTCGCGTGGGCCTGTTTCGAGTTCATTCGCGGCCCCCTCAGCGAAGAGCCGCGCAGAGTCGGCGCCCCCCTGCGCAAGCCCTTCGAGGGACACTGGCGAGCCCGGCGCGGCGAGTACCGCATCCGCTATGCGATCGACGAGGACGCCAACATCATCCACATCCTCGACATAGATCACCGGCGTGACGCCTACCGCTCCTGACCTGACCGGCCCTCCGTAAGCGAACCTGTACCGGCCGAAGACTCGATCGGGTGGCTGACCTGCGCTATCGCCAGCAGGCAGGACATCGTGATGGCTGGCCGGGCGTGTGTTACTGAAGATCGTCAACGTGCCGACGTGACCGATCCTGGGCCTGGCCGACGTGCTGTCACAGCCGCAGCCTGACCTGCATCATCCTGTCGCCGATCGCCCTGGCCAGCATGCGCACGTATAAGCCGCGAGGAGAAGGGCTGAATTCTTACCCGCCGACGCACTCCACGAGGGACCATTCATCCACGGGGAATGGATATGGTAACGTAACATGGAGATGGTATAACATTGAAAAGTGCAGTCGTGTTCATGCACGGCAGGGATCGGACCTGATGATGTCCAAACGTTTTGCTTATGCCATTGATAAGCGATATTTGCCGTTGCTGGTTCCCTTCGGGCTGCGAGGTTCGAAAGACGGCGTCACGCTCACGGACGAAGGTTACCTCTTGGCGACCTTCGGTTTTTTCACGATCAAGACGCCGCTGGCGAACGTCAGCGGGGCACACATCACCCGGAACTACCGCTGGTGGACCGCGTTCGGCGTTCGCGGTTCCATGGCCGACGACGGCTTGAGCTTTGGAACGAACCACAACGCGGGGGTGTGCATCCATTTCACGGAGAAGGTGCCATCACCGCTTCGCCGAAGTGGCCACTCGGCGCTCACCGTGACCGTGGCGGACCTCGAAGGGCTGGCCAACGCCCTGGGCGGCGAGCACGGCGAAGCATCCAGTGCCTCCCCGCCCTGAGTCGCGCCGCCGACGGTGCTGGTCACATCCTTCCCCGAGTGGGATCCGGTCTGGTGAATGGTCGCAGTGGGATCAGGACAACGCCTGGATTGCAGAGGTCGAGGCGAGTTTCAAGTCCAGAACTGGCTGCCGGTGCGGGTAGGCCCATTCACCGCGAACGGCGCAAGGCCGCGCGATTTTCTGACCTCAGCGAGCGCGATCCTGGCTGAGCAGCGGACACCCTCGACTAGAGACCCGTTGACATCGTCGCGATCACATTGTTCTCACCGGATTCTTGGCGGGGTGCGGTGACGATGTCGTGTCCGGAGCAGGACGATCCGCGGCTCCGCCCGGGTGCTGCGGGTCAGGGCTGGTCGCCCACGAGAGCGATTGCGCGCGTCTCGGGAACTCCCAGCATCAGCAGGCTCGTGATCGTCGCTGCCCGGGCGCCGGGGGTCCCGTCCGGCAGGTCGCTGTCCGCGATGGCGAACACGACGCCGTAGGCAACCTGGCTCAGAATGCCCGCCGGCAGGTGCTGTGCGAACACGTCGCTGCCCTGGCCCCGTTTCACGAGGTCGGCGAGGAGCTCATCGACTGGCCCGGGCAGGCCGTGCGATCGCCTCCAGGGCGGCCTTCGAGAGCTACCGCCAGGACCCCGCCCTGGCCGACCTGCACCGCACCGGAAACAAGGCACCTCGGCGTACGCGTGGCACCTGTTCGACCGGCTCGACGACCTGCGGCCGCTCCTTCGCCCATAAACCGGACCGCAGGAATACGCGCTCATACCGCCGGCAGAGCCTTCCGCTGAAGCCCCTGCAGGTGGACATCGTGGTTCGATGGAACGCATGGATCACGCGCTGGAGAAGCGGACGCTAGGGACAAGCGGCCTGGAGGTATCTGCGCTCGGGCTTGGCTGCATGGGCCTGAGCTACCACCGCAGCGCCACCCTGGACCGGAACGAGGCGATTGCGCTGATCCGGAACGCGGTGGACCTGGGGGTGACGCTCTTCGACACGGCGCAGGTCTACGGCCCGTTCACCAACGAGCAACTCGTGGGGGACGCGCTTGCCCCTGTTCGTGATCGGGTCGTCGTGGCCACGAAGTTCGGGGAGGTTGACGCGGCCGGCCTGGCCTTTCAAGCCGCCCCGAGCTGATCAGGCAGACGACCGACGCCTCCCTCAGGCGCCTCGGCGTCGAAACGATCGACCTGCTCTACCAGCACCGGGTCGATCCCGACGTGCCGATAGAAGAGGTCGCCGGCACGGTCGCGGACCTGATCGCGGAAGGCAAGGTCAGGGACTTCGGCCTGTCCGAAGCCGGGGCGCAGACGATCCGCAAAGCGCACGGCGTCCAGGCTGTCACCGCGGTCCAGAGCGAGTACTCGCTGTGGTGGAGACTGCCGGAGAAAGAGGTGCTCCCGGTCTGCGCGGAGCTGGGCATAGGGTTCGTGCCCTACAGCCCGCTGGGGCGCGGCTTCCTCACCGGGGCTATCGACGAGCACACCGCCTTCGACAGCGCCGACAACCGCAACGAACTACCGCGCTTCACGACCGAGGCGCGCCGGGCGAACCAGGCTCTTGTCGACCGGCTGCGCGCTATCGGTCAGCCACAGGGCGCTACCCCAGCGCAACTGGCGCTGGCCTGGCTCCTCGCTCAGGCAACATCGATCGTGCCGATCCCGGGAACCACCAAGCTGCCCCGGCTGCAGGAGAACCTCCGCGCTGCCGCCGTCGAGCTCACCAGCGCCGATCTTGCCGAAATCGACCGTGCCGCATCCGAAGTCACGATCGTGGGCGACCGATACCCCGCAGAACTCGAGCAGAAGACGAATCGCTGACGGTCCGTGCGCACGCGGACAGACAGCCACCTCGGATCACCCAGAACATAACCGGCGGAGTCGGGCTGCGACGAACTGCCCAGGCACAGCGAGCGCCCAATCGGCGCCCGGCGTCGCTGACCGCAGGCCCGGATGATCGATGAGCCAGGTTGCGTCCGCTGAGGTGGTGGCCGGTTTTGCGCTGGTGAGCGTGGCGTCGTGACGTGAAGACGGCCACCGCGTGATTCTCGATTGAGTTCCGACCAAAGATCTCGATGAGAAGGAGTCACGCGATGGCCGCAGGACCCAGTATCGAGTTTCGGGCTGGCTGGAGGAGCAGCTCGCGCAGGCGAGCCCGGATCTGCTCCGGCCGATGGTGCACCACGTTCGCGGAGGCGCTGATGGGCGCGGAGGCCGACGCGGTTTGCGGCGCCGCCTACGGCGAGCGCAGCGCCGGACGGGTCAACATCCGCAACGGTTACCGGCGCCGGGACTTCGACACCCGGGCCGGGACGCATCGACCTGGCGATCCCGAAGCTGCGGCAGGGCTCGCTATTTCCCGGACTGGCTGCTGGAACGCCGCCGCCGGGCCGAAGCGGCGCTGGTCAGCGTGGTGGCCACGTGCTATCTGCTGGGCGTGTCGACCCGGCGGATGGAGAAGCTGGTCGAGACGCCTGGGCATCACCCGGCTGTCCAGGTCGCAGGTCAGCGAGATGGCCAAGGACCTGGATGCGCAGGTGGAGGCGTTCCGGACCCGGCCGCTGGACGCCGGCCCTATACGTTCGTCGCCGCGGACGCGCTGGTGCTGAAGGTCCGCGAGGCCGGCCGGATGGTGAACGTGCACGCCCTGGTCGCGACCGGGGTGAACAGCGAGGGCACCGGGAGATCCTGGGCCTGCAGGTCACCTCCGCTGAGGACGGCGCCGGGTGGCTGGGGTTCTTCCGGGACCTGACCGCCCGCGGCCTGTCCGGCGTCCCGCTGGTCACCTCCGACGCGCACCGCGGCCTGATCGAGGCGATCGGCGCGACCCTGCCCGGCGCCAGCTGGCAGCGGTGCCGGACCCACTGAGCCGTAAAGAAACAAAATGATCTTTTGTGCGGGGAGCTCCGTTGTCCTGGTATGCGCTTCTCAGATGAGGTCATGGGTCAGCTGGCATCTCGGTGCCAGGTGGTGCTGCCGCACCTGGACGAGCGTCAGCGGCGCTTAGTGCTGGCGCAGGAGGCGCGGCTGCTGGGTCATGGCGGGGTGCGGGCGGTGGCGCAGGTGGCCGGGGTCAGCGAGACCACGGTCCGCAACGGCGTGTTCGAGCTGGAAGCCGGCGGTGATCCGCTTCCGGGCGGCCGTGTCAGGCGCCCTGGCGGAGGGCGGAGGCCCGCGAGGGCCAGGATCCGCAGCTGGTGCCGGTGCTGCTGGGGCTGGTCGAGCCGGACGAGCGCGGTGATCCGATGTCGCCGTTACGGTGGACGACCAAGTCGCTGCGCAACCTGGCTGGGGAGCTGACGCGGCAGGGCCATCCGGTATCGGCGCCCACTGTGGGCGGCTCCTGCGCGAGCATGGGTTCAGCCTCCAGGCCAACGCTAAGACGCTGGAAGGCAGGCAGCACCCGGACCGGGATGCCCAGTTCCGGTATATCAACGAGCAGGCACGGCAGCACCGGACGGCCGGGCAGCCGGTGATCAGCGTAGATGCTAAGAAGAAGGAGCATCTCGGGCGGCTGCCGAACCCCGGGCGGCAGTGGCGCCCTGGCGGCGACCCGGTCCGGGTAGAGGACCACAGCTTCTTCTTCACCGGACCGGATGTCCCGCACGCGGTTCCGTACGGCATCTACGATCTGGCAGCGGACCGCGGGTGGGTGAGCGTCGGGGTGGATCACGACACCTCGGCCTTCGCAGTCGCCTCGATCCGCCGCTGGTGGCAGGCCCGCGGCGGCAGCGATTATCCCGGCGCCACCCAGCTGCTGATCACCGCAGATGCCGGCGGGTCCAACAGCTGCCGCTACCGATTGTGGAAGGCCGAGCTAGCGGGCTTCGCCGCTGAGACGGGGCTGGCCGTCACGGTCTGCCACTTCCCGCCGGGGACGAGCAAGTGGAACAAGATCGAGCACCGGCTGTTCTCCCAGATCACGAGGAACTGGCGCGGGCGGCCGCTGACCAGCCATGACATCGTCGTCAACACGATCGCTGCCACCCGCACCCGCACCGGGCTGCACGTTGAGGCCGAGCTGGACACGGGCGCTTATCCGCTCGGCGTGTCGGTCAGCGCCGAGCGGATGGGCAGCCTGCCAATCGCAGCACACGCCGTCACGGGACGTGGAACTACACGATCCGCCCGTCCGGTCACCAGGCGAAGTGCGCCACCCACAGCGGCGACCGTGACCGCGGCCGGTCACAGGCCCTGCACGCGCTGGCCGATCCCCGGCTGACCGGCATGAGCCGGGACACGCTGGACCAGCTGGCCGCTGACCTGGGCCCGGCGCAGGCAGCCCGGGCCGAGCAGCGCTTCTTCGAGCAGCGCGGCGGTCCGCGCCGGCAGGCTAAGGGCAGCCATGGCCGGCCCTTGCTCACCGATGCCGCCAAGATCCTGATCACCGTTGTCTACCAGCGGCAAGTCTGCTCCCAGCTGGTGCTGTCGGAGATGCTCGAAATCAGCGAGTACCCCATCGGAAAGGCGATCACCGAGACCGGCAGGCTGCTCGCCGAGCGCAAGCACGCGGTCGTGCCGACCGTCCTGCGGTTCATCACTGCGAGCGCACTGCGGGACTTCCTGGCTACCGGAACCCCGCCGCCCGGCCGGACCGGCTGGCGACACTGAGCGATCCGGCGCTGACCGGGATGACCCGGCAGGACCTCGCAGAGCTGACCGAGCGGCTCTCCTTCCGGCAGGCCGCCGAGGCCGAGCGACGGAATCATCAGCGGCGGGGCCGGGACCGGCTGCCGGCAACTCGCGGCGGCATCTTCACCGAGAAGATCACCGACCCCGAGCGCGTCCTGGCGGTCATCCTCGGCCTGCGCAAAGTGTGCACCTGGAGCGTCATAGCCGAGTTGTTCCAGGTAAGCCGGCGCACTATCGGCAACGCCTCCGCATGGGTCCGTCCCTTGCTGGAGCAGGACGGATGCACGATCACCCGATCCGCGGCGCGGTATCCCACAGCCACCGCGCTACTCACCGCGATCACAGGGCAGGCCGACGGTGCCGACACACCGGAATCGGCAAGTTGAATCTTTACCGCTTCAGTGGGTGCGGCACCGCTGCCAGCTCGCCCCGGGCAGGGTCGCGCCGATGGCCTCGACCCAGGCCGCGGTGCGCGTCGGAGGTGACGAGCTGGACGCCGGTCAGGCCGCGGGCGGTCAAGGCCCGGAAAGAGCCCAGCCAGCCCGCGCTGTCCTCGGCGGAGGTGACCTGCAGGCCGAGGATCTCCCGGCGCCCTGCTCCGGCGTTCACCCCGGCCGCCAGCAAGGCATGGACATTGACGACCCGGCCGCCTTCGCGGACCTTGAGCACCAGCGCGTCCGCGGCGAGGAACGTGTACGGGCCAGCGTCCAGCGGCCGGGTGCGGAACGCCTTCACCTGCTCGTCCAGGTCCCGGGCCATCTCGCTGACCTGCGACCTGCTACAGCCGGGTGATCCCGAGAGACTCCACCAGCTTCTCCATCCGCCGGGTGCTGACCCGAGCAGGTAACAGGTCGCCACGACCGACGTCAGCGCCGCCTCGGCCCGCCGGCGTCGTTCCAGCAGCCAGTCCGGGAAATAGCTGCCCGACCGCAGCTTCGGGATCGCCACGTCCAGCGTCCCGGCCCGGGTGCCGGAGTCCCGGTGCCGGTAGCCGTTGCGGACGTTGACCCGCTCCGGTCCCGGCATCCCGTACGGGGCGCCGCAGACCGCGTCGGCCTCGGCGGACATGAGCGCGTTGATGAACGTGGCCAGCATCGAGCGCAGCAGATCCGGCGACGCGGACTCCAGCTGGTCGTGCAGAAAGCGGGCAGGGTCGATACTGCTAGGGGCGGTCATCGTGGTGTCTCCTTCAGAAGCACTGTGAGAGGTCTTCCAAAGGATCACGCGGTGGCCGCCTTTGCACCTGCGCCACGCCCATCAACCGGGCCGGTCAGTACACCACCTTGCCGGACGTACCGGCAAGGATCTTCTGCTCACTGGTGGCTTTTGCGCCGGATGTTCCCGATCTACATGTGCTGACCACAGAGGTTAGGTATGGGCGACACAGGATTGGGTGATCTCGGAACAGGGGAAGCCCTTCGCCCTTCAAGTCGGCGCCGATCTAGTTGATCAG
>CAVUKT010000034.1:0-35970 GCA_963742055.1 uncultured Actinomycetes bacterium | reverse complement strand
AAGCGCGACCATCGCTGTCAAGACGCCCGCCGGAAAGTTTCCAAGCAGACAGGTAACGGCGGATCTCTAGTTATACGTACTCGCGGCGCCGCATCCAGGCGAGTGTCGCCCATCCCCAGATGGGGGAAGGTAGGCGGTGAAGAGCCGCTGGATGAATACGGCTGCTACCGCCTGGTCTTGCGGCACGCCGGCGCTGGTGAGCCCGGCGATCAGGCCGGCCTTGACGACGCCAGCCCCGCCGGGGACGGGGACGGCGCCGCCGATCATCGAGGCCGTCGTGATGACGACCAGGAGCGTCGAGATGCTTGCTTGCTGCCCCACCGCGTGCAGCGATGCACCGAGGGCCAGGGCGACGAGGAGCTGGGGCCAGCACCGATCCGGCCAGCACATATACGATCTTGCGGGGCTGGGCGGCGATTGTTTTCAGGTCGGCCCAGATGCGGGCCAGGTGCGGCCGGACGCGCGCCGTGGCCAGCCGCCGCAGCCGCGGGATCAACGTGATCAGGGTCGCGGCGATCCCGGCCGCGAGCACGACACCGATGATGATCCAGATAGCGGTCTGGCGCCCGCCCGAACTCGTCGGCGGGTGGAAGTTACCGGCCGCGAAGCCGATGGCAGCGAGAAATAGCAGGCCCTTCGCGATCCAGCTGGCCGTTGACGCGATGGCCCCGGAGCTGAGCGCGGTGGCGGGGTCGATCCCTGGCGCTGGAAGAACCGCACCCGGACGGCGAACGCGGCGACCTCGCCGCCGACGAGGGAGGTGAACGTGTTCGAGGTTTCCAGGGCGAGGCACCGGCCGAAAGGGATCTGACCGGCAACGGCGCCAACCAGTACCCAGGCGTTAGCTGCGACCGGGAGCTGAAGCGAGCACGAACGCCAGAGCCACCCATCCCCAGAGCGCCCCCTTGATGACTTCTAGAGATCCGGAGATGTCCGCCAGCACGCCGATGATGGCCCAGATGCCGATCAGGGTGCCGATGCCGAACGCCAGGTTGACCCAGCTGATCCGCTTGGCCTCGGCGAGCTTGGGAACCTCGATGGCGGCCGCGCCCGGGCCACCGCGGTCCCGCAGTTCCGGGAAGCAGGTCCTTATGCTGCCGGAGGTGACTGATCGTGTCAGGATCGAGCGCCGAGCGCTGCAGGTGGACGAGAGCGCCGCGGGCCGTATCGGCGTCAAGCACCCGTGCGGCGGCCGCGGCCGTGCGCTCGATGCCGACGTGCACGGCCATCGCCGCCAGGACCGCCGCGAGGTCAGCATCGAGCCGGCTGGCGGGCGCTGCCGAGGACGCGGAGCGGTAATCCTTGACGTAGACAGCGCCGGCGACAGCACGATGTTCCGGCGCCGAGCCCCCATGGGCGATTCCTGCCGAACGCAACCGCTGCACGGCACCTAGGAGCTGATCAAGGCTGCTGTCGGGCACCTCCGCCGGGCCGGCCTCCGACAGGGTTGGCGCGGCGGGGAGCCTGCTGACGATGGCCGCGTCCCCGCTGGCCAACTGCCAACGGCGAGCACCTGGGTACCGGAACGCCGGCCCTCCGGCCATGAACGTCATGTAGGCCTCATGCTCGACTTGCTGGAAGCGATCAAGAATGAGGGTGGGCCCCGAGTCCCGGTAGAAGCAGTACCCCAGAGCTTGGCTACCGCGCGGCCGTCCGTAGCGTCGCGCCCGTACACCGAGAGCTCGATCCTTTGCCTGCGGCATCGTGGCCGGAGAACTTTTCACCCCCCAGACCTGATGGGGAGCCCGCACCACGCCCTCGACAGCGACCCGCAGGTCGGCTATCCGCCCAACCTCGGCCGATGGCAGGCCGAGCGGAGATCCCACGGCCAGGTGCAGGGCCCCGGCGATACCCCAGCCGATGGCGATGCTCGAGACCGCGTTGACCGGAAGCGCCAGGCCGCCGACGACAGCTGCGATGGTCGCGGCCGCAATGAGAAACGACGCCAGCCGGTGCAACGGACGACTCAGATAGGCCAGCGCGATGGCGGCCACCGCGATGGTGACCGCCAGCTGGGTGACCGGATAGCTGGTATCAACGCCCGTCAATGCGCCTGTGATCGGCCGCCCGGCGCCGGGGCCGAGGATTTCTTCGAGCAGGGCGCAGACTCCCCACGTCACCACGGCGGCCAGGGCAATCCAGCGGAACGCCGCCAGCCGCGGCACCAGCAAACCGAAGACAGTCAGGCCCCGCGATGACCCCCGCGGAACCGAGCCAGAAGACGGCCGTCACCAGCCACTGGATCGCCGCAGGCGGCGGATTCAGCGCATGAACGATGCCCAGCTCCACCGCGGAATTGGCCCGCATGACCGGGATGGACACGGCCACCGCACCACGGCGAACCCGAGCCGGAAGGCATCCGATGCGCGCCGGCGGGTCGTTCCCCCGCCCCGCGGGCCAAGCACGATGGCCCGCAGCCGCTGCGCCGGCGCGCCGGTGCCGGCTGGGCCCGGGCCCGTGGCTCTTCGCGCGGGCCGGAAGTGACGAACTCGCCGTGGACATGCCGTGCACGCTCCCGACTCTCGCGCTCTTAGACGCAGACATTAGAAGACGACATACGGCCCGTATCACCCAGCCGAGGTGAGGTCGCCGCGGCCGCGCGTCCCGATTATTGGTGCACCGGGCCGGGGCAGGGCTCCGCTAGCTGGAGGAGCGCAGGTGACTGAGCGCGGGCCGCATCTCTCAATTCGCTCCGCGCTGTCGCCGCGGCGGCGGTGGCTGCGCTCAGTCCGGCCGGACGCCAGCATCTGCGGGCCGATATCGTGGCCGGGCTGCCGGGCGCGATCGGCAGCGTCCCGGACGGGATGGCCGCCGCGGTCCTGGTCGGGGTCAACCCGGTCCAGGGCCTGTACGCCGGCTTCGCCGGGCCGATCGCGGGCGGGCTCAGCTCGAGTACCCGGCTGATGGTGATCACGACGACGTCGGCCGCCTCGCTGGCGGCTGGCTCGGCGTTGAAGAGCGTCCCGGCCAGCCAGCGCCCGGAAGCCTTGCTGCTGCTGGTGCTCATGGCCGGTGTCGCCCTGGTGGCCGCCGGGCTCGTCGGGGCCGGCCGGTACACCCGGTTCGTGTCCTACTCGGTGATGATCGGGTTCCTGACCGGGATCTCGGTCAACATCGTGTGCGGGCAGATCGCCGACCTGACCGGCGCGACGGCACAGGGCGCGTTCCCGCTGGCGAAAGCCATCGACGTGCTGACCCACCCGGGCCGCATCGATCTGGCCTCGCTGCTCACCGGGCTGGGCGCGCTGGCCATCCTGCTGGTGCTGGCCCGGACCCGCCTGGCCGTGGTCAGCGCGCTGGTCGCGCTGGCGATCCCGACCATCATCGTCGTGCTGGCCGGCGCGGACAGCGTGGCCCGGGTCGGCGACTCCGGGGAGATCCCGCGCGGCATCCCCCTGCCCCACCTGCCTGATCTCAGCCTGTTCTCGTTCAGCCTGGTCACGGGCGCGCTCGCGGTCGCCGCGATCGTGCTGGTCCAGGGCGCCGGGGTCGCCGAAGCCGCACCCAACGAGGACGGCGCAGCGTCGGATGCCAACCGGGACATCATCGCGCAAGGGGTAGGCAACCTGGCCTCCGGCTTCTTCCGCGGCCTGCCGGTGGG
The DNA here is from genome assembly GCA_963742055.1 of uncultured Actinomycetes bacterium. Lineage (GTDB taxonomy): Bacteria > Actinomycetota > Actinomycetes > Streptosporangiales > Streptosporangiaceae > RYN-230. The sequence continues at coordinate 32,369 of CAVUKT010000034.1, read as the reverse complement.
CGGCTCGGTCGGCCAGACCGCGCTCAACGTGAGCGCCGGCGGCCGGACCCGCTGGGCAGCTATCTGGTCCGGCTCTGGATGCTGGTGATCCTCGCCCTGTTCTCCGGGCTGGTGGCCAAGGTCGCCATGCCGACGCTCGGCGCCATCCTCATCTTCGCGGCCATCGGCTCGCTGCGGCTGGGAGAGATCGCCTCCATCTGGCGCACCGGGCTCACCTCCCGGGTCGCGGTCATCACCACCTTCGCGGCCACGCTGTTCCTGCCGGTCGCCGCCGCGGTGGGCATCGGGGTCGCGCTCCGCTGCTGCTCCAGCTGAACACCGAAGCCATGGATCTGACCGTGGTCGAGCTTGTCCCCCGCGACGGATGGCCAGTTCGAAGAGCGCCCAGCCCCGGCCACACTCACCAGCCATCACGTCACGGTCCTGGACGTGTACGGCAGCCTGCTGTACGCCGGGTCGCGCACCCTGCAGGCCCACCTGCCCGACCCAGCCGGGACGCAGGCACCGGCGGTGGTGCTGCGGCTTCGCGGCCGCACCTCGCTCGGAGCCACCTTCATCAAGGTGGCCAGCGACTACGCCGACCGCCTCGCCGACGTGGGCGGCCGGCTCTACCTCAGCGGCCTGCAGCCCAGCCTCACCGAGCGGCTGCACCGCACCGGGACCATCGACGGTCCCATCCGCGCGTTCGAGGCGACCCCCATCGTGGGAGAGTCCACCCACGAGGCCTACCTGGACGCCGAATCATGGCTGGTCAAACGGCGTAACGAGTAAATGCGCTGGATCCGTGACCGCGAATCACCTCGCTGGGTGATGTGCGTGGTAATAATTTCTATTGCTAAAAAAAAAAAAACAGGGAATGAGTCGGAAGGAGCGCGGAGCGATGGCTCGCGAGATCCAGCGGAGCGTGTTGCCGTCCCTGACCAGCCGAGCTTTGGCCTGGTGACCTATGACGCCAAGGACCCCGATACCAAGTTCCCGCCGATCGAGCCGCTGCGGCCGCCGGAGGGCGCGCCGAACGTCCTGGTGATCTTGCTGGATGACGTGGGATTCGGGGCGGCGAGCGCGTTCGGCGGCCCGTGCAGCACGCCCACCGCGGAGCGGCTGGCCGGCGGCGGGCTGAAGTACACCAGGTTCCCTCCACGGCGTTGTGCGCGCCGACCCGCGCGGCGCTGCTGAGCGGCCGTAATCATCATTCGGTGGCGATGGGCAGCATTACCGAGACCGCGACCTCGGCGCCCGGCCAGAGTTCGCTGCGGTCGAACACCAAGGCGCCGCTGGCGCTGACGCTGAAGCTGAACGGATACTCCACCAGCCAGTTCGGCAAGTGTCATGAGGTTCCGGTGTGGCAGTCCTCGCCGATGGGGCCGTTCGACATGTGGCCGTCGGGCGGCGGCGGCTTCGAGTACTTCTACGGGTTCATCGGCGGCGAGAACAACCAGTACTACCCGGCCCTCTACGAAGGCCTTAATCCGGTCGAGCCGCCGAAGACCCCGGAGCAGGGCTACGACCTGACCGAGGACCTGGCCGACCATGCCATCGACTGGGTCCGCACCCAGAAGGCGCTGATGCCGGACAAGCCGTTCTTCATGTATTTCGCGCCGGGTGCGACGCACGCGCCGCACCACGTGCCGAAAGAGTGGGCCGACAAGTACCGGGGCAAGTTCGCGCACGGCTGGGACGCGCAGCGCGAGATCACCTTCGCCCGGCAGAAGGAACTCGGCGTCATCGGCGCCGACGCGGACTTGACCGCGCGGCACGGCGAGATCCCCGCCTGGGACCAGATGCCCGAGGAGCTCAAGCCCGTCCTGGAGCGTCAGATGGAGGTCTACGCGGGCTTCCTGGAGCACACCGATTACCACGTCGGCCTGGTCATCGACGCCCTGGAGCAGCTGCAGGTCCTGGACGACACCCTGGTCTTCTACATCATCGGCGACAACGGCGCCTCGGCCGAGAGCACGCTGCAGAGCGCGTTCAACGAGATCGCCAACTTCAACGGCGAAGCAGCCCTTGAGAGCCCCGAGTCCATGCGTCCGAGCTCGGCGAGCTCGGCGCACCTACCTCCTACAACCACTATGCCGTGGGCTGGGCCTGGGCCATGGACGCCCCGTACCATGGACCAGCAGATCACATGGCATCAGGGCGGTACACCGCAACGGCACCATCGTGCACTGGCCCGCAGGCATCACCCGCACGGGCGGGACCGGACGCGGTTCTAGCCCGCTATCATTGACGCTGACCTACCGTCCTGGAAGCCGCCGGGATGCCCGAGCCGACCTTCGTCTAACAGCGTCCGGGCGACGCCGATCGAGGGGACCAGCCTGCTGTACAGCCTGACGGCGCCGGTGACGCCTAGCGAGCACGACATGCAGTTGCTCGAGATGTTCGGCAACCGTGACGTCTACTACCAGGCTGGAGCACGGTCAACCAGCGCCGCACCCTGGACATGGTCCACGCCCAGCTGGTGACCTTCGACGACGACATCTGGGAACTGTACGACGGCTCCCGGACTCGTCCGGCTCACGATCTCGCCAGCGAGATGCCCGATAAGCTGCACGAGCTCCAGCGCCTGTGGCTGATCAAGGCAGTCACGTAGAACGTGCTGCCGATCAACGACCGCACCGCGGAACGGATCGATCCAGGCCTGGCTGGGCGCCCGCAGCTGATCACCGGTAGCTCACCGCTGCTGTTCCCCGGGTGAAACGCCTCTTCGAGACAGCGTCGTCAACACCACCCGGCCCATCCCGGCGGGCGAGCACCAGATCCGGATGGAAATCGCCTATGACGGCGGCGGCCTGGGCCAGGGCGGCACCGTCACACTGTTCTACGACGGAGCCAAGGTGGGCGAGGGACGAGCCCAGGCCACCCAGCCGCTGGTCTTCTCCGCCGAGGAAAACACCGACATCGGCGCGGACTTCGGCATGCCCGTCAGCTCCGACTACACCGGCCACACCAGCAAGTTCAACGGCAAAATCGAGCATCGTCCAGATCGACCTCAGCGACAGCAACCACGACCACCTGATCGACCCGGAAGAGCTCATCCGCGTCGCCATCTCCAGGCAGTCGAGGTCCCGGGCACTCGGGGAAGAAGACGCAAAAGCGTACGCTCACGAAGCGGTCATGGCGCGAGAGGCGGTGCGACGAGATTTACCTGGGTAATTTCGAGGTGGAGGCCGAGGATCCGCTGGATGAGCCCGGACAGCGCGCACTGGTCGGGCAGATCCGCGCGAAGGGTCGTGGTGCCCGCGCCCAGGATGACTTCGCAGTCGTCGAATTCTGCGCCCACCGCAGGGCCAGCCCGGCCGGTGAAGGTGATCTCGTAGATTCGCACCCGGACTATCCCCCTTCAGCGTGTTGTTCAGGTCTAGTCAGCCTGCCCGGCGCCGGGGGCCGCGTCCTCACCCTGTATAGGGTGATTCCGCCTTGAATCGATGGCCAGGGAGCGTGCACCCTAACGAGTAGCAGGCGGCGAGCATCGCTGCAGGCGGGACCGCCGGGGGACAAGTGGTAGCACAGGACGTGACAGCGGGGCGCGGCGCACGGTTCGCGCTGGGAAAGTTCCGCCTGCCACCGCTGCCCGCCACGCTGGTCAGCAGGCCGGTGCTGCATGACCGGCTGATGGCCGGGGCAGGCCAGCGCCTGACCGTGGTCGTGGGGTCGGCGGGGGCGGGCAAGAGCGTGCTGCTGTCCAGCTGGGCCGCGACGCGGGCCCCGCACGTCACCTCCTGGCTGTCGTGTGATGAGGCGGACGCCAATCCGGTCCGGTTCTGGACCGGGTTCATCGAGGCCCCGCAGGGGGCGGAGCCGGGATTCGGCGCCGACGCGGCCGACCTGCTCGCGATGGACGGAGCTGTGTCTCCCGATGTCACCGCGTCGATCGCCAACGACGCGGCCAGGCTGCCGGCCGGGACGGCGATCGTGGTCGATGACTTCCACTACGCCGCCCCCGCGGTCTCGGGGACCATGACCGACCTGGTGGAACGCTGGCCCGCCGACGCCGCCCAGCTGGTGCTGGCCAGCCGGATTGACCCAGCGCTGCGGCTGCACCGGCTGCGGATGGCCGGGGAACTGTGCGAACTCCGCGACCGTGACCTGCATTTCTCGCTGGCGGAAAGCCGGGACTTCCTGGCCAACTTCGGTGTCGAGATCGCGGCCGACGACGCGGCGCTGCTGCACCAGCGAAGCGAGGGCTGGGCCGCTGCCCTGCAGATGGCCGCGCTGTCGCTGCGCGGCGGCGCAGATCCGGCGCGGACCGGGCGGGCGCTGGAGGTCCGCAGCCACGAGATCGCCGAGTACTTCACCGCCGAGGTCCTCGACCAGCAGCCCCCTGAGCTGGCCCGGTTCATGCTTGACACGTCCATCCTGGGCGAGTTGACCGCGGACGCGTGCGCGGCGGTCACCGGACGCCAGGACGCGGCCGCGCTGCTGCGGAGCATCGACAGGGCCAGCCTGTTCCTGGTCCCTCTCGATGAGAACCGGACGATCTTCCGCTACCACCATCTGGTCCGCCAGCTGCTGCACGCCGAACTGCGGGCCCGGGACCGGACCCGCGAACAGGCCCTCCAGCTGCGGGCCGCCGAGTGGTTCGAGTCGATAAGCGACACCCGGCATGCGGCCCGCCACTTCCTCGCGGCCCGGCAGGCCGACCGCGCCCTGGCCCTCCTGCAGGACCGCGTCGTGGCTGATTTCCTGCGCGACCCGGCGCTGCCGCCACCCCTGGACCTGAGCACCGCGGCTCCCTCGCTGCTGGCCGCGGCCCCGGACCAGCTGCTGGGCCTGGCCACTGACCTGCTGCTGTCGGGAGACGTCGCTCGCGGTGGCGAATACCTGGATCTGCTGGAGCGCGCCGAGCCGTCACCCTTGCCCGACTCTCCGCTGGCGGCCCGGTTCGCGGCGACGCGCACCCTGCGCCATGCGCTGTCCGGCGACGCGAGCGGGGCGGTGGCAGAAGCCCTGGCCGCGCGGGCCATCCAGGAACAAACCCAGGTCAGCGACGACTGGATCGCCAGCATCCCGATGATGCTGCTGCGCGCCTACACCTGGCTGGAAGACCTGGCAGGCGTTGACCGCGAGGCTGCCGCAGCCCTGGCCAGCCCGGCGCTTTCCGAACCGGTCAAGCTGGTGCAGGTGCCCGGTGCCCAGGCGCTGGCCTGGCTCGAGTCCGGTCATCTGGCTCAGGCCGCGGATGCCGCCCGGACGGCTGCGCAGCAGGCCCGGCGGCTGGGGTTCGGCCAGCATTTCTTCGCCGTGGACCACCTGCGTGCCCTGGCAGGCCTGGCGCTGGAGAGGCGAGACCTGGACACCGCCGAGCAGCTCACCGAGCAGGCGCTCTCGGTGTCGGAGCATGGACGGCCCCCGTTTGAGTTTCTCGCGCTGCTCGACCGGGCCGCGATCTGGGCCGGCCGCGGGCAGGTCCGCAACGCGCTGGCCACCGTCGAGGCGGCCCGCCTGATCCTGCCCGGGAGCGGATCGGTGCTGCTGACCCGGGCCGATGAGCTGGAGGCGCTGCTCCGGCTGTCACTGGGCGACGCGCGAACCCCCGCTGAGCTGGCCAGCAGGCTGCCCGCCACCCGCCGCGGCCTGCTGCTGGCCAGGATCGCGCTGGCCTCCGGCGACCACCAGGACGCGCAGGACCATCTGATGGCCCTGCCGCCGGCTGACCTGACGCCCCGGCGAGCGCTGGTCCGGCAGATACTCCTGGCCGCCACCGCGGTCGAGCGCGGCGATCCGATGACCCCCGCCGTCCTGGCTGATGCCGTGGACACCGCCCGCCGTGGGCGGCTTCCTCAACACGGTGGTCACGACCGCCCCCCAGGTGACGAGCTACCTGGCCGGACATCCGGACCAGCTGCGGCAGGATCCGTTCACCCAGCAGCTCGTCGGCGCGGCTCTCGAGGTACGCGCGGCCCAGCCCGATGCGTCCCGGCCCGGCAACGGGCTCCCCGAGCCACTGACCGCCGCCGAGCTGCGCGTCCTGAAGCTCCTGCCGACCAGCACGTACCCGCAGATGGCGGCCAGCCTCTATATCTCGCGCAACACGGTCAAGACTCATCTGCGGTCCGTCTACCAGAAACTCGGCGTGGCCATCACGCTCGGAGGCCATCGAGCGGGCCGTCGACCTGCGCCTGCTCTAAGACGATCCCGCCTGCGGCGCGGCCGCCGCCACGGCCATGACCGCGGCCTCCCGAGGCTGGGAATCACCCTGACCAGGGTGGGGACACCCCACGCCAATTCGAACAGGGTGAGGGAGTCAAAGGTTCGCGATTCTCCCCGGAGGTCCAGATGACGTCGGCCACCACCACCCCCGCGCCAGGCGCGGGCGGGCAGGCGTGCTGGAGCAGAGGTAGATGATGGCACGCACGACGACGCTTCCGGCGGGCGGCCAGCCGATGATCTCGTCCTGGCAGCCAAGCTCGCTGTCCCCCGTCTGCCGGGATGGATGGTCGCCCGGCCCCGCCTGGACCAGCGCATCGCCGAGGGCGCCGGTGGGCCGTTGACCGTGGTCACCGGCCCGCCCGGGGCAGGCAAGACCACGGCCCTGGCCTCATGGGCCGCCGCGAGCGTGACGCCGCTACGCGTCGCCTGGGTGACCCTGGACGACTACGACAACCAGCCGGGCAGCTTCTGGTCACACGTCGTGAAGGCGCTGCGGCAGGCGGGCGTCCCCCTGGAGGAGACACTGCCGGCCCCACCGCACACCCGCGCGAGTGACCGGGCCTTCCTGCCCCGGCTGGCCTCGGCCCTGGCCACGCTTGACCCGCCCCTGGTCCTGGTGCTCGATGATCTCCATCTGCTGACCGCGCCCAAGCCCCTGGCCGAGCTGGCCTATGTGCTGAGATATGCGCGGCCGGGCCTGCGCCTGGTGGCGGCGGCCCGGATCGACCCGCACTTCCCACTGCACCGGCACCGGCTCGCCGGGGAGCTGACCGAGATCCGCGCTGCCGACCTGGCCTTCACCGCCGGAGAAGCAGACCTGCTGATGGCCCAGCACGGCCTCACCCTTCCCGCCGGGGCGGTCAATCTCATTACCGAGCGGGTCGGGGGCTGGGCCGCGGGCCTGCGGCTGGCCGCCCTGTCGCTGGACGGCCATCCCGATCCTGGGCTCTTCATCAAGAACCTGGCCGCCGAGGACAACGCTCTCACCAGCTACCTGGTGGACGAGGTGCTCGACGCGCAGCCGCCCGCCCAGCGCGAGCTCATGCTGCGGACCAGCATTCTGGACCGGGTCAGCGCGGACGTGGCCTGGGAGCTGACTGGTGATGAGCAGGCCGGCGGCACCCTGGCCGCGCTGGCCCAGTCCGGCGGGTTCATCCAGCCGCTCGGCCACGGCTGGTACCGCTACCATCCCTTGCTGGCCGAGGTGCTGCGCCTGAAGCTGCGGCTGGAGTCCCCGGACCGCACGCCCGGCCTGCACCGGCAGGCCGCCAGCTGGTACCAGCGGAACGGGTCGCTGGAGAAGGCTGTCGCGCATGCGGCAGCGGTCAACGACTGGCCGCTGGCCGCCCGGATCGTGGTGGACGAGCTGGCCGTCGGCGAACTCCTCAAGCCGCGCGGCAGCTCCCCGGTGGCCGACGCCCTGCGGCGGATACCCGTCCCTGGCGCACCTTCAGACGGCTCGGCGCAGCCACCGTCCCTGCTGGCGGCCGCCGCCCTAGAGCTCGGTGACGGCCGTGACAAGGAAGCCGGCCGCTTGCTCGCGGCGGCGGGGAAATGCCTCGACCGGCTTCCCGCTGGTCACGAGATCCCCTCCCGGCTGGCCGCCGCGACGCTCCGGCTCGCCGCGGCGCGCCGGTGCGGGGACCTTGACGCGGCCAGGACGGCTGCCGCCCGCGCGGAGACCCTGTTCGAGCAGCTTCCGCCCAGCCTGCGGAACCGCCACCCGGAGGCTCAAGGGCACGTCCTGTCTGGCCGCGGTGCCGTCGAGTTCTGGTCCGGCGATCTGGACCCAGCGGCCGTGGCCTTCGCCGGTGCGGCGGCTGCCTTCCCGGAAAGCAGCTGCGAGCGGGCGGCCTGTGACGGGCACCTCGCCCTGATCGAGGCATTGCGCGGCCGCCTGAGCCGGGCTGCCGAGCTGGCCTCGGCCGCGATCAATCCGCCCGCGGACTCCCCAGACCGCCACCCGGCGCCCGCTGCGGCGGTAGCCCTCGCTCTCGTGCACCTGGAGCGCAACGAACTGGACGCCTCCCGCAGCCGGCTGAAGCAGGCCGACGCCGCCCTGCGAACTGATCCTGACCGGCTGATCGGCGCGGTCGCCTGCCTGGTGGCCGCGCGCGGCGCCCTGGCCCGGGACAACGGCCCAGCCGCCGTCGGACCTGATTCAGCGTGGCCGGGATAGCTGGGCCCCTCCGCCCTGGCTCGACCACCTGCTCACCATGGCCGAAGCGCAGGCCAGCACGGCAACCGGGGATATCCAGGCCGCCCTCGACGCGGCACGCCGCGCCGGAGCCGGATCCGGCCTCGACGCGGCCGTGGCGCGAGCCCGCGCCTTCCTGGCCGCGGGAAACCTCCACGCAGCACGGCAGGCTCTCCCCGCCGGCGCCGACGCCCCGCCGGCGAGAGCCGCCGACCGGCTCGAGGCCTACCTCACCGACGCCCTCATCAGCTATCGCAGTCACGACCCCGCCCGGGGCCGCCGATCGCTCGAGCGCGCCCTGCGCCTGGCCGAGCCAGAACGCCGCCGCCTTCCTCTCGCCATGAATCAGACCTGGATCCAGCCTGCGCTTCACCACTGTCCTGACCTGGCCAGGGTCTACCGCGGGCTGCTTCAGCCCGGAGCAGGGCGCCGGGAAATCCCCGTCCGCGCCAGCCACCAGCATCCGCCTGGACCCGGTCGTCGTCGAGCAGCTCAGCGACCGCGAGCGCGAGGTCCTGCGGTTCGCGTCAGCCATGCTCAGCACCGAAGAAATCGCCGCCTCGATGTACCTCTCCGTTAACACCGTCAAGACTCACTTCAAGAGCATCTTCCGGAAGCTCGGAGCGACCCGCCGGGGTGAAGCAGTACGCCGGGCCAAGAAACTGGGACTGATCTGACCGCACGTGCAGCAGCCGCCCGGCCCCTCCTCGGCGGGTGATGCCGGGGCGGGGACGGTCGCGGATCATGGGATCCACAAGTACAGTCAGCTCGCCGAGGTGGCAGCGTGGTACAAGCGAGCCCGTCAGGTCCCCGGAGCGTGCCCGCGCGTCCTGGCAGGCGGTTCACCAGGCGCCACCGGCGACTGCGCGTCGGCCTGAGCCAGCTGCTGTTCGTGATAGCCGGGCTGGTACTCGGCATTTTCGTGCCCAGGATCACCGTGCCGCCGACCGTCTCCAGTGGCCGCATCGTTGACCTGCTCTTCACCGCAGGCGTTACCGTCATCAGCCTGATCACGGTCATCTACTCACTGCTATTCCTGGTTGTGCAGTGGGTGTCGAGTACCTTCAGCCTGCGGCTGACCCTATTTCGCGACGACCCCATCGTCTGGCGCGCGTTCGCCTACTCGATTGGTATTTTCGTCTTCTGCTTCACGGCTGCCTTCGCCATCGGGAACGACAAGACCGTCTCGGTCGTGGTACCAGTGCTGGCCCTGCTTCTGGTGCTCGCGGCTCTGTTGTTCATGCGCGCCCTGCAGACCAGAGCACTTACCTCGATGCTGCTCGCGCCCAACCTGGACGCGATCACCGAACGGGGCCGCGAGATCCTGGACGGGCTGTACCTGCAACCCGCCGCCGGTGATCCAGCGGGGGCGCGCCTTTGCCGCCGCTGCGCAGCACGGTGGCGTGGCCGGGGCCGGCCGGCCGTACTGCAGCAACTGCACCTGGATCCGCTCGTGGCCGCGGCCAGCGCCGCGGGCTCGGTCGTTGTGCTCCGCCAGGCCGTGGGAGTCACCCTGCTCAGCGGGATGCCCATCGCTGACGTGCACGGCGGCGACCTCGGCCAGCAAGCTGTCCTCCGGGCGATCGTGCCCGGGCGGGAGCGGACGTTCGATCAGGATCCGCTGCTGGCGTTCCGGCTGCTGGCTGACATCGCGCTGCGGGCGCTATCCCCCGCGATCAACGATCCGGCTACCGCCGTGCAGGTGCTGGACTGCCTGGAAAGCCTGCTCGGCCCACTGGCCGCCAGGAACGCCCTCGCCGGTCAGGTGGCCGACGCCGACGGCGTCATCCGGGTGATGCTCGAACCTGCCGCACTGGGATGACTTTGCCCGTAGCTGCCTGGACGACATCATCGCCGCCTCGGCCGGGTCACCGCTGGTGCTGGTGAGAACGCGGGACATGCTGACGCGGCTCGGCCGGACAGTTCCAAGCTCAGCACAGAAGGTCCTGGCCAGGCGGCTCCAGTGGGCCGAGGACACGCTGGCCCGCAACTTTCCCGTCGTATGGGCCGACATCGCATCAGATCCACGGACTAGCCACCCAGATACGGGTGAAGACCCGCAATCCGCTTCCCCGGAAAACTGGCGCGACGTCCCGGCTCGCGGATCAATGCGCGGAGGAACCCTGATGCGACGCTCAATTGAGAGCCTGCTGCTCGCGGGAGCGATCCTCCTCGCCGGATTCCTGGTGGCCGCTTGCGGGCAGAGCGGCGGCGGTCCGATTGCCAGCTTCTCCCCCAGCCGAAGCGCCAGCATCTCTGTGCCCAGCCGGAGCGCGAGTATCTCGCGTGCCCAGCCCAGGCGCATCGGCCAGCGCCCTGCCATCAGCAGCTCAGAGCGCTGTCGCACCCGCCGCGAATGCGCCAGCGAGCGGTTCTGCCAGCGCGGGCAGCGGATCCAGCTCCTCTCTTATCTGGCTCTGGATCGTCATCGGAGTACTGGTCCTCATCGGCCTGATAGTGGGGATCGCCCGGGCCTCCCGCCGCCGCTCCGCGGCCGCGGCCGGATGGCAGGACAAGGTCGTCGAGGTGTACGCGGAAAGCGCGGCGCTGTGCGACTCGATGCGCGCCGCAGAGACACCGGGCGCGCTGGCGGCCTGGGACGCAGACGCTCGATGGTCTGACATCCAGCGCCGGGCTGATGACCTGACGCGGACGTTGTACGCGCTCCGCGAGGCAGCCCCGGACGAAGACGAGCGCGCCAGGGTCTCGGATGTACTCGTGGCGGTGCAGGGCGCTCGCGCGGCCATGGACGCCGAGCGCGGTCCCGGCGGAGGGGACGGATCGAGTGCACCAGATCGTGCACAGCCGCCTGCTGGCCTTTGCGGCGTCCATCCGCGCACTCCGGGCCCCGGACGAGCCACGCCTCTAGCGCGGCCGGCTTCGTACATGCCTGCGGCTCGGCTGGCGTTAGCGGGAGATCTTCCGTCAGCCGCCCGGCAGCGCGGCAGGATAGTTTTCCTGGAGGAAGGTCAGCAGGCCTTCCCGGACTTCCCAGCGCAGCGGCGCGACAGCGTCACCGTCTACGGCAGTCACCATGGCGATCAGCTTCACCGCCGAGCCAGTCGCGTCTTCGACGACGATGTCACCACGGCCCCTGTCCCAGTGTGCGGAGCGCTCGAGTACCCGGCCGAGTTCCTCGCGCAGGGCAGCGAGCAGGGCGTCGAGAGGCGCGTGAGCGTCAACCCCGATTTCCACCATCCCGGTGATCTGGGCACCCTTGTGGGTCCAGTTCTGGAACGGCGTCGTCGTGAAGTAGGTGCAGGGCAGGATCAGCGTCGTGTTGTCCTTCACGCGCACTGAGACGTAGGTGAGCGTTATCTCCTCGATGCGGCCCGTCAGCCCCTGAACGGCGACGATGTCATCGATCCGGATCGCATCGGTGAAGGCGATCTGGAGGCCCGCGAACAGGTTCCCCAGGGTGGTCTGCGCGGCCAGGCCGCCGATCACCCCGATCACGCCCGCCGACGCGAGGATGCCGGCGCCTATGTCGCGCAGCGCCGGGATCGTCCACAAGATCGCGGCCACGGTGACCGCCCCGATCAGGGCCTGGACCACCCGCGTAACAAGGATGATCTTCGTCCGGACGTGGCGGGAGCGGCGGTTCTCAAGCTCAGCGTCGGGAAAGCGGGCCAGCATCGCCCGTTCCAGGACGACGGCGACCGCCGTGAGGAGCCATCCGACGACAGCGATCGCCACCAGGCCGAGGACGTACCCGGCGCGGGCGGCCCATTGACGCTGCGAACCCGCCGCCAGCAGGACTCCGCGGACGGCCAGCACGACGAGCAGCACGGTGATCGGCGCCCGCCAGATAGGCCGTCGCCGGACGTCGAGATTGCGACGTGCGGCGAGCCGCCTGATCAATACCGTGACGGCCACGCCAACGACGAAGGCGACGGCTCCGGCCACGACGCAGGCCACGATGACCGTCGATACCGAAGCCTGACTCAGCTCAGGCATCGTCACCCTCTATCCGCCGGTCGGACGATCACCGGGCCGCCCGAAAAGTCTGTGTGCTCATGGGTCGAGTCCGCGACGACCTTACAGCGCCTCTCACCCTTCACTCACGGCGATGCCTTGCAGCGGCACCGGCTGCCATGCTCAGGGACCTTGGTCCCCCGGCAGGCGGTCATCCGGGCTGGTTTACTAAGGCGAGGCCGACCGCGCCAGCCATCGCGAGAGGTGGCGTTCGGGGGATGGCGCGGTGCCAGGTCAGGGGGTCGTGACTGCGTGATTACTGCCCGGAAGATCGCGCGAAGCCTGACCGCCACCATGCCTGGATGGCTCGCTGCTCATCTGCGGTGTTTGCTTGGCCATTCCGCTAGCTCGTCTGGCCGCGCTGCTGTTGACCGCCGTCTTGTGCCTGGCTCAGCCAGCCAGAGTCCGCCGCGCGGCTAGCGCCTGGAAGGGCGGCAAGTCGCATCGCGTTCGTGACGGATTTATTCCTGCCCGGCCGGACGCAGAATCAGCCTGACGCGCCCAGGCCTTGGCTCCAGACCATCCCCGGCTGGAGGTCAGAAGGTCCATCGGGTGGCGCCGCCGGGCTCCTTGGTGGCGACCGCGTAGGCGTCGTCGGGGGTGAACTCGTAGACGTACCACGGCGGCGGGCCGGCGCTGGGGGCGCTGTAGTCGTGGGTGAAGCCGCCGTCGGCCACGGTCGGCGCCCAGCCGCCCCCGGCGAATACCCCGGCGAGGCGCTGCAGCATTGCCTCGTCGGTGACCCGGGCGGCCTGGCCCTCGAGCGCCACGTCGTAGCCGTGGATGGCGACGCCGAAGGCGCAGCGCGGGTCGCGCTCGATGTTCCGGATCTTGCGTGACCGCGGACTGCCGCAGAAGTAGTAGCGGCCGTCGACCCAGAAGGCGCCGACGGCCGTCATGTGCGGCCGGCCGTCGGCGTCGACCGTGGACAACCAGAAGGTGTGGTGGTCCGGGTCCGCCGGTGCCGGGTGCCTGGTTCAGGTTCGCCTCGAGCGTCCGGCGCACATCGGCCCAGTCGAGCGGCGCGAGGTCGTAGAGGTCGGCGAGGTTCTTCGCCCGGGGTTCGGTAGCAGTCATGCCAGTACCGACGATCGACGGCGGCGGTACTCATCGGTGAGAACACCCGGGGAAGACATCCATTGCCGCGTTACGCGCACCCAACTACGATCGTGCGCAAGTAGGCCGTTATTACCTGCGGATGGGGAATTGCCTACTAATTCTGGGCGAGGCCGCCCTGGCCTCGGGGGGCTCACAGGTGAGCGACGTCTCGCTAAGGGGGAATCATGGAACTAGCTGCGAACTTCGCCTTCCAGCCGCTGGACAACGACGACGGGAGCGGCGCGGCCGCTGTGCCGGACCAGGGGCTGGGGCCGCTCGCTGGTCTCGCCGGAAACTGGAGCGGCCAGGGCTTCAATGCCATCTGGCGCCCGCATAGGGGCGCGTCGGACCATTTCCTCGAGCTCAACGTGACCAGCGACCAGATCGACCTGGCGGTCATTAACGGGCAGATCCCGAACCGCGCCCTGCTCCAGGCCCGGATCGGCTTGCATGGGCTGACGTACCTGCAGCAGATCTCCGACGCCAACGTGGAGGTCAACGGGGCCCCGGCCGGGCTGCATATCGAGCCGGGTGTGTGGATCAACATCCCGCCCACCACCGACCCGCAGGAGCCCACCACCATCGCCCGGCTGGCCTCCATCCCGCACGGCACCACGATCCTGGTCCAGGGGACCGCCGCGACCGCGGCCGGGGGACCCTCGATCCCGGGCGTCAGCCTCACCCCGTTCAGCATCGGCCAGCCGACCCAGACGGTCGACTTCGACGAGCAGCACCTGAACAAGACCACGCAGTTCCGGACCTCCGGCGTCGGGCTGACCGGCATCACCCAGGCGATGCTGGACAACCCCAACAGCGTGCTGACCAGGAATCCGCCGACCGTCACCAGCACGACCAGGCTGCACGTGTTGACCACCGCGGGCACCATCGTGGGCGGCGGGACGTCGAACACGGCCTTCCTGGTCGGCACTAAGGACGGCCCGAACGCCGACGCCGCGCACGTCGTCGCGACGTTCTGGCTGCAGACCCTGGAGGGCCAGACCGAGCCCACCCGGCTGCAGTACTCCCAGATCGTGCTGCTGAACTTCTCCGGCCTGAGCTGGCCGCACATCACGGTCGGCACGCTGACCAAGGCCTGAGGTCAGTCCGGCTCGTCCGACGGTGGTGACGGACCCGGATCTGGGCGTTAGGTGGCGCGGTGGCGGATGAGCCAGATCGTGGCGCCGCCGAGGAGCAGGCAGAGGGCGAGCAGCCAGCCGCCTTCGATGAGCTGGAAGGGCCAGAAGCGGCTGGCGGGCTGGTAGGTGAAGTACTTGAGGTAGCCCTGCTCGGCGAACCATTGCTGGACGGCCTGCGGGGTGGGCAGCCCGCCTGCCTGGCGGAGCTGGGTGCTCAGGTGGTTGATCTCGCCCTGGCTCGCCGGTACCCCGCCGGGGGCGGTCCACCACTGGCTGAGCAGCCAGGGAACCCCTTGCCCGGTCCCGCTGGCCGGGTTGATCAGGCCGGTGCCGGTCAGCGGCGCCTGGTAGTGCCGCTCGCAGGTAGAAGATATCCGCGAGGAGCAGCCCGGACCAGGCCGCGGTGGCGGCGGCGATGGCCGGGATGGTGCGCCGGATGCAGCGCGCCAGCGAACACGCCGATGGTGAACGCCAGCAGCGTCCAGCCCGGCGAACGCCACCCCCCGCAGGTCGAAGACCAGCGGCGAGAGCGGGCTGTCCTGGCCCAGCTGGAGCAGCGGGTGGTAGTACCAGGAGAACAGCGCGCTGACTGCTGCCGCGCCGGCGGCCAGCAGGACGGCGACCAGCACGAGCCGGGCGATCAGCCAGCGGGTCCGCCCGCAGCCCTGGGTCCAGGACAGCCGGAAAGTCCCGGACTCCAGTTCCCGGGCCACCATCGGGGCCCCGATGAGAACCCCGGCGAGCACCGGCACGACCTGCAGCACCCCGACGATGGTCTGCGCGCCGGAGTAGTAGTCGCTGATGAACACCGACTCCTGGGTGCTGCAGCTGCTGGCGGTCAGCGGGGTGCAGCTGTCCAGCCCGAAGCTGCTCAGCGCCGAGCGCATCTGCAGCCCCGAGATCAGCATCCAGACGGCAGACCCCGCCGAGCAGCGCTGCAGACGCCGCCCAGGGCCAGCCGGTGCTGCCGCCAGCCGACCCAGGCCAGCTTCAGCCACGGACACCGGCCGGACCGGCGGCGCCGCGGGTCCAGGGTCGGCAGCGTCACCGCGGTCATGCCGTCACCCCCGCCGTGCCAGCCGCGGCCACCGTCGCAGGGACCGCCGACTCCGCGGACCCGCGCAGATAGGCCAGGGCCGTCTCCTCCAGGCTCGGCTGATGTTCCTGCCAGCCGTCCGGCAGCGGAATATCCGAATCGGTGGCAGCGATCAGCATCCGGGCCTCGTCTTCGTTCTGCGCGGCGTGCACTACCTTCAACCGGGCCGCCAGCGTCGCGGTTTCCGCGGCTGGGCCGGCCAGCACCCGGTGCCCGGCCAGCAGCTCATCGACCTTCCCGGCCAGCTGGAGATGCCCGCGTGACAAGACGATCAGGTAATTGGCGACCCGTTCCAGTTCGGCCAGCACGTGCGAGGACAGCACCACCGACAGCCCGTCTTGTGCGGCTGCGGTCATCACCGTGTCCATGAAATCGAACCGGGCCAGCGGATCGAGCATGGCCAGCGGCTCGTCCAGGACCAGCAGCCGGGGCCGGCGGGCCAGCGCCAGGGTCAGCGCGAGCTGGGCCTGCTGCCCGCCCGACAGCCTGCCGACCCGCCTGCTCATCGGGATACCAAGCTCGGCCAGCCGCGCCTCGGCCCGCTGCTGGTCCCAGCGCCGGTTCAGGCTGCCGATCACCCGCAGGGTGTCAGCGACCGACAGGTTCTGGTACAGCGGCGCGTCCTGCGCCACGAACCCCACCCCATCCAGCGCCCGCGCCGACCCGGCCGGCTCCCCCGCCCAGCACGGACACGCTGCCCGCCGGTCGGCTCGATCAGGCCCACCATCAGGTTCAGCAGCGTGGTCTTGCCCGCGCCGTTCGGCCCGACCAGCGCCACCACGCTCCCGGCGGGCACGGCCAGCGAGCAATCCCGCAGCGCCCACGTACGCCGGTAACGCTTACCTAGCCCCGGGTCTCGATGATGTTCATGCAGCCTCCCTCTGTCTCGCCGATCCGTCCAGCCACAGCGTCAGTCCCCATCGGTCATGACTCCGCGCAGCGACGCGACGCACGTCCCGTCGTAGATATAGGGCTTGATGTACGCCTTGGCCATGTTCTGCCGCGTGATCGCGATCATCGGCGTGCTGATCTTCGGGGTGACCTTCCGGTCAGCGATCGCGCTGACCGCCTGGGCGACCGCGTCGGCTCCCTCGAGGACTGGTTCCTGGGCCACCGCCAGCTGGATGGCCCCGGTGTCGAGCCAGGTCATCTGCAGCGGGCTCGCGTCGAACGTGGCCACCTTGACCACGCCCTGCTTGTGCGCCTTGCTGATGGCCGCCACCGCACCCTGGGCTGCATTAGCCGTCAGGCCCAGGACTGCGGCCAGGTCAGGGTGCATTTTAATGTCATCAGCGGTCAGCTTCTTGGCGTCATAGATGTCACCGGACTTGTCATTCTGCACGGCGAGCAGCCTTATCCTGGGATAGCGCGCCGCCATCTCCTGCCGGAAGGAACTGAGCCGCGCAATAGCCGGGGACCCGCCGTCTGGCGCGGTGATCAGCGCGACGCGGCCTTTCCCGCCCAGCATCCGGCCGAGATTATCCGCCGCGATCTTCCCCCCGGCGGCGTTGTCGGACGTGATCCGCGACGCACCAATGTTCCTGTCGGTTACTGACGTATCCGCGAGGATGATTTTGGTGTCGTTTTCCTCAGCCACCGTGAGGTCCTGGTCCAGCGCCGTCGAACTCGCCGGGGAGATGATCAGCGCATCAGGATTGCCGACGATCACCCCACGGACCAGCGGGATCTGATCAGCTGCGGTGAACTTCTGCGGTGCCACCACCGTGAGGTTGATGCCCAGCCGCCGCGCCTCCTGCGCCGCGCCGCACTCCATGGACAGGTAAAAACTGCTGTTCTGGGTGCCGGCGATCATCTCGACACTCGTATCGGAACTCACGCCCGTAGTGGTCGCCCCGGCAGTGCCGCACCCGCTGAGCAGGCCGGCCACCGCTAGCGCCGCCGCTACCCCGGTCGCAGTGGCCGCGGCCGCGCTCAGCCTTCCCGCCATTCTTCCCTCCAGCTCAGGTGCCGGTGATCCGGGCCCGCTTCTTCGTGCCCGCGGGCCCGGCTCCTGGTATCACGCCGTGTCACATATGCGACGGGTTCTGGACCTTCCCGCCGTGCCGCCCTGGCCGGGGCCGCACGGAGCGGTCCCCTCCGCTGCCGTGTGCCGCGGCGGCCGGAATAGTGGCTTGCTGGTGCGCGGTGTTGTAGGTCACCGCGGTGGCCACCCCGTTCCCGTCGAGGGTGACCGTCACCGGGTCGGTCAGGCCGAAGTTCTGGCAGCCTAGGTTGGTGAACGACAGGCTCAGCCGGTTACCCAGGAAGGTGGCCAGGTTGGTGCCCACCGTCGGGACCGGGGAGGTGAAGTTCGCATCCCTCGCCATGTCCAGCTGGTCATGGGCCGGAGCGGTATTCACCATGTTCATGCAATACGCGGCCGCGTCCATGGTCGGATTGACGCGGGCCCGCAGCAGTGGCTGATCCATCAAGGAGCGGTACACGTTGGTCTTCGCGATGCTGAAGTTGGCCGCGACCAGGGTCATCTCGTCGTTACTGGGGTTGAGGGCGATCGCCCCCGCGTCTGGTTGGCCTTGGCGCTCAGCTCGTTCAGCGCCTGCGACGAGGAACTGCCGTTCACGTTCGTGGTACTGGGCTCGGCGAACGGCGTGCACCCGTTGGCCGGGTCCACGAACAAGCCCAGCAGCGCGTTGTCACTGCCGTTCGCGACCAGCGTCGCCCCGCCCATCGCGTTCTTGTTCGCCGCCGTGTTCTGGGCCGTCTGCCCGTTCCCGTTCAGCAGGTACTGCGCGTAGGTGTTGTCGCTCTGATCCTGGTCGATCAGCGCGAAGTTGCGCGTCGTCTGGCACATCTGGCCATCCAGCGACGTGCCCGCCGGCGGCACCCTAGCCGTCCCGCCGCGACCTCGGCGTTGGCCAGCTTGTAGAACGCAAACGCGTTGCACGCCGACACCTGGCCGATCACCGACTGCCCGAAGGCATCCACGCAGTCACTACCCCGCTCCCACGCGCCCGGGGCCGGTGAGCACCAGGTTGGTGCCGTTGGAGCCGATGTCGATGATCACCTCAGAGCCGCGCGCGATCGTCGGCGGCGCGGGCGTGGCGGCGGCGGTGGTCCCGGCGGTGATAACCAGCGGGTCATACACCTGCACCCGGCCCGTCCTCGACAGGATCGTCGCCTCGACGAACCCCTGCTGGTTCGGGTTGGCCTCCGAACAGCCGTCTCCGAGCTGCTACGGCGTGGCGAGCCCGGTCGCGGTCAGCGGATGGGGTGGGACGACGAGGGTGCAGTTCCCTGACGTCGCGGCCTGCGTCGCGGACTGGTTCAGGTTGATGGCGTTCCCCTGGCCGTCCACCGGAACCCGGGCGTCGTCGCCCATCCGGTGCCTGGCCAGCGGCCCGCCCGCAAAGGACCTGGGAGTTACCGGCACCCTGGCTCCCGACCCAGTCGCCTCGGGGTGGCGGTGGGGCTCGCCGCTGGGGTAGCGGTCGGCGAGGAGCAGGGGGCCGCGGTGGCTCCCGGCGTGGCCGCAGCCGTTGAGCCTGCGGTCGATGGCGCGGTCGGCGCGGCTGAGGCCGGCGCCGACGCAGCCGGTGCAGCCGCGGTTGCGGTCGGTGTCGGTGTCGTGCCCAGGGGCGTGGGTGCCGCTGCCGTCGCCACCGAGGCCGAGGGACTGGGCGAGGCGGGCGTGATCGCGGCTGCGTCGGTGGCCGCGACCGCGGACCCGGACGCGCGAACGCAACTCCCGGCCACGTTGGCGGCGTTGCTCGCGCCAAACACGTGACTGACCTTCGGGATCAGCAGTGCCCCGCCGACCACGGCCACCACGGCGACGATCCCGATGATCACAAGAAGCCGGGTCCGCGACTCGGGCTCGAACTTGCGATCATGGTTGAAGACCCTGCTCCTGTACCGCACGATACCGTTCCCTTTGCTGCTTCGGGTAACGCTCCCGGCGGATCACGATAGCCACGTTCAAACCCGCATGATGCGGGATCTTAATTTTTTCTGAATCCTTCCGAGATGTGCGGCGAAGGCGACCGCACGCCCCGTACGTCTCACCGGGAGTGGCGTTTCCGCAGTTCAGAGAGCCTAAGACCGACGATCGCCGACGGGGGGTGGCACGCAACAGCGCACCGAGACCGTGCGCGTCAAGGATTTCGCTATGGCGCCCGCGCCGCGGGACCGCTCATTTGCTTAGTAAGGCAGCAGAAAGGCAGCAGCCACATCGGGCAGCTACCATTAGACCTATCCTTGGACTATTACACGTACCACAGAGACGTTCGGTTCACGGGCAGATCTGAGTTTCTTCTGAAGCAGGCCCGCGTGCTGGGCCGACACGCTGCCCGGCCGGGGTGTGACACGCTCAAGTTCGGTGCCCACTTCGCAGACCGGACCTCGCGACGTGCCTGGCGGCGCTGACCTGGCCGCCCGGCACGCGGCGGAGCTGGCCCAGCTCGGGCCGTACTTCGCCGTGAGCGTCCACCCGCCTGGCCAGCCCTGGCTGCCCCGTGGCGCCCGCTCAGCACCCTGCTGGACTCCCCGCGACGACCTGCGGCAGCGGATCGCGGACGTCCGCCGCGCGCTGGCCGCGGGACCGCCCGCCCGGCGCCGTGGAGTTCCGGGTCGCCGCCTCAGTGACCCACCTCGGGGTGGCGGCCCGGCTGATCTCCCCCGTCCTCGGGATGGCGGTCCTCCTCGGCCGGGTGCCGCGGATGGACCCGGCCGAGGTGCGCTGGCAGCCAGTGCTCGGCGGCCCGCTGCCCCTGTCGCTCCCGGCCTCCGCCCTCGCCGGCGCGGGCACCAGCCCGGCCGCAGGAGCAGCCCGGCGAAGGGCAGCTGGCCAGTGAGCTGCGGCAGAGCCTGCTTCACGGGCCGGTCCGCGCGCTCACGGAAGTCACCGCCGCCATGTCCGTCTCCCCGATCGTGCTGCAGGGCAACATCGCGTCCGCGGTCAACGCCGCCGCCGCCATGATCGCCGCAGCACGTCCCGGTCTCGCCACCCAGGCCGCCGCCGTCCGGGACGCGCTGCTGAGCACCCCGGAGCTGGCCGGAACCTGGACCAGCAGCGCGGCCGGGTTCCGCAGGCGAAGCTGCTGCCTGATCTACCGGGCCGCCCCGGCGGCCACCGCGGCGGTCTGCGGGGACTGCGTCCTCAACGCGGCGCTCAGCTCCGCCCGGCTAGCAGATCCCGCCGCCCGCGATCGGCGGTCGCCGAGACGACACGGCAGGTGGCGGGTGGCTGATGCTTGACGCCGTGCTCTTGTCGCCCGTACGGTGACGCTGCCGCGGTCAAGGACCGCGGTGGTGCAGTTTCAGCGAAGTCCGGTGAGATCCCGGCGCTGTCCCGCAACGGTGGTCCCCTTCGGGGGCGAGCCCGGTCGCCTGTCCTGTGCCGACGACATAGCCCTCGAAGGAAGGGCGGTTCGTAGGTGTCCCGGACACTCCCCCGCGCGGCTTCGCGGCGCCGCGTCCGCGCTCCCCCTGGCCCTCCTCGGCTGCGCCGTGCTGCTGCTGGTCACCATGACCCTGGGCGTGGCTATCGGGTCGGTGCCGCTGAGCCCCGCAGCGGTGTGGCAGGTGATCGCCGACCATCTGACCGGCCACCCGGAGACAGCGGTGGCCGACGCGATCGTCTGGCAGATCCGGCTGCCCCGGGTGCTGCTCGCCGCGGTGGTCGGCGCGGCGCTGACCACCGCCGGGACGGTGGTGCAGGTCCTGGTGCGCAACGCCCTGGCCGATCCGTTCCTGCTCGGCGTCTCGTCGGGGGCCAGCGTCGGCGCCACGGCGGTGCTGCTGTTCGGGGCGTTCGCCTCGCTCGGCGTCTGGGCCCTCTCGGTCGGCAGCGTGCTCGGGGCGCTGGGCGCCATGGCCGCGGTCTTCCTCGTCTCGCGCCAGGGCCGTCAGCTGGCCCCCACCCAGCTGATCTTGTGCGGCGTGGTGCTGTCGGCCCTGTTCGAGTCGGTCACCAGCTTCCTGATCTTCCGGGGCAACCCGCAGGCCACCCAGTCGGTGCTGTTCTGGCTGCTGGGCTCCTTCGGCAACGCCGACCTGGCCGCAGCTCCCGATCCCCGCCGTCGCCCTGGTCGTCGCCATGGGCTACCTGCTGGCCCAGGCCCGGTCGCTCAACGCGCTGGCCATGGGCGCCGAGCCGGCCGCGTCGCTGGGTGTCGACGTGCAGCCGCTGCGGCGCAACCTGTTCATCGTCACCTCGCTCATGGTCGGCGTGGCCGTCGCGGTCAGCGGCGTGATCGGCTTCGTGGGCCTGGTCGTCCCCCACATCGTCCGGCTGATGGTCGGGCTCCGACCACCGCCGGGTGCTGCCGGTCGGCGTGCTGTTCGGGGCGTCGTTCATGGTGCGTCGGCGACCTGCTGGCCCGGACCATCGTGGCCCCCCAGGAGATGCCGATCGGGGTCATCACCGCGTTCATCGGCGCCCCGACGCTGATCGTGCTCATCCGCCGCCGCCCCTACCTCTACGGGGCCACCCGGGATGAGCCTCGAGCTGCAGGGCCTGTCGGTGGACATCGCCGGGCGGCGGATCGTGACCGGCGTCGACCTCACCGTCCCGGACGGCAGCTTCGTCGGACTGCTCGGGCCGAACGGCAGCGGGAAGTCCACCATCCTCAAGGCCATCTACCGGGTCCACCGGCCGGCCGCCGGCCGGATCCTGCTCGACGGCGCCGACCTGCTGTCCATGCGACCCAAGCGACGCGGCCCGGCGGATCGCCGTGGTGGCCCAGGAGTCCACCGTCGAGTTCGACTTCACCGTCTTTGAGATGGTCATGATCGGCCGCACCCCGCACAAGAAGGCCGTTCGACCGCGACGACGACACCGACCGGGCCATCGTGGACCAGGCCATCGAGCGGGTCGGCTGCGAGCACCTGGCCCACCGCAGCTTCAACACCCTCTCCGGCGGCGAGAAGCAGCGGGTGCTGATCGCCCGGGCCATCGCCCAGGGCGCCGACCACCTGATCCTCGACGAGCCGACCAACCATCTCGACATCCGCTACCAGATCGAGGTCCTGGAACTGGTCGCCGGCCTCGGCGTCACGGTCCTGGCCGCCCTGCACGACCTCAGCCTGGCCGCCCTGTTCTGCGACACCGTCTACCTGCTCGGCCGACGGCCGGATCGTCGCCGGCGGCCCGCCGCAATCCGTGATCACCGCCGAGACCTCGTGCGACGCCTACGGCGCCGACGTCCTGGTCATCGACCACCCCGACACCGGCACCCCCCACCTCATCCCCGCCGAACCCGCAGCACCCAGGCCCCGGCTGCCGGGCTGCCCAGCCACCCGGCCCGCCTAGCCGGGACCGGACAATTGAAAGGAAAGCCAGTGCGGCTCTTGTCATCTTCCCGGTCCAGGCCCGTTCACTGGCCGGCGTCGTCCACGGGCGCGCTCGCACCGTCGCCGCCGGCGCGCTGCTGGTCGCTGCCGGCGTGCTGGCCGGCCTGCGGCGCCGCTCCACGACCGCTCCGCCTCCGGCCCGCCGCCGCGACCAGGACGGCCGCGTATCCGGTGACCGTGACCAGCTGCGGCGTGCCGGTGACCTACGACCGTGCCCCCACCCGGGCGGTCTCCAACGACATCAACACCACCGAGGACATGCTCGCGCTCGGCCTGGAATCGCACATGGTCGGCGACGTTCGGGGTCACCGGCGACGGCCCGGTCGGGCAGCCGGTCCCGGCCCAGTACCTGGCGGGCTTCCACCAGGTCCGCGACGTGTCCCCCGACTACTTCACCCTGGAAGAACTCGTCGGCCTGCACCCCGACTTCCTCTTCGCCGGCTGGAACTACGGGCTGCAGGACGGCACCAGCCTGACCCCGCAGGGCCTGGCCAAGTTCGGCATCAAGACCCTGGTCCTGACCGAGTCCTGCGCCCACGTGCAGAAGCCAACAGGACCGTCGGTCAGCATCGACGACACCTACCAGGACCTGAGCAACCTCGGCCAGATCTTCGACGTCCGCGCCAGGGCCCAGCAGGTCATCGCCGCCATGCAGGCCCAGGTGGCCGCGGCCCAGGCCAAGGTCGCCGGACCTCACGCCGGTCACGGTGTTCGACTACGACAGCGGCACCGCCGCGCCCTTCACCGGCCCCGGGCTGGCCATGCCCAACGCCCTCATCAGCCTGGGCGGCGGGCACCAACATCTTCGCCGGCCTCAAGCAGAGCTGGACCTCGGTGTCCTGGGAGCAGGTCGTCAAGGCCGACCCCCAGTGCATCATCATCAACGACTACGGCACCCCCACCGCCGCCCAGAAGGAGAAGTTCCTGGAGACCAGCCCCATCACCAAGAACCTCACCGCGGTCAAGAACCACTGCTTCCTGCCGCTCAGCTACGACGAGGTCACCCCCAGCCCCCGCAACGCCGCAAGCCGTCGTCGCCATCGCCCGCTGGCTCCACCCCGCCGCCTTCGGCCTGCCCGCCGACGGCTCATGACCTCGCCGCGCCGGTGAGGACCGTGTCGGTGGTCGGGATCGGCGCCGGCCATCCCGAGCACATCACGGTGCAGGCGATCAGGACCCTCAACGCCGTTGACGTCGTGTTCATGATGGACAAAGGTGACGCCGCCCGCGAGCTCCTCGAGTTCCGCCAGGAGGTCTGCGCCCGGTACGTCGGCAACCCTTCCTGCCGGATCGTGACCGCAGCCGACCCCGGGCGCCCCCGTGGCCCGCGGCGGGCGGGCTCGTGGCGGACTGGCGCACCCGGCGCGCCGGGATCTACGAGCAGCTGATCGCCGGCCAGCTCGGCCGCCACGGGCACGGCGCGTTCCTGGCCTGGGGCGACCCGGCGATCTACGACGGCACCGTGGACGTGCTGCGCCAGGTGCTGGCCCGGGGAACGGTCAGCTTCGAGCTGCGGGTGATCCCCGGGATTAGCAGCATCCAGGCGCTGGCTGCCCAGCACACGATCAGCCTGACCCGGGCCGGGCGCCCGCTGCACATCACGACGGGCCGCCTGATCGCCCGGGGCTTCCCTGACTGCGCCGACGACGTCCTCGTGATGCTCGACGCACACTGCGCCTTCACCCGGATGGACGGGGACCTGGACATCTACTGGGGGGCCGGCGTCAGCGGCGCACGCGAAGCCCTGATCTGCGGCCGGGTCGCCGACGTGGGACAGCAGATCACGGCAGGCCCGGGCGGCCGCCCGCAGCCGCGACGGCTGGGTCATGGACAGCTACCTGCTTCGCCTGCCGGACAGCAGCTGACCAGGCCCGGGCTAGCGGGCAGGCATGCTCGATATGGACGTGTGCTAGCATCGGTACATGTCGCTCAAGAGGACCAACGTCTACGCCGACAGCGAGGATCTGGCGCTGATCAAGGAGATCGCCGCCCGCCGCGGCGTCCCTGAGGCGCAGATCATCCGGGAAGGCATTCACCTGGCGGCCATGAGCAACCGGGTCTGGGACGGTTCCTTCGACTGGCCCACCTTCGACGGAAGCGGTGACCCGGCCACCAGCGACCAGGTCACCGAGGCAGTCGCCCAGGCGGCCGCCCGCCGGTGATCACGGTCGCTGACACCTCCGGCATCATCGCCGCGTCCGACCGCAACGCCCCTGAGTCCGCGGCATGCCGGGCGGTCCTGCAGGAAGCCGGCACAGTGATCATCTCGCCGCTGGTGCTCACCGAGGTTGACCACCTGGCCAAGGCCCGCTTCGGATCCCAGGCCCGGACCGCGATCATCGATTTCGTCCTCGCCCAGGCCGGGCAATCCCGTTTCCAGATCCCGGAAACCGGCCTTGAGGTCCTGGATACCGCACGCATGGTCCAGCGCCAGTACGCAGGCCTCGACCTGGACCTGGCTGACGCGGTCAATGTTGCCCTGGCGGCCCAGTACCGGACCGACGCGATGCTCACGCTCGACCGCCGCGACTTCCGCGCGATGCGCCCCCTCACCCCGCACAAATGGTTCCGGCTCCTCCCCGACGACCTATAGCCGACCCAGGCGGCACGTGCGTCCCGCGCGGCTACCCGGGAAGCAGCGGGCGCATGAACGTGCGCTGGTAACGGAGCACGCACCCGCTTTCGTCCCTGATCCGGTCGGCCGCGACGAACTCAGGATCCGTGCCGAACAGGGCCCGGTACTGCTCGTAGGCGGCGAGGCTGGGGAAACTGAACAGCGCGAGGGCCTGGTCGCTGGCGCCCTCGGCGGGCAGGAAGTAGCCGTGGTGAGTGCCGCCGTGCTGATTGACCAGTTCCATCCAGCGCTGGGCAAAGCGCTCGAAGGCGTCGATCTTGGCTGGATCGATCACGTACTCGACGACACAGGTGATCACAGACTGCAGGCTAGCCTGCCGCCTGCGCCGCCAGGCCGGCCACGGCCTGGTGAAACTCCCTGGTCCGCTCGGGCAGGGGGAGCTCGGCCACGGCGATGATCTCTTCCTTGTCTCGCCGGCGGATCGGGCGTAGCGTCGAAAAAGGAAGTCGTGCTCGTCTATCCCACGTGTAGACGAGATCAATATTCCGGCTGCTCCGGACCTCGGTGGCGCCTAGCGCGCAGCTAGCCGAGGGACAATATGGCAGCACCTCTCCGTCCGCCGTTCCCGCTCTCCGTCAGCGGTTCCCGCTTTCTGTCTGCCGCCGCACCCGGGCTCAACCGTGGGTGAGGACCGGCCTGTCGTGTTCACGTCCGGCCAGGCCGGAAAGGGCCAGCCATGAGCAGCGCACCATCCTGGATGCTCTACGGCGCCGCCGGCCACACCGGCGCCCTGATCGCCCAGCACGCCCGCGAGCGCGGTCACCGGCCGCTGCTCGCGGGCCGGACCGCGACCAGCCGTCACCGCACTGGCCGCCCGCCTCGGCCTGCCGCACCGGGCTCTGGCCCTGGACGATCCGGCCGCGCTGTCCGCCGCCCTGGACGGGGTGGACCTGGTCCTGAACGCGGCCGGGCCGTTCCTGCACACCGCGGCCCCGCTCGCCGAAGCCTGCCTGCGCGCCGGAGTGCACTACCTCGACATCGGCAACGAACTGCAGGTCTTCGCCGCCCTCTATGGCCTGCACGAGCGCGCCTGCCGGGCGGGCGTCGCGATCATCCCGGGTGTCGGGTTCGGCGTCGTGGCCACCAACTGCCTGGCCCTGCGGGTCAGCGAGGCGGTCGGCGGCGCGCAGCAGCTGGATGTCGCCGCCCGGGCCGCCACCGCCCAGCCTGGCCCCGGCATCGCCGCCTCCATCCGGGAAAACCTCCCGTACGGAGGCTGGATCCGCCAGGCCGGCCACCTGCACCCGCAACCACTCGGCTCAGGAATCACGACCATCCCGCTGCCCGACGGCCCCTGCCACGTCATGCCCTTTCCCACCGGCGACCTGGAAGCAGCGTTCCGGGCCACCGGCGCTCCGGGCATCACCGCGTTCTCCCCCGTCCCCGCCGACCCCGCCGCCCCGGTCCCAGGCGTCAGACGCGCAGGCCGCGGGACCCCCGGCCCACCTGTCGTTCGGATGGGCCCGGGCCACCAGCCCGGACGGAGCCACGGCCGAGGCGTGGCTGCAAACCGGCGAGTCGTACGCCTTCACCGCCGCCGCCAGCATCCGCGCCGTAGAAGAAACTCTCGCGCGTTCCCTCCGCGGCGCGCTCAGTCCCGCGGCCGCGTTCGGCGCCGACTTCATCCTCACCATCGCCAGGCACCACCAGGCTCGACACCTTCGCGGCGGTGGTCAAGTAGGTCAACCGTGTCCGGGGGCGCAGCTGGCATAGGGCGCGCGGCGCAGCCGTGCTCAATCGCTGACCAGCGCTGCTCCCAGCGGCACCGTTTTCCGGCCGGCGGCTGTTACGTCGTGGTGAGGGTCAGAGCCTGAACGAGCGGAGAGTCACATTGTCCCAGTCAGAGAAGGAATCGATGAGCCCACCTGGCACCTCGCCGGTGAACGTGGCTGAGACGACCGACCATGCGGCGAACCACGCGATGCGGTGGTGGATCCTGGCCGTGCTGGGCGTCGCCCAGCTGATGGTCATCCTGGACAACACCGTCGTCAACATCGCGCTGCCGACCGCCCAGCACGCGCTCGGCTTCTCCAACGCCGACCGCCAGTGGGTCGTGACCGCCTACGCGCTCGCCTTCGGCAGCCTTCTGCTGCTCGGCGGCCGGATCGGCGACATCTTCGGGCGTAAGCGGACCCTGATCATCGGGCTGGTCGGTTTCGCTGTCGCCTCGGCCATCGGCGGCGCCTCAGTCAACTTTGCCATGCTGGTGACCGCCCGGACCGTGCAGGGCGCCTTCGGCGCACTGCTCGCCCCGTCGGTCCTGGCCCTGCTGACCACCACCTTCACCGACCTGCGGGAACGCGGCAAGGCGTTCGCCATCTACGGCGGCATCGCCGGAGCCGGCGGGGCCCTGGGGCTGCTGCTCGGCGGGATCCTCACCTCATACGCCTCATGGCGCTGGACCCTCTACGTCAACCTGGTCTTTGCCGCCGTGGCCACGATCGGGGCCCTGCTCTGGCTGAAGAACGACAAGGCTGCCGACCGCGACCCGCTGGACATCCCCGGGCTCCTGCTCGTCACGGGCGGCCTGTTCTGCCTGGTCTACGGCTTTTCCCACGCCGAGACCACCGCCTGGAGCAACCCCTTCACCATTGGTTTCCTGGTCGTCGGGGTGATCCTGCTGGCCTGCTTCGCCGCTGCTCGAGCCCCGGGTGCGGTACCCGCTGCTCCCGCCCCGGGTGGTACTGGACCGGACCAGAGGCGGTTCGATCCTGGCCATGCTGCTGGCCAGCATGGGGCTCTTCGGGGTCTTCCTGTTCCTCACCTACTACCTGCAGGAAACGCTCAAGTTCAGTCCGGTCAAGACCGGCATCGCCTTTCTCCCCATGATCGCCGCGCTGGCCGGCATGGCCCAGGTGTCCAACCGGGTGCTGCTGCCCCGATTCGGTCCCAAGGTGATCGTGCCGATCGGGCTGCTCCTGAACGCCGTGGCGTTGTACCTCCTGCACGGGGTCGGGCTGCACAGCGCGTACGCGAGCCACGTGCTGCCTTACCTCCTGCTGCTGGGCATCGGGTTCGGCCTGAGCCTCGCCCCCTCGTTCAGCACCGGCACCCTGGGGCTCACGCCTTCCGACGCCGGGGTCGGGTCGGCCACCCTCAACACCTCCCAGCAGGTCGGCGGCTCGGTCGGCACGGCCCTGCTCAACACGCTGGCCGCCGGGGCCGCCACCACGTACCTGGTGGGCCGGGCGCTAACACCGGCGAACCTGCAGACGGCCGCGCTGCACAGCTACACCACGGCGTTCGTGTACTCGGCACTGATCTTCGTGGTGGCCGCGATCATCGCCGCACTGGTGCTGCCCAGGGGCAACATGCGCACCCTGTCAGAGGCCGCCGCGCGGGGAGCCCCGGCCGCCCCGGTGGCGGGAGGGCGGGTCAACCCGTCCCCTCGCGGACCGGCCAGCGGCGGCGCAGTTCGGCGCGTTCGGCCCTGGTCCCAACCCCGGGGGCGTCAGTACCGGCTAGCTGCCGGTCCGGGGCGGCCGGCGCTCGCGGAGCCAGTGCTGCCAGGCGGGGTAGCTCGCGACGTTGGTGCGGTAGTCGTAGAACAGGTCGGTCTGGATGTCCTGCTGGCCGGGCTGGCTGAGGAACGCGAACTCGTCGGTCCACAGGTCCGGGTCGTAGCTCTGCACGTTCGGGCTGGTCCCTACGTGGCGCTGGCGCGTCGCCGCGAAGGAGAAGAAGTTCTCCCGCAGCGCGGCCTCATGTGCCTTACGGTCGGCCCAGAATTCGCGCCGGGTCTCCCACAGCGGGCCGAGTCCGTCCTCGTGGGCCACGGCGTTCTGGACGACGAGCGCGTCCAGCCGCTCCGGATGCGCGACCGCGAGCCGGAGTCCCACCGGGCCGCCGTAGTCCTGCACGACGAGGGTGTAGCTGGTCAGGCCGACGCGCCTGAGTGAAACCGCCGACCACCGCGGCCAGATGGTCGAAGGTGTACTCGAACTCGGTGTGACCGGGCGCGTCGCTGTGCCCGAACCCGGGATAGTCGGGGGCGACGAGGCGGAACGGCCCTGCGAGCCGGTCGAGCAGCGGCTGCCACATGCGTGAGGAGGAAGGAAATCCGTGCAGCAGCAAGACTGCGGGCGCGTCCGCCGGGCCGGCCTCGCGATAGAAGACAGACAGACCCTCGACGCGGACGGTGCGGTAGGTCGTGCGATCCATGTTTCCCTCCGTTCGGGCTGCCGCTGATCCGGGTGGCAGCGACGACTGACGAAAAGATCTACGTCATCTAATGCCCCTGGCGCGTGAGCCACTCCTCGGCCGCCCGGCACTTTGGTGCCCCGGTCCGGTCACAGAAGACTCCACCTGGCAGGTCCACTTTCGGGTGACGCCGAGCCCACCGGGCCTTCCTAACGTCGGAGATCCAGGACGCACGCTGACCGGAGGAAGGACATGCGGTGCTCTCAAGCCCGACCTGCGCAGGAACACGAAAACGGATCTGAACGCCCCGCGGGACGTGCGCCGCCGCCGTCTGCTGACGGTCACCGGCGTCACCGGGATCGCCTACACGGTGTCCTGGATCGCCGGGCTGGCCGTCCCGGCACCCAGCCCCAAGCTCACCGCGTCCGGGGCGTCGATCACCGCTGCGCTCGCCGGGCACCAGGCGGCCGTGGTGGCGCAGTTCGCCCTGACCGAGGGGCTGCCCGCCGTCGGCCTGGCGGTCATCTCGATCGCCCTGGCCCGGGCGGCACGCCGGTCCGGGGCGGCCGGTCACGCCCGGGTCGCCCTCGCCGCCGGGCTGGCCGCCGCCCTCGATCTCGCTGGCCCAGTTCGTGCTCGGTGCCATCCTGGCCGCGGCAGCCAGCCCGGCCGCAGCGCACACTGCTGTATGAGTCGGTGAACTCGGCTGGACGGGGTCAAGATGCTCGCGCTGGCCGTCCTCGGCCTGGCCGGCGCCGCCTCGGGGGTACTCCCCCGGTGGCTGCGGTACGCCGGGATCACCCTGGCCGTCGCGATCACCTGTTCCGCTGTGGCCTACCTGCTGCTCCTGCCGGGCGCTCGCCGGCCTGGCGTACGTGTCCGGGCCCTTGCTGCTGCTCTTCGTCACCGGCACCGGCGTCGTCCTGGGCTGAGGACGCGCCGTGAGCTAGGGCGCGGGCCTGGCCGGGCGTGGTGTCATCCTTGACCAGCCCGCCGTCGACCACCAGGTTCTGGCCGGTGACCGAGCGCGCCCAGGGCGAGGCGAAGAACAGGACAGCGTCGGCGAACTCCTCCGGCGTGGTCACCCGGCGCAGCGGGGTCGAGGCAGCGATGAGGTCGAAGACGGCGTCTGGAGTCGCCGCGCTGGCGTCGGTGGTGCGCAGCAGGCCGCCGGAGACCATATTGACGGTCACCCCGTCCGGCCCGAGGTCGGCCGCGAGGGTGCGGGTCAGCGAGAGCAGCGCGGCCTTGGCCGCGGTGTAGTCGTGATACGGCACGACCGGGTTCTGGAACAGGTTGGTGCCGATATTCACGATCCGGCCGTAACCCTGCTCCCGCAGGCCGGGCAGGGCGGCCTGGGTGGTGTTCAGCGCCCCTTTCACGCTTCCTTCGAGCTGGGCCGCGAACTCAGCCCAGGAGATGGCATCGACGCCTGACCGGGCGTCCCCGTTGAAGGAGAAGTCGGCCAGCGCGTTATTCACGACGGTCGTGACCGGGCGGCCGAACGCGGCCCGCGCGGCCGCGAACATCGCGGCTACCTCGCCCGGGTCCGTCACGTCGGCCCGCACCGCCCTGGCCCGGTCGGGGCCGATCTCAGCGGCCAGGGCCTCAGCCGCGGACCGGCTGTTCCGGTAGTTGATCACCAGGCTGGCCTGCTCGCGGGCGAAGGCGCAGGCAATAGCGCGGCCGAGGCCACGGCCGCCGCCGGTAATGAGCACCAGCTGATCGCGCAGCTCCACGACGCCTCCCGGCTGATCGGTGTCCGGTCCAAACCAGCACGAAAGCAACGAAGATATCAGATCTCAATCTTGACTTTCCCATGAGTAGTCAGCCGTCACCTGGTGCCGCCCAGGCGGTGATCCTGCCCGGCCGCCGCAACTGGTCAGCGGACCGGCCAAGACGACGCGGCCGGCCACGAATAGTGGATAGGACCGGGCCGATCCCGGCGCGGGCGGCGGAGAGGCAGCGGCATGGTCGTGCTCGTGGTGGTCGGCTTTGTGGCCGGGTTCCTGGCGGGCATCTCGCCATGCATCCTGCCCGTCCTGCCAGTCGTGCTGGTCGCCGGATCAGTCCCGGCGGCGGGGAGCACCGGACCGGCCGCCAGACGCCGGACCAGCGGCGCGGACGCCGCGGCCTGGCCCGGCCGCTGGCCGTGATCGCCGGTCTGGTGCTGAGCTTCAGCCTCGTGGTCCTGGCCGGGTCAGAGATCCTTTCCCTGCTGCATCTGCCGCAAGACTCGCTGCGCGACGCAGGCATCGTCTTGCTGGTCGTGGTGGGGCTTGGCTACCTCATCCCGTCGGTAGGCACGCTGCTCGAGCGGCCCTTCACCCGGCTGAACGCCCGCCGGCCGAGCGACCGGGCCGGGGGGTTCGTCCTCGGCCTGGCCCTCGGCGTCCTCTACGTGCCCTGCGCCGGGCCGGTGCTGGCCGCCATCACGGTGATCGGGGCGACGCACCGGGTGGGGCTGACGGCGGTCATCCTCACGGCCGCATTCGCCGCCGGGACCGCAGTGCCGCTCCTGGCGATCGCCGTCGCGGGAAGCCAGCTCACCCGCCGGATCAGCTCCGTCCGCCGGCGAGCGCCCGAGGTGCGCCGGGCTGGCGGGGCCGTGCTCATCGTCATCGCCGT